>CAZRHT010000004.1:8891-63264 GCA_964599895.1 uncultured Holophagae bacterium
ACTCTTCACCCATCACGGCTGTTTTACGGTGTCATTTCATACTGACCGTTCAACGGAAAGACATATTCTTTCCAGACCTTCTGATATTCCTCATCACTTTGCTCCGGTCTAAGCAACATGATTTGCTTGCAGAATTCCCGTTGCGCATCACTTGTTACGTGGATGTCATAAATCTCAAGGCCGAAAGACGCGAAATCCCGCACCATGAAGTCAAATATCTGGTTTACAATGGCCCGGTCCATTCCCTCCAGTCGGCACTGCTCAAGAATGAGCTGCCCGTAAACAACAATGGAAAACATTTCTCCTACCGGCAGAGAAAAGGACGGGTCTGCGCCCTGTGTCTTATCCGGCGCGGCCTTCATCAGCATCTCTCTGAAAACCTTCACCTGTTCCATGAATCTCCCCACGTTGGGAAGATCCTTGAACTCCTTAAAAATTGGGTAGTAGTTATGAAACTGGACCTTTCCAAGGCCCCGGGCCGGTCCCTGGTGGAACAGGTAATTGTCGTCTCTGTCATCCAGTACAGGTTCAACATCCGGATACTCCTTCGAATTGAAGAAGTAGTTTTCGATGAATTTACGGATCAACTGCACGTTAACATGGACGGTCCCCTCCAGCTTGGACGGACCCCAGATGTCGGATGCACCCATTGAAAAGTATGTGTCTTTCTCAAAACCCTTGGCCGCAACAATATTCCACAAGAGAGCAATTACCTGTTCCGCCTGGGTTGTAACTTTCATTTTGCTGGTGGGATTGAAAAGGAGATACCGGCGGTCTTCTGATGATGCGAGGCGAAAGTAGTCGGTTGCCCTGCGCTGATACAGTTTCATGGCAATCAGACGAAGCCACGAGTCCACAAAGCCTTTCTGCACATGAGGCATGTCCGTGACATGCATCCCGTAGAGCACACGGTTCGCCGCGTGGGTAATGGCCTCATAAAAACAGTGTTCCGCTACACCAATGGAGGCGGGGCCAATGTTGAATTTTCCAACGTTCACAGTATTCAGTGCGGCATCCCAAGCGGCCTGGCCTCGAATCAGGATGTCCTCATCCGTAATCGGGTAGTCATGGAGAGCAAAATTGGCCACATATTCCTGATGGCTTACAACGTTCTTTTTCAATTCATATTGTTTATGCTCAAAATTGGTCACAAAGAACACATAGTCACCGCTTCCATCATCAACTTTTCCAAAGGTGGACACCATGGCTGCTTCGTTACCGTTTCCAATGTAGTACTTCTCGCCGTTCGCCAGATAATTGCCCTCAGCCCCTGGAGTTAATTTGGTTTCGGTTGAATAAATGTCCGCCCCGTGCTCTTTTTCGGATAAACCGTAAGCAAAAATAGCCCCTTTTTTCAGCAGCCGAGCCGCCTTCTGCTTGGCTCTCTCGTTGTCGCTCATCCAGATGGGACCCAGTCCCAGAATGGTCACTTGAAAACAGTACCAGTAACCGATTCCGTAGAATGCAAGTAATTCACTGTATTCACTATTTCTCGCCGTATCCCAACGGCAATCCGGATCGCCTCCGGCATATTCTTTCGGGGTAAGCAATTTCGCAAAAATCTGTTCTTTCTTCAGAAAATCAAGGAATTCCCGGTACCATACCCGCTGATTAAAATCCTCAGTCAGGCGCGTTTTACCCATGTCTTCAAAAAAAGCAATGGTCTTGTCCATAACCGCCCGGGAACCGGCATCCGCCATCAGTGACTTGTATTTCCTTGGCTGCAACAGAAAATTCTCACCCATGTTTCTTCCTCCCCCGGATTTCAACCGCAAAATCCGGTTCATTTATTCATATGGAAGAATAGCATATCATGCCAATGTTATTCCGGATGAATCGCGATTCATATTCTTAAATATCTGAAGACATATATAAAAAAAGCCCGCCTGACGGCGGGCTTTCATAAGTATTGGTAAATGATCTGTCAGGAAAGATTGGCCTGGGCTGCCGCAAGGATCGCGACTGGCACCCGGTAGGGAGAGCAACTGACATAATTCAATCCCACCTCATGGCAGAAATGGACCGATGCGGGGTCACCACCATGTTCTCCACAGATTCCCAATTTCAGGTCCGGTTTAACGCTCCGGCCCTTTTCACAGGCAATCCTTACAAGTTCTCCGACACCTGCCACGTCAATGGTCTGGAAGGGATCAAAAGGGAATATCTTCTTGGTTAGATAATCTCCAATAAAGCTTCCCGCGTCATCCCGGGAAAATCCAAGCCCCATCTGCGTCAGGTCGTTGGTACCAAAAGAAAAGAACTCGGCAATTTCCGCTATCTCATTGGCCGTAATGGCTGCCCGGGGGACTTCGATCATCGTACCCATCAGGTAATCTACCCTGGTGCCCCTTTCCGCAAACACGGCCTCAATTTCCTTCACCAGGATTTCATTAAGAAAAGCCAGCTCGGATTTGAACCCGACCAGTGGAATCATCACTTCCGGTACGGGGTTCACACCCTTTTCCTTGCAGTTTACGGCTGCCTCAAAAATGGCCCGAACCTGCATTTTATAGATTTCAGGATAAGTTATGCCGAGACGGCAACCGCGGTGCCCCAGCATGGGGTTCATTTCCATCAGGGACTCAATCCGCTGCTGCAATCCATCCAGAGGTACGCCAAGCTGCGCTGCCAACTCGGACTGCGCTTCTTCTTCCTTTGGCAAGAATTCATGGAGAGGTGGGTCCAGAAGACGGACGGTTACCGGCAGGTCGTTCATAGCCGTGAAAATACCTTCAAAATCTTCCCTCTGCATGGGCAGAATTTTAGAAAGCGCTTTTTCCCGTTCAACTGTGGTTTCCGCCACAATCATTTCACGGACCGCCAGGATCCTATCTTCGTCGAAGAACATGTGCTCGGTCCGACATAGCCCAATGCCCTTCGCTCCCAGACTGCGGGCTATTTCTGCATCGTGAGGAGTATCCGCGTTGGTCCGAACACCGAGTTGTTTAGCTTTCTCCGCCCAGCTCATCAGCTTGTAGAAATTGCGATATACAATGGACTCAGAGGCCTCACCTCTTCCTTCCACAAGAATCTGAATAACTTCTGATTCCATGGTTTCGACGATTCCTTCCAGTACTTCTCCGGTCGTTCCGTCGATGGAAATATTATCTCCCTCTTTCAGTGTTCGACCACCGGCTGTCACGGTATTATTATCATAATTGATGTCGAGATCACCGCACCCGACGACACATGGTTTTCCCATGCCCCTGGCCACAACCGCCGCATGGGAGGTCATTCCACCACGGGCTGTCAGTATTCCCTGCGCCACATCCATTCCAGCCAGATCTTCCGGGGAAGTTTCAAATCGCACCAGGACGACTTTCCCGGATGCCGACATCTCAATCGCCTTTTCCGCTGATAGGGCAATCCTTCCGCTGGCCGCGCCCGGCCCCGCATTGAGGCCTTTGGCCATTAACCTTCCTGCTGAAAGGGCCTCATCTTTGTTTTCCATATTGAAAACAGGAGCCAGGAGCTGGGTGATGGCGTTGGGGTCCACGCGGCGCAGGCCTTCCGATTCCGTCAACAACCCTTCTTCCACGAGATCTACCGCGATTCGGATACTGGCAAAGCCTGTCCGTTTCCCATTTCGGGTCTGGAGTAGATAGAGTCTACCTCTTTCGATGGTAAATTCAAGGTCCTGCATATCCCGGTAGTGGGCTTCCAGCTTTTTGTAAATATCTACCAGTTCTCCGTAAATTTCAGGCATTTCTTCTTCCAGCGACTTCAGCCCGGAATCACCGGCCTGTTCCTTTGAAATAGGATGGGGCGTTCGGATACCCGCAACGACATCTTCTCCCTGAGCATTAACCAGATATTCGCCGAAGAAACGCTTTTCGCCACTGCCCGGATCACGGGTAAAAGCAACGCCAGTTGCGCAATCGTTCCCCATATTCCCGAAAACCATAGACTGAACGTTCACCGCAGTACCCCAATCGTCCGGAATATGATTGATTCTGCGGTAGGTAAACGCACGATCATTGTTCCAGGAACCAAACACGGCACCAACAGCTTTCCAGAGCTGCTTTATCGGTTCCTGAGGGAATGCTTCCCCAGTTTTATCCTGGAAAACTGCTTTGAACTGACTCACAAGTTCCTTTAGATCTGACGCGCTCAGTTCTGTGTCCTCTTTTACACCACGGGCCTTTTTCATGCCGGTTAACCTGGACTCGAAATGTTCGGAATCCATTCCCATAACAACATTTCCAAACATCTGAATGAAGCGTCGGTAAGAATCATAGGCAAACCGCTCATTGCCGGAAGCCGCCGCCAGTCCCAGAACCGACTGGTCATTGAGTCCCAGGTTCAGAACTGTGTCCATCATCCCCGGCATGGAGACACGGGCACCGGAACGGACCGAGACCAGCAATGGATTCTTTGTGTCGCCAAAGCTCTTTCCCAACTCCTTTTCCAGACGGGCCAGATTCTCCCGTACCTCTTCTTCCAGGCCCTGCGGATAATTTCCGTCATTCCGATAATAATGAACGCAGGCCTCGGTCGAAAGGGAGAATCCCGGCGGAACCGGCACGCCAAGATTGCACATTTCAGCGAGATTGGCACCCTTTCCGCCCAGCAGGTTCTTCATTCCCGCATTTCCTTCCGCTCCCTGCTTTGAAAAATAATATACGTACTTATTCATTCCTTATCCTCCTGAACACTCGTGATATAACGGGTTAAAGCCATTGTCAATTGTGACTTGGCCGCTTCCCCGAGAGGAAGCTCAATTACAACATTCTCATGTACTTCTCGCAACGTAATCATTAGCATCGTAGTCTTCCCCACTGTTCGTTCCACTCGTTCAGTATGGAAGTAGGGCACATAGTGGGAATTCTTGTTCCCTACCATGCTGATACCCTGATCCGTCACAATCACCGCTCCGTTGAACCGCTTGATCTGGCGCTCGTTCCGAAAAACCCGAATACTGGGAAGCTTTCTGAGCCATTTTGACTGAACCCCGATCAACAATAATGGTTCTTCCTTTGCGAACATATCCCGCACCTTGGACACGTTCATGTGTCCCGCCAACTCGCCGCTGTTCAGCATTCGCTTCAGCTCATCTGCCGGATTGGGGCCAACCTGCTTGGTTAAAGCATACCCGCATGCTCCGCACTGCTTGCGAGCAGGAGGGTTGTGCGCCCCACAGAAAGGACATTCTACCATTAAAATCTTTCCACAGAAAGAGCACAGGGTAGAACCTGGTTTATTCAAAACCCCACAGTGGATGCACTGAATAGCGCTGGGAGTTATCTGTTTGTCTATCAGAAAATTACAGTTCGGACAATAGATCAGTCCATCATCAATAAATGATTCACAGAATGGACATTTCTGTTTCCTGGCCTCACTGGCTTCCAGCCGATCATCATTCAGGTAGTTGAAATAATGATAGCTTTCCCCACCTTTGTTCATGTCACCGCAGGCCTCCGACACTTCGGCAAAGTCGACTTTCTTAGAGTACATCGAATGACCGATTACCAGCGTTAAGTCCGAAATAGACAGAATTACCCGGGGACAGCCTTCAGAGAAATTGTAAATGCCCTTCAGTGCTGTCTCACTGAAAATCTTTGAGCTGTCTCCTCCAGAAAGTTGGATCCGGTGGGAAATAAGTCTTTTTGTGTCCGGAAAATCCAGATTTCGCAGAAAAAACCGTACAGGAAGACGTTGCCAGAATTCCGGCATGTTCCGAATAGCCGGTTCGAGAGGTTTCTGGCCGGACAAGATAAAACTCAGAAGAAAAGAGCCGTTGTAAACCAGGTTCATCAAAATTCGAAGCTCCTGCAGCATTTCCGGGTTATGCGCAAGCATCTGACCTTCATCAATAACCACAATACACTTGATGTCATTCCGGTTCAATTCCGTCAGTTTGGCCCTCATATTGTTGAGAATACTGATTTTATCTGCTGTATCAAATTCGTCGACCCCAAACTGCCGGGCAATCTCGCCCAACATCTCGTTCACAGACAGGGTAGGATGATCCAGAAAGGCAATTCGAACATCAGTACCCACATCCGCTTCTATGGTTTGCATGAATTTGTTAAGAAGTGTTGTCTTTCCATCTCCTGCATTTTCGGAAATAAGTAATGCTCCACCTTTCCCTGATACCACAGCAAATTTCAACCGCACCAGGCATTCCTGATGCTGCTTGCTCATGTAAATCATGGATGGATCCGGTGCAAGGGCGAAGGGATATTTTTTCAACCCCCAGTATCGAAGATAGGCGGGAAGCTTCTTGACCTTTGTCTCCACCGATCCCGACTCTTCCAATTGTTCTTCTTTCTTGCTATGCAGTTCTTCCAAATCCTTCTCCTTGGACATCACTTTTCATTATACCGCAGAATCAGCCTGTTTCGCGGATTGAAGCTATTCGACAGGCCCCGACTTTCTTCCAAATTCATCACAAAGTTTGTGAAAATGGTACCGGAACGAGCGGAATGTCATACCAAGCAGGGATGCAGCTTCTCCCATTTTTCCCTCGCATTTCTCCATTGCCTTAACCATGTAGAGGTAGCGGACATGACGCAATTCCTTTTCCACATCCATTCCTTTGTCCGAAAGCGACACTTCAGACAATGAATCGGGGCCCTGGTTAATCTCGTCCGGCAGGTGCTCCGGCAGAACTATCTCACCGGGGGAAAAGGCCAGTACACGTTCAATGACATTTTCAAGCTCCCGGATATTCCCGGGCCAATTGTAACTTTCCAAGCGTCCCAGTGCCTCCGGACTCAATTTTGGCGGGTTTATTTCCAGTCTATTGCTGATTCTCTTGATAAAATATTCCGTCAGCAATGCGATATCTTCCTGTCTGTCCCTCAACGATGGCAAATGCAGATGGAATACATTAATTCTAAAAAACAGATCCTGACGAAATTGCTTAGCCTTTATCAATTCTTCAAGGTTTCGGTTAGTGGCCGCAACGATTCGAACGTCCACATGGATATCCTTTTCACCACCAACTCGGCGAATCACAAATTCCTGCAAAACTCTCAACAGTTTTGATTGCATACTAAATGGCATCTCACCGATTTCATCCAGAAACAGTGTGCCTCCGTCGGATAGTTCAAAGAGCCCCTTGCGCGAGGAAACCGCCCCGGTGTAAGCTCCCTTAACCACTCCGAACAGTTCGGCTTCCAATAGTGATTCCGGCAGCGCTGCACAGTTGACAGACAAGAAACGTGCCTCTTTTCGTTTACTGTTTCGATGAACAGCTTTGGCCACCAGCTCTTTACCTGTTCCGCTTTCACCTGTAATAAGGACTGCAAGATCAGTGGGAGCAGCTTGCTGAACCATGTGCAAGAGGTTGCTCATTTCGTGGCTCTTGCCAATAATACCGCCCTTATCCACGTCTTCCATCAACTGCCGTTTCAATGTCTTCACGTCTTCCCGCATGGAGCGATGGGACAACACTCTTTTTACAACAATTCTCAGTTCTTCAATATCGAACGGTTTCATCAGGTAATCTGCGGCACCCAGTTTCAATGCCTGGATTGCGGAAGCGGCAGACGCAAAAGCTGTTATGATAATAAAGTCAGATTGACATCCACGATTCCTTGCCTCCTGGAACAAATCCAGCCCGGACAATCCCGGCAGTTTGAGATCTGTAATTACAAGATCAAAATCATCTTTCTCCATGATTTCCAGTGCCTGTTCCGCCGTTTCAGCCTGCTGTATTTCATCCACCTGTGAATCCAGGGCCTGAGACATTATCAAGAGCAGGCTCTTTTCGTCATCAACCAGCAATACTCGACTTATATTCATGGCGAGGTCTCCTCTGCAAGTCTGTCACATCGAGGAATTGCAATTGAAAAAACAGCTCCTTCCCCAAAGGTTCCTCCTACTTCAATCCTGCCTCCCATTTCCTCCACAATGCTCTTGGAAATGGACAGACCCAGACCGAACCCTTTGGCAAATGTTGAGAAATAGGGTTGAAAGATTCTCTCACGAATTTTCTCAGGAATCCCTTTCCCATTGTCTGATATTCGGATTGTAATTTCAGGAATGCCCATCTCAATGTTTACGCTGATCCGTTTCGAGTCCTGATACTGCACCGCCTTCTCGGCATTCTTCAGGATGTTCCAGATGACGCGCTTGAATTTGCCCCGCTCACATTTAACCCACGCCTCACCTGCGTACACATCGGGGGAAACAGATAATTCAATTCCCTCCTTACAACCTTTCTCAAATAAATTGGTTACTTCGGCAACCAGCCGACAGACGTTGGCGGGTTCTGCCCTTGGGCCATTCTCCCTGGTAAAGCTAAGAAAATCCTGGATAGTGTTCCCCAACCTGGCCAACTCCTGTCGAATAATCTCGTACAATTCGTCAGCTTGTTTCGATGTATCCTGTTCTTTTAGGAGCTGTACGGCACCCTGGATTGACGCAAGTGGATTGCGAATTTCATGTGCAATTCCAGCCGCCATTTCACCCAGGGACATTAGACTGTTTTTGAACAACGCGCTCTTTTCCATCGCTCTCCACTCAGTCAAGTCCCGAAACAGGACCAACAGGCCGGTAAATTTCCCGCCGCTATACATCTTCGTCATGTTCAGACCAATGATGGTCCCGTTCTCAAATTCGTGTTCCCCCCGTTGCATTCGACCATCATCCGATTCCAGGAGAATCTTGGATACCGGAAGAAAGTCGTTAACATTATTGTTCATAAGTTCTGCTTCATCAAATAGCTGATTCATACGAAGAAATTCACGGGCAACATTGTTCATAAACGTCACCTGGAAATTGGCATTTGTAGTCAGCATCGCACTGGGAACAGAATCTACAATCTGGTTTTTCAGAATGGTGATTTCCCTCAACCGCTTCTCTTTTAATTCCACCTGTCCGGTCAGTTGGCGGATTCGAACCGACAAAACCCCAATAATCAGTGAAACCAGAAAAATCGCGGCGAAATTGACACCGATCGTATAGGGGACCTGGGTATCCGTCATGGTGTGGGCACCCATCAATGGGATGACAGCAAGATACTCTAAGATCAGAAGAAGTGAGAAAAGCGCGATTACAATCGCTGCCAGCAGATGAAGACTCTCCCTCTTCAGGTAAAATCCTCCGAATACAACCAGGACCAAGTAGAGAAATTGGAACTGGCTGTCCTGGCTCCCCGTAAGATAAACCACCCAGGTAATGAATGCAGCATCTGTCATAAGAAGTATCAGGTAGTTTCTCCGAATTCCGGAAACAAAGCAGAGAACCATTATCGAAATATAGAACAGAAAAAGAACCACAATCCGCGAAAAATTCGCCAGGTCCGGCTCAAAAACCTTTAAAAGTGAAATAATAACCAGAATCAACAGGGCTGTCAAAGACCGGGACAGAAAAAAACGCAATCCCGAAACTTCGTCTCCAAAAGGCAGCTTATTCTTCTCTGTGCCAGACATTGCTCAATTACCTGTTTTCCTATTCCCTTTCAGGCGGGAATGTCCAACTTGCAAGAAAATCTACTTCACCAGAGTAATGATCTTGAATATAGGCAGATACATGGACACAACGATTCCGCCAACCAGACCTCCAAGAAACATGATCATAACCGGTTCCATAAGGGACATCAGGCTAGCCACCGCAGTATCAACCTCGTCCTCATAGAAATCTGCAATTTTGGAAAGCATGGTGTCCAGGGCGCCGGTGGACTCCCCGACAGTGACCATCTGCGTAACCATCGGTGGAAATGCCCCTGAGTCCTTGAGGGGGTCTGATATTGTCTTTCCTTCTTCAACAGACTTTCGTGTAGAGAGAACAGCATCCTCAATAATGGCATTGCCCGAAGTCTTTGCGGTAATGTACAGGCCTTCCAGGATAGGAACACCGGAGGACACCAGCGTGGAAAGGGTTCGGCTGAACCGGGCCACCGCAATCTTTCGCAAGATAGTGCCAAGGATCGGCGCCTTCAACAGTAGTCCATCAATCATGTGCCGTCCACCGTTTGTTTTATAATATTGACGAACACCTATTACTGCGACCACAATGAAAACGATCAAAAGCCAACCGAATGAGACCATGAAGTTGGATAACGCCACAACTATTCGGGTTGGGAGAGGCAATTCCGCACCCATGCTCCTGAACATGCCGGCAAAGGCCGGAATAACCTTCCAGAGAATAATCGCCACAATGAGAATGGCAAAAGTAAAAACCGTGGTGGGATACACCATGGCAGATTTGAAAGCCGCTTTCAGTTTGTAAGCCTTTTCAATGTAGATTGAGAGCCGTTGCATGATGATATCCAGAATACCACCGGCTTCGCCTGCCGCAATCATGTTGACATAGAGGTTGTCAAATGCTTTCGGGTGTTTTTCCATAGAATCTGCCAATGTCATGCCGGTTTCCACATCCCCCCGTATTTCAAAAAGCGTCTTCTGGAAGAAATTGTTTTCCTGCTGAGATGCCAACGCTTCCAGACACTGGACGAGGGGAAGACCTGCGTCAATCATAACGGAAAACTGCTTGGTAAAAATGGCCAGGTCCTTCACTGAGACGCTGCCACCAAAGGAAATTTTGGAAAGCCCGGTAGCTTCCTTTTCCTTGATCGCAGTGACCACAATGTTCTGCTTTCTCAGAAGAGCGATGGCTTCCTCACGATGCATCGCCTTGATCTCTCCAGTTCGGGCTTCACCGGATCGCGTTCTCCCTGTATATTCAAAAAGCATACATCCCTCCTGACCTATGTATATTTAATCTTTGGATTTCGATTCGGCCGCTCTGGCGCCGGTTTCATGTCCACAGCCCCTACCCCCCGATTCATCATGTCAAGCAGTTCTTCCTTATTGGAAGATCGGGCAACTGCAATTTCCCTCGTTATTTTCCCCTGAAAATACAGGCTCGCCAGCGATTGGTTGAACGTCAACATGCCATGCTTCAGCTGGCCAGTTTGCATCGTCGCATAAATCTGGTGAATCTTGTCTTCCCGAATCAAGTTGCGGACAGCAGCATTTGGAATCAGGACTTCCATTGCCAGACACCTGCCCTTACCATTTGCTGTTGGCAGCAAAGACTGGCAGAGCACAGCTTCCAGAACAAAAGAAAGCTGAGTTCGAATCTGCGTTTGCTGATGTGCAGGGAAAATGTCGATTACGCGGTTGATGGTCTGCACCGCCGAATTGGTGTGCAGCGTCGCGAAAGTTAAATGGCCGGTTTCCGCTATTGTCAGAGCTGTTTCTACTGTTTCAAGATCCCGCATCTCCCCTACCAGCACTACGTCAGGGTCCTGCCTCAGGGCAGCACGCAGCGCCCGGCTGAAGGATTTTGTGTCTGTATGAACCTCCCGCTGGTTTACGATACATTTCTTGTGGGAATGTAGATATTCAACCGGATCCTCAATGGTGATAATATGTTCACTTCTGTCTGAATTCACTTTGTCAATCATGGATGCCAGGGTGGTTGACTTTCCGCTGCCTGTGGGCCCCGTTACGAGAATCAGGCCCCTTGGTAAATCACAAAGATGCGAAATGATTCTTGGAACACCAAGCGCATCGAAGCTCCGGATTTCGTATGGAATTAGCCTGAATGCGCCGGCGACGGCACCTCTTTGGTAAAAGACATTTGCACGGAAGCGGGCCAGGTTCTTAATTCCGAAAGAGAAATCAAGTTCCAACTGTTCCTCGAACCGTTGTTTCTGAGAGTCATTCAAGATGGAATAAATCATCTTTTTTGTATCAGTCGGTGTGAAGGCGGCAAGTTTCAACGGAATCAGCTTTCCATTGAGACGAATCTGGGGAGGAGAATTTGTCGTAATGTGCAAGTCCGTTCCATTCTGCTCAACCATTGTTTTTAAGAGCTGTGTTAGCGTAACGTCCATATTCTCCCCCTCCGTCTAGAGGACGGTCTCTCGCAAAACTTCTTCAATACTGGTCTGACCATTCATGATCTTGATCAAGCCGCTTCGACGCAGGGTAATCATTCCGTCTTTCGTTGCCTGACGTCGCAAATCCATTGCAGTCGCGCCACTCAAGATCAGTTCTCTCATCTCGTCTGTAATCTGCATGACCTCGTACAAACCTACTCTACCCTTGTAGCCGGTTCCACTGCACCGATCACATCCACTGCCCTTAGACACATTGACCTTATCAATTTCATCTTCATTATACCCGATTCTCAGCAAAGTTTTCTTAGGAATTTTCACTTCTTCTTTACATTGGGTACAAACCCGACGTACCAGCCGCTGGGCACAGATGAGGTTAACTGAAGTGGCCACAAGAAATGGCTCGATTCCCATATTCATCAAACGGCTGATTGTACTTGGCGCATCGTTGGTATGAAGAGTGGACAATACAAGGTGACCGGTAAGAGCAGCCTTGATCGCAATTTCGGCAGTCTCAAAATCACGGATCTCACCCACGAGGACAATGTTCGGATCCTGGCGTAGAAAAGACCGCAGCGCAGCGGCAAAAGTTAATCCGATTTCTTCCCGAACATTTACCTGGTTGATTCCTCGCAGATTGAATTCCACCGGGTCTTCCGCAGTCATGATATTTGTCTCCGGCTTATTAAGTAAACTGATGGACGAATATAATGTGTTGGTTTTGCCGCTTCCCGTGGGCCCGGTAACCAGCACCATCCCATAGGGCTTGGTTACTTCCATTTGAAAATTTTCCAGACTCTCCGGTTCAAATCCCAGCTTCGTCATATCCAGCATGAGCATGTCCGAATCCAGAATTCTCATTACGATCTTTTCCCCAAACAAAGTGGGAAGAACAGAAACACGAAAATCCAACTCTTTACGTTTGCTCTCGATTTTCATCTTGAGTTTGATTCGGCCATCCTGTGGCAATCGTTTTTCTGCAATATCCAGTTTCGACATAATCTTTATTCTGGAACAAATTGCGTCCCGCATTTTCAGCGGAGGTTTCATGATCTCGTGGAGAATACCATCGATTCTGAACCGAATTCTCAATTCCTTCTCATAGGGTTCTACGTGAATATCGCTGGCGCCCCTTCGTACAGCATCTGTCAGAATTGAATTGACCAGCCGGACAACTGGTGCTTCCACGCTTGAGGCCTCAAGGCTCTCGATATCCAGTTCATCATCATCTTCAATAACCTCAAGCTCTTCCTCATCAATTTCCGCAAGGTCTTCCATTACCTTGCGTAACTCCATGGCTGCTTCAGTCTCGTAGTATTTCTCAATCGCTTTTCGGATGGAATACTCGGAGGCCACGACCGGCTCAATGTTCAGGTTTGTAATGAATTTCAGGTCGTCCAGGGCATATATATTAGTGGGGTCCGCAATAGCTACCGTGAGGGTAGAACCGGTCCGGCTAAGTGGAATAATCGAGTAACGTTGGGCCACATCCACCGGTATTCGTTTGATTACATCCTCGCTGATCTCAAAGTGATCCAGGTTAACGGCCGGAATCCCGTACTGACGACTGAGGAAACTGGTAACCTCTTCGTCACTGATAAAGCCCAGTTTCGTCAAAATATAACCCAGCCGCCCACCTTCGGACTTCTGCACACCAAGAGCCTCTTCCAGTTGTTTTTTCTGGATTAATCCTGCGTCCAATAACATATCACCAAGTTTCATTACCATCGGTTTTGGCACCTGCTTTCCTTTTATTTATAAACAGCTTAAAAAAGCAAACAAGAAATGTCAACCTCTTTATTTGAGACAAAATACCAAAGCGCCAACAAAATGATCTTTCATCAGTCACTCAGAAAAGAAAATACAAAATTTAGCACTTTCAGGGAGGAGTTAATTTTTTTCTTTTCTTCCAGGTTCAAACGCAGGAATCCCTGTAATGTAATGGCCCAGAACCAGAGTGTGAATATCTTGTGTACCTTCGTAGGTTTTGACCGACTCCAGATTACACATGTGACGGAAAACCGGATACTCTAAGGAAATACCATTGGCTCCCAGAATATCGCGAGCCTCCCGGGCAACATCCAGTGCCATGCTCACGTTATTCATTTTCAACATTGATATCTGATAATGCTCCGCCTGGCTTTTATCCTTCAACCTGCCGATCTGGAGCGCCAGAAGCTGTCCCTTGGTGATCTCAGTCAGCATTTTCGCCAGCTTAGCCTGCACAAGTTGAAACCGGCCAATGGGAACGTCAAATTGAATCCGCGATTTTGCATACTCCACGGCCGTGTTGTAACAATCCATCGCAGCCCCCAGGGCGCCCCATCCGATACCATATCGTGCCTGTGTCAAGCACATCAGCGGGGACTTCAGCCCCAATGCTCCGGGCAGACAATTCTCATCGGGAACCTCAACATCCTCTAAAACAAGTTCGGACGTAACAGAAGCACGCAGGCTCATTTTATGTTTTATTTCAGGCGCCGAGAAGCCCTTCATTCCTTTTTCCACAAGGAATCCCCGAATTCCTTCTTCGGTTGCAGCCCATACCACCGCGACGTCCGCAATTGATCCGTTGGTAATCCACATTTTTGTGCCATTGAGTACCCAGTGATTCCCTGACTTAACCGCCCGAGTTCTCATTCCACCGGGATTAGACCCGTAATCGGGCTCAGTCAACCCGAAACAGCCGATGCTTTCACCAAGGACCAGCTTTGGAAGGAATCGCGCCTTCTGCTCATCAGAACCGAAGGCATGGATTGGAAAGATGACCAGCGAACTCTGAACTGAGGCAAAACTCCGGATACCGCTGTCTCCCCTTTCCAGTTCCTGATTAATCAACCCGTAAGCAACATTGGATAGGCCCGCACCCCCGTATTCATGGAGCGTGGAACCAAGGAGCCCCAGTTCACCCATTTCCCTCACCAGATGGATGGGGAAAGCGCCCTCCTCAAAATGAGCGGCTATGTCTGGCTTTATTCGGTCTCGAACAAATGCATGCACCGTATCGTAGACCATTTTCTCTTCAGGATCGAGCAAGTGCTCCATCCGGGCAAAATCCACAAACTCTATCATTTTTTTTCTCCTGAAACCACCGTCACTTGCCGGCAGGGTCCTTCTTTTCTGTCTCCCCCGGCTTTTTACTTGGCTTTCGTTTGATATTGTGTTCTTTCAGAAATTTATCAATTTTTTCCTTTTTTTCTCTCTCCAGCTTACCGCTTTCAATATCGGCCAGCTCCGCGGTTACCTGGTCATGATACAGCGTCTTAGGAAACTCTTTCAGCAACAGTCGATAATATCGCGCCGCCTTGTCGTATCTGGTCATTTCAAATTGAGACCGTCCATAATAATAGTACGTTTCCTCTTTTTCCTGATCATTGAGATAGCTGAGATAGTGATCCAGAAGGTATTCGAATCTCCCTGACGAAGCAAGGTAACTGCGAGCTTTATAGTAAAAAACGCCAACATCAAATTCATGTTCTGCAAGTCTCTGCCAGCATGCTTTGATTTTTTCCTCGCTGAGCTTGCTGTAGGGAGATAACGGGTATTTCTGGCGAAGTTTTTCAAATGCTTCAATCGCCTGATGTGAAAATGACTGATCTCTGTCCGGTGTAGAAATCTGGGAGTAATAACACATGCCCACCATATACTGAGCGTAAGGAGCCTCTTCGTTTCTCGGGAAATACACCAGAAATGATTCATAATCGGCGAGGGCGTCTCCTGCCCCTCTCTCCAGATCAAAGAATTCGGCGTCGGCAATCCCCAGTTTGGCTTTGGGAAATTCTCTTGAATTTGCCGCATTGTCAATAATCAACTGGAAATACTGTCTGGCCTTTGCATATTTTCCATCAGACAGATATGTCAGACCCTTTTGATAAACTTGAGCAACAGGTACTTCTTTTCCGCCATTCCAGAGCTTTGAGTCAACTTTCTTTCTACATCCTCCCATAATCAGCAAAAGGGCAAGGAAAACCAGCAATAGTCTGCGCATATGTCACCTCGTTCTATTCAAGATCTCTTTTAATTTTCTGAAATTAGTTCCGGGATTCCCGTGGAAAACAGCCGATCCGGCCACCATCAGATTGGCTCCGGCTGCTGAAATCTCAGAAACATTTTCCAATGTAAGTCCGCCATCAACGGCAATAATAAATGAAAGGTTTCCGGCTCTACGCAATTCATCAAGACGACGAATTTTTTCAAGGCAATATGGTATAAACGACTGGCCTCCAAAACCGGGATTGACAGACATAAGCAATACAGCATCCACAACGGGTAGCATGTGCTCCAAAAGAGAAAGCGGCGATGCCGGATTCAGCACCACTCCTGCCCGGATTCCTTTCTGCTGGATCTGACTCACAAGCCTGTCCAGGTGATGTGCTGCTTCTACGTGAACATAAATAATCTCAGGAGAGGTTCCCGCAAACACGTCAAGATAATCACCAGGATTTTCTATCATCAGGTGGACATCCATTCTTACTGCTGGGACTGCCCGCTTCACGGCATCACACACCAGAGGGCCAATTGTAATATTAGGAACAAAATGTCCGTCCATGACATCCACATGCACATATTCCATTCCCTCAGACAATAGAAGCTCCAACTGCTCTCCCAGGCGCGTAAAGTCAGCCGAAAGAATCGATGGCGAAATCACTTTCAAAATGCCTCCCTTTCAACCACCTGCAGCGTCACAGTCTGCTCGGTTAAAGCTTTGAAACCAGGAAGAGGATACTGATCCTGAACAAAAAGCACATTTTCATCCTCAATCTGGTTTGCGAAGGTTTTAACTACAAATCGAATTCCCTGATGTGTCAGCTCTTTCTTCACATTAACCAGCAACTGACCCCGGAAATCCGGCATCAGAAACTGACTTGGTTTTTCGCCGCTACTGACCAGAAGTTTGATTCGATTATCGACAATTCCTGAACTTCCAGGACTTGGAGTCTGAGAAACCACAGTTCCCTGGGGGCGACTGTCATAGACTCTGGCCACGCTTGTTAAGCGCAATTGGTACTTGCTGATCATTTCAGCTGCGTTGGAAAGCGTCAGGCCTGTAAGGTCCGGGATGACTTCCCGTTTGGAACCCCGGCTCAGCACAAGATCAACAACTCTGGCAGGTTTCACCAGGCTGCCCGCCGCGGGGTCCTGGATCGCAATCGCGCCCATCCTCACAAAATCCGAATAAACCGTTCGCCTATCCCCCGTTGTTCCATGGAGGCCCACCTCTTCCAGTCGTCGCTCCGCTACAGACATCGGTACACCCGTCACGTCCGGAACGGTCACAACTCCGCCTCGTACCGCAGAAACCAATGTAAACCAAAGGCCTGCGGTAAATACGAGACCCGCTACTGCAACAAGACCTGCGACAATCAATACCTTTTTCATATCTCGAGAAGTATACCCGAAAACGACGCTCAAGTAAATTCACAAGCGTAGAACGGAGAAGGTTGAGCAAAGACAGAAAACAGGCAACTCCCTGTCCTTATTCGTATCAACTGTGCAAACACGTCGTCATGGATTTACAAGACAAAAGTGCTGTGCTATATTTCCAGTACTGGAGGTGACCGTGAAAAAACATATCCTGCTGATGTTATTTATTGCCGTTCTTTCCGCGACAGCCTGTGGACCGATGAAGGTCAATGAAATGCAAAAGATCGGCGTAAAAAACCACACCCTGGTCATATACTTTTCGCGAAAGATGAAACATCCGTTTGAACTCTCTATTGACGGTACCAAGGTTCCGGTAGCCGCACCCGGCACTGGACGGCTCCTTCAAATACACAACATAAAACCGGGGAAACATCACATCCGTATCGTTTCCAACTGGTATATCTTCAGCCAGCCTGTCCGTGATATTTCCTACACACCTGACAAGGACGAGACTGCAATTGTATTCTCCGCTCTCAAGTATTCCGAAAGCACCCGACCCGTTCAAGAGAAAGATACGCCTGGGATGTTGAAAAGAATACTGAACGCCATGATTTTCTGGAAAGGTAAAGAAACAGCAACCGAGACGAAAATCGATACCAAGAAAATTTATGGAGAGTTTACCGACTGAGTGTGGCTATTCTTCAGAGGCCGTCCTTCTGACGGATCTGTCTTCCTCACTCAGAAATTTCGAGATCAGTTCACGGTCGTCAAGATCTAACGCCACAAAATGAACGCCCATACCCGGAAGTTGCCAGTCCCCTTCATCATGCGTTTCTTCCAGACTGTACACTACTTCCACCACTGAATGGATTGTCTTGGAAGAACCCGGGAGGTTGAACCGTACCGCAAACCGCGTCCCTTCCGGGTAGGGGCATACTGTTTCAAGAAACATGCCCTCCAGGCTCAGATTGTAGGAGTAGAGAATGCTTACTTCATCGTCCAGAGAAAAATCCACCTGGATTTGAGAGTCCAGACGGACGCAAGCGCGCTTGTTTGAGTATTCTTCTTTCATGATTCCTCGTGCCGAATAGATAATTTTTCATCATAATCCCGCTTCAGGATAATGCTGCGACCGGAAACAGCGATATACCCCAGTTCCACCATTTCCTTGATCATCCGGGTAACAGTTTCCCGGGAACTTCCAATTGTCGCGGCAATATCGCTTTGCGGAAGCCTGTCAAATACTACACTTCCATCAATAAGTGGCCGGCCCTTGGCAGCCGCTTCTTTCTGAAAATAACGGGCCAGACGGTCAAATGCGTCAAGAGAGATAAGATTTATGATTCTCTCGTTGGCTGCCCTGAGCCGCCTGGAGAGTACAGCAAGAATACCGGCAGCAATGTCCGGATTAGGAAGAATGTGATTCAGGAAATCTGCCCGGGCCAATTTCAGCAGAGAACTTGAAGATATACTGATGACATTTGCCGAGCGAGTTGAACCATCCAACAAACTCATTTCACCAAAAAACTCTCCCTTCTGCAATGTGGAGAGGATGATCTCTTTTCCTTCATTGGAGATCATCGTAACCTTCACTTCCCCTCCTACAATAACATAGAGGGCATCACCGGGTGTATTTTCGCTGACGATCACTTCGCCCTTATCCACATTGATTTCATGACAATGACGAAGAATATCGTGAAGGTTGTCGTCCTCAAGATCGGAAAAGAATTGAATATTTCGGATGAACTCAACTTTCTTCATCTCAGTCATGTAGAGTTCCCGTGTCGGCAATCATAATACTGGCGATGGCATGCTTGAAAACCAACTGTTCCGAGCTTCCATTCACCAACTGAACCGTAAAACGGTCAAACGCTTTAACCTTTCCAATGAGTTTTTTTCCATTCACAAGAAAAATATGGATCCCCAGTTTTTCTTTCCGTATTCTATTCAGGAAATCATCCTGAATATTTATCGGTGCGGGTTTTGATTCCATTATGCTTCCTCTCCCACATTTCTTATCTTTATCTTAATGAAATTATGAATTTCTGCAACTGGTATTTTCCCCGACAGTGGATCAACCCGAAACCACTGGACTGTTTGACCTTTGAACCAGGTGAATTGCCTCTTTGCAAATCTTCGAGTGTTTCGCTTGATTCGCTCCACCGCATCTTCCATTGACCCTCTTCCTTCGGCAACCAGCATCATCTCACGGTACCCAATAGCTTTGAAAGAATGGTAATCCTTGCAGCCATACCTTTCCATCAACCCGGAGACTTCATTGAGAAATCCTGACGAAACCATCTTGTCCACCCGGCTGTTGATTGCTTCATATAGCTTCGCTCGATCCGCATCCAGTCCGACAACAATAAAATCCAGGTCCCGAAGTGGCGAACAAGTATCGTCCCACATGCTACTGAGTTGCCTTCCCGTTGAAAAATAAAATGACAGGCCCCGGATTATCCGCTGTGTGTCTTTGGGAGAGATTCCCCGTGAGAAGATGTCATCCACTTTCTGCAGCATCCGATACAGATATTCAAGACCAGCCCGACGGTGGCTGACCAGCAGGCAGTCTTCCACGGTGGGGTCCAGTTCCGGCTGCTCAAAAAAACCGGTAAGCAGTGCACGGGAATACAGTCCGGTTCCACCAACCACAATTGGCAAGTTTCCACGATTCAAGATATCCCGTATAACATTTTCTGCTCGATTGAGATAGTCTCCTGCAGAAAATCGTTCTGTCGGGTCACAGATATCGTACAAGTGATGTGGCACCTTCCGGCGATCCAACTTGCTGGGTTTCGCCGTACCGATATCCATTCCCCTGTACACCTGCATGGAATCTGCATTGACAATTTCCCCGTTCAGTAGAAGTGCCAGCTGAATCGCCGCTTTTGATTTTCCCGTGGCCGTTGGGCCGGTAATTACGACAACATGCTTCATGAAGAAACCTCTTGGCTGCATTATTCTCCAGTTCTCCTATGAGTTTACCACAAGGAGGACCAGAACAGAAAGGATGAAGAAAGAGTCTAAGTCTGAACTTAAGCTTAAGTACAGAGCAGATTTGGAAACAAATGTTGCGTGCGACTCCGGCCCTTACCTTCAGCCCGCTAATCGGGAAAGACGGGCGCGGCAAAGTCGTCGTTTTTTCTTAGGCTTGCCCTTGCTACTACTGCCATCAATAATGGACAAAAGGGTGATAAGGACAAAGGTTCTTGCCAATGGACACTCAGAACACCCGCTCCGAAATGAAGTCATGGCTTACGAACAATCACAGTGTTGAAAAAAGAGAAGCCCTTCAAAATTCTAACCTCAGGCAAAAAAGATTCGAAAAGGTGTTGACTTCAGTGATTCAATCCCATAAACTCTCTTCCTGACAGAAAACTCTGATGGAGGAGTTATGGCAAACCATAAATCAGCAGAAAAGCGGGCCAGACAGGCATTAAAAAGAAGACTTCGGAATCGTCAAGCAAAATCTCAGATTCGGAGCGCAATGAAGAAGATGAGAACATTCGTTGATGAGAATCAGGTAGAAAAGGCCAAATCCTTTCTTCCTGAATTGATATCCCTGATTCAGACAAAATCAAGCAGGGGAATTCTTCACAGAAATACTGCTTCCCGCTACGTTTCAAGAATGACACAGCTCGTTTACAAAGCTGACCAGAACTGACTGTAAACCTTTTTTGACCACAAAAGAAGGGGGGAAATCCCTCTTTTTTTTGTGTCTATTCTCCTGATTGAAAGGAGTGTTATGCCCTTGCACCTGATACTTGAATGGCTTGGCTACCTCGCTTCCGCCCTTGTAGTCATTTCTTTGATGATGAGCTCCATCCTTCGGCTGAGATGGTTCAATCTTGCCGGAGCATTGCTGATGTGTGTTTACGGGGTCCTCATACATGCGGCTCCGGTGGCCGTTCTGAATCTTTTCATTGTCCTTGTTGACCTTTACTATCTTAAACAGATCTATTTTTCAAAGGATTACTTTGATATTCTTCAGCCCAGTACTGAGTCCCATTATTTGAATCATTTTCTAGAATTTCACAAGAAGGAAATCAAGGAACATATCCCTGAGTTCCAACTGCCCATACCAGGAAAAGCTGTAGCTTTTTTTGTTCTTCGAAACACGATCCCAGCCTGTCTTTTCATCGCGACACCGGAAGAAGACGGATCACTCCGGATCAGGCTTGATTTTGTTGTGCCTGCATATCGGGACTTCAAAATTGGGAGATTTCTTTTTGAAGAAAAGCAGTCATTCTTCCCAAATTGCGGATTCACAACGTTGAAGGCAACTGCTGGCACCAGGAGCCATGCTCACTATCTCAGAAAAATGGGATTCTCACGGGACTCTCGGGAAGGTGAGATGATCCATTTTTCAAAAACTCTTCCCGCGTCGGAACAGAAAGACTGCCCACTGGGGCCCAATTGCAACTGCATAAAATAAATTCTCAAATCACGATTTGCTTCTGGAACGTCGTTTGCATTCGGAAATTAGAAAAAAGAGACGGTCAATGCGATCCACGCCACTGAAACTCAACACCGATTTTTCGCCAGCCAGATGAAAACGGAATGCTCCTTTTCGCACTTCCACAATTTCACAGCATGGCATCTCACCTGTGCCCGGGAATGGGAGCAGAGTGTTGAGAACAATAACGGAACCTTCGGTCACCAATATTTTCAATCCCCAGACATCCACCAGAGTATAGATCGTAAGACACACGACGAGAAAACCTGCAACTAGGCCTAAAATCAAGCTGGTTTTTACCGCCAGAATGTAGGCTGGAGAATGCATGCTGTTCTGGGCCTGAGAAAGAAAATCCCGATAGAATCTGGACACAAATTTAAATTGTTTCAGGTAGAAGAATACTGCCAGACCCACTATAAAAAACGCCACTGTCCGGTGAATAACGGAATGCGTGAAAACTGCCAGATCATCTGATTTCGTCTTCAAGTTTTTGTAATGCCTCCTCAATGTTCTGTGCCTTTGTAATGGGCCGACCCATTACAATATAGTCAGTTCCAGCGTCAAATGCATCTCTGGGTGTCATCACCCGCTTCTGATCATTCAGAGACTGGGCAAATAATGGGCGGATGCCAGGAGTCAATGTTTTGAACCCGTCTCCGCATGTTTTCTTCACCAGCGAGATTTCCAGGGGAGAGCACACAACTCCATTGATTCCGGCTTCATGCCCCAGGGCAGCCAGTCTGCCCACCATGTCCTGAGTTGTTCCAGTGTAGCCGATACGATCCAACTCTGCATTACCCAGGCTTGTCAGAATTGTAATGCCAAAAATTTCTGGTTTTGACAGCCGGTGGACCGCACAGTATTCCTCAACTGATTCCATTGTCTTTCTCATCATCTCGAACCCGCCGGAAGTGTGGATATCCACAACATCTGCGCCCAGCTTTACTGCTTCGACAGTCGCATGAGCCACCGTATTGGGAATGTCATGGTATTTCAGATCCAGAAAAACACGGTTCCCAGTTTCTTTGATACGACGCACCACGTCCGGCCCTTCTGCCGTAAAAAGTTGTTTGCCCACTTTGAAAAAAGAGATGGCACCATTGCAGGCTCGCACAATTTCCATCGCCTGGTCCGCAGTTTCCACATCCAATGCTACAATCACGCGATTCATCCGAGCATCCATCACCATGCACTCCTTCCTATCTGCGAGATAAGGTTGAGGTCGGGTAGGAGTAAATGACAAGGTTGAGTGAAGAGCTGCGGAAAACCATTCCCCTTCTTCCCTTTTCCCTTCTCCTCTCGCACTTGCACTTTCACTCGCACTACCTTTCTCCCACTCTCTCATATCTCCAGTGATCCGATCCAATCATCAAGATCATTAATACCATGTTGTTGAAGCCACTGAGGGATTTCATCCGCCAATCGAGCCCCAATCCCGGGATCATAAAAATTCGCTGTACCCACCTGTATTGCTCTCGCACCAACAAGAAAAAACTCCAAGGCGTCTTTTACAGATTGAATTCCGCCAATCCCTACTACCGGAATAGAAACGCTTTTCGCCACATGATAGACCATTCTCAGTGCCACCGGCTTGATGGGCGGGCCGGAATATCCGCCTACCACCCGGGCAATTTTAGGACGGCGGGTTTCAATATCAACTGCCATTCCGAGAAGCGTGTTTACAAGGGAAATCGAGTCCGCCCCCGCCTCTTCGCAGGCTCGAGCAAATTCCACAATATCTGTCACATTGGGGGAAAGTTTAACCATCAGGTGACGGTTCGTTCGGCATCTCAGTTCCTTTACAAGCCGATGGGTCATCTCCGGGTTGGTTCCATACTGGATTCCACCGTGTTTGACATTGGGACAGGATATGTTCACCTCGTATCCATGGATACCTTCCGCGTTTTCAAGAATTTCCACCACGTCGTTATATCCTTCATCCGAATAGCCGAACACGTTCACTATGCAGGCAATATCCTTTTTTCGTATTTGAGGTAGTAATTCATCCACAAACACATGGGCACCGGGATTTTGCAATCCGATGGAGTTGATCATTCCGCCTGACGTTTCGACAATCCTGGGTGTGGGGTTGCCCTCCATTGGTTCAATGGAAACTCCTTTGGTCACAATGGCACCCAGTTTTTCCAATGGGTAGAAGTCCTCAAACTCCATCCCGAAACCAGCAGTACCGCTGGCCAGCATTACCGGATTCTTCAGTACCAGTCCCTTGCCCAGATCAGTCTTCATGTCCATAGTTCCATCCCAGGTCCTTTGTATTAAAGACTGGCCCGTCCACACAGACCCGTTTGATCCCATTCACTGTCTGGACTACACAGCCGAGGCAAACTCCAAATCCACATCCCATATATCGTTCCAGTGACGTGAAGTGGTCCAGGTGGGGAAATGCGTGAGTCAGTGCTTTCACCATCGGCTCCGGCCCACAGGAAAACAGAATCGCATTTTTAAACTCAGGATGCTCTTTCATTATTTTTCGTACACCCTTCACCACTGTTCCCTTTAATCCAAGAGAGCCGTCGTCTGTTGTAATTCGATGGGGAACTGACTTGCCGAACAGAGGCATAATATCTTCCCGGCTTCTTCCTCCGTACACTACATGAAACAGCTTTATCGAAGAATTACGAGACAGAAAGAACATCGGAGGGATCCCACTTCCGCCACCAACCAACAGTACCGACCGCTCCCCTGGGTCTGGAAAAGAATTGCCGGACGGCCCAACAGCCGTCAATTCGACCCCAGGCTCCAGATCATAAAGAAAATTCGTACCCTTTCCAATCCGTCGGATCAGAAATTTGAGCATTCCGCTTCGGCTGTCCACATCCAGGACACTGATGGGTTTCTTCAATAATGTTCCCGCCTCCAGCATGAAAAACATGCCGGGCTTGGCGGTCAGGGCATCTTTTTCTTCCGTTAGAAACTCCAGAATAGCCGTGTCGTACCATGTTCTTTTGTCTTTCAGAAAAAGTTTCAGCTGTTTCATTCTTCTTCGTCCGGTTCCAATGAACTGGAATGGGAATGCCTCATGTCAGCACTGTCTGAAATGTCCAGCATCATCCGATTATTCAGTGCATAATCCTGTATTTTGTATTGCTTCAATTCCCCCATCCGATCGAGGGTTTTCGTAATTTTTTCCACCTGTCGCTCCACAGCTTCGAGAGACTTGTCCATATCTTCTCTGGACAGACCCTTATCCCACTTCAATCTTAACCGCTCCAGGTGAGCCAGAATTATTGTCAAGGGCGTATTTACTTTATCCTGCACCGTCACTGCGGCATGGAATACTGCCTGAAGCCGTTCAACCTCCATCTCTTTCTGTTTCAATTCATAACTTTTCCTCAGATCCTCCAGCTGAATTACGTACCAGACTTTTCCCTTTTGATGGATTCGATAAGGGCTCAGTCTCACAGGGACCTGGGCACCTACCCTGTTGAAGATGGAAATTTCATAACTATCTGCTCTGTCACTGCGCCATCTGTTACGCAATTCGCTGTAAACGTGCGGTTGAAAGAACCGTGATACGGGCCGATCCACCAATTCTACCTGAGGATATCCGGTCAATTCACTGATCGCCAGGTTCGCCCTGAGTATCTTTCCCTCAGAATCACAGATAGCAATTCCGCTGGGATCATTTTCCACAATCTGATATGTAAGCTGTAAGAAAGACTCAAGACTTTCAATCTCCTCAGCAAAATTGAGTACAGAACCAGCAAACAATGCGATAAGTGACAGCGTTTGCTCAAATTCTGCATTCAATGCATCGGGGTGTTTCGGCAGAACCGCAATGGCACCCAGGATTGAATTGTCCCTTTGTCCCAGTGGCGCGACCACCATCTGGTCCGAAATATGCAGCCGAAGTTTTGGGTCCCCCTGTGAAATTACGGACACTGGAATGGAAAAAACGGGGCCGCTTCCACTTTTTATTGATCTCAGAATGCTGGCCTGACCACGGGGAGAGAACAACTGATTCTGGATAGCATCTGCAATACCGTCCTCAAGGCCCCGGCTGAAAAATCGTGGGTCTTCTCCCCAGAAAACGGCCAGAACCGGTTCCTCTGTCATAGAAGGCATCACCTCGTCCACCAGTTTTTCTCCCAATAGACCCCGGTTCCATTCGATTTCAGGAGACAATAGGATTTGAATCAGATTAGCTGACAAGAGGACAGATGATTGTTCCTGCTTCATAGCAACTCCATAATTCGGAATGGGTCATTCCCTGCCCGCAGTAAAAGTGGAGGATCCACGCTCAGATCAATCACTGTAGATGGGAGAGAATCCAGATCCCCTCCATCAATAATCATATCCACGAAATTTCCGCACCAGTCATCAATTAAGTAGGGACTGACCGCCGGGGCCTCAGAAGATGGATTGGCACTCGTTGTCACAATGGGATGGCCAAGCAGCTCCACAATGGATTGGCAAATAGGATTTTCTGTTACCCGGATTCCGATTGTTTTCTTTTTGCTCTGCATCAATTTCGGAATCTCACGGGATGCCTGCAATACAACCGTATATGGACCCGGCAGCATCTTTCGCATCAACTTGTACGCGCTGTTCGATACATTACGTGCGTATCGGGACAAATCCTTCAAATCTGCGCACAAAATACTAAACTGCTTCGTATTGTCTCTGCCCTTGATCCGACGGATCCGTTCAATCCCCTTCCTCGAGTAAATAGAACACCCGATACCGTAAATCGTGTCCGTGGGATATACAATCACGCCGTCATCGGCCAGTATTTCAACTGCCCGGTTGATCCTGTCCAATTGTGGTGTTTCCGGGTGAACCTGGATGATCAAAGCGCCTCCTTTTCATTCAAGATATCTTACAGCAAGTGCGGTTACAGCGCAATGGTGAACCCTGCGACAAGACAGAGCGACTGCCAAATGAAAGAGTGTCATTGAAATGAGGGCCTTTTCTTCCGTTTTCGACGACACCTGTTTGCCCCTTCACTCATCAGACACCACTCTTCTCCCAAACTATCCAATGTCCACGGCTGCAGAATCGCCCTTCCCCGCCATTCTGGCAGGAAGACCGTGTCAAGGTGGCATGAACCCATTACATTTGACACAGAAAATGCCTGTTTTTCACCATGTGGAACCTGGCATAGGGCTTGCATGCTTTATATGTTGCTGAAGCAGTTTCCATTTCAGGCCATCTCCCCTCAACACCCCGGGAATGGAAACAGGCATTTGGATGAGCATGACCTCCATTCAACTCTCCACCAAATGCCAACCCCAAACCGGCCCTCGCCCCGGGCCGGTTTTTTTTGTGCCAACTCTTTGATTTCTTTAAAGCCCGCGACCCTTAAACACCTTCTCTTCTCCCCACACACACTATGTTACAATCCGCAAAGGGAGGTTTGTGTGAACCTGAAACGCGTTGCTTTTTCTATTTTTTCCGATAAATTTAATCTGTGTGAGAAAACCCTGCCACCGCTGCCCGGCTCCCTTCTCACACTCTTTCTCGCTTTCCTGAAAGAAAAAACCGGAAAACCGATCTTACTGGTTGCTGCCGATGAAAATTCTGTTTATACAATCAAACAGGACCTGCCTCAAGTCAACATCCTACCTGAAACTGCAGTCATGCCTTCAACCTTTCTGTCTCCTCACTTGAAGGTTAAGCGACAATATTTCAATGCATTAAAGTCACTGGTTTCACCCTCGGGAGTCGCAATAACCGTGGCCCACCCGACAGCCTTGATGAGGCGTTTCCCGGATTCAGAAACAATTCTCTCACTCTTTCTTTCCATCGAAGCAGAAGAAGAGGTGTCTGTGATGGAATTGGCCGGACGGCTGACCCGACTCGGGTACGAATCTACCGATGTGGTTCGAACACGGGAAGAATTCTCCCGGAGGGGCAACATTATTGATGTTTTTCCGATTAATCTGGACACTCCCGTTCGGATAGAAACAGAGTTCGACATTGTCTCTTCCATCCGGAGTTTTGACCCGATTACCCAGCGATCCATGACGGAAGTGGACAAGGTGGACATTTTCCCGGTACGACTGTTTCCGGATACACCGGAAAACAGGGAAGAGCTGGCCGCCCTGTTCTCAAAGGAATTTTCGAATCCCGATCTGGCACTGTCACTGGAGGAAAAACTGAACCTGATTCGAAGTGGAGAAATTGAAGGTTTTGACCACTATTTTCACCTTCTCTGGCCGAAAAACAGCCTAGAAACTCTCTTCGAAGAGCATTTTATTGTTATCCTCGACCCTGCCGGCGTTCATGATGTCGCGGATGCCTTCCTGAAGAAAGCTGAAAATGACTATGAACAGGCCGCGCCGCAGGGTTATCTCGGTTTGAACCCCGGGTCTCATTTCCTTTCCGGGAAAGAGCTGTTCGATTTTTTTGATTCCCATGACAATGCAATTGTTGCCGGCATCGGCGCTCCGGGGCCCTTCAGGCCACTGTCCATCGGCGGCAAAACAGCAGCTGTCACGGAAACTATTGTCGGTACGTTGAAAAAAATGCCCGTGATTCTCGGTGTCCGCAGTCCGGGAGAAGCTGAACGGATCGAAAACTTCCTCTTTGAGAATGGTATTGCCTATTCCAGAAAACCTGTCGAAAGAAAAGCCGTTCTAATGGAAGAAACAATCTACCGGAGCGGTTTCGAAATTGAGGGCCGACTCAGTTTTCTCACCACTGCCGACCTCTTCCCCGGACGAAGGAGTGAAGGACAGCGTCCGGTTCACACCCCCTTTTTCTCTGATTTTTCAGACATCAAACCAGGAGACCACGTTGTTCACCTGGATTATGGCATCGCTCGATATCAAGGTTTGAAAATTATGTCAGTGGATGAAGCATCGGAAGAGTGCCTGGAGTTGGTATTTCATGGAAAATCCAGAGTTATGCTGCCGGTATCCCGTCTCCATCTGCTCCAGAAATACCAGGGATCCGGAGGAACTGTTCAGTTGTCCAGTCTCCGCTCAACTTCTTGGCAAAAAGTGAAAAAAAGGATTCAGAAGGAAGTATCACAACACGCGGAAGAATTACTCAAGCTTTACGCAAAAAGAAAACTGGCCAAAGGCATTGCATTTCCTGCAGATTCCATCTGGCAACGGGAGTTTGAAGAAATCTTCCCGTACGATGAAACGGAAGATCAGATCCAGGCTATTGAAGAAATTAAGAAAGACATGGAAGCTGCGGCTCCGATGGATAGACTGCTTTGCGGGGACGTCGGGTTCGGCAAAACGGAAGTGGCAATGCGTGCCGTTTTCAAAGCAGTGGACAATGGCAGGCAGGTGATGGTGTTGGCCCCTACAACAGTGCTTGCTTTTCAGCACTATCAAACCTTCCAGGAACGGTTCAGACGCTTTCCGATCGAAATCCGAATGCTCTCTCGTTTTGTTTCTCCTGTCGATCAACGGAAAACCCTTGGTGATGTAGCCTGTGGCGATGTGGATATCATCATCGGCACTCACCGCCTCCTCTCAAAGGACGTAATCGTCCCGAAATTGGGGCTCCTTATCGTGGATGAAGAACAAAAATTCGGTGTGCTTCATAAAGAAAGAATGAAAATGTTAAAACAAAACATAGAGGTGCTGTCCCTCAGTGCCACTCCGATTCCACGCACACTGAACATGTCGGTAATGGGATTAAAGGATATCAGCATCATCGAATCACCACCCCGGGACCGCCTTGCAATTAATACCTACCACATCGTGTTTGATCCTCTTACTATTTCGGAAGCGATTCAATTCGAAATGAAACGGGGAGGGCAGATCTATTTCGTCAATAACCACGTGCAGACAATTGATACACTGGCACAAACCGTTCGAAAACTCGCCCCGCCCGAGACACGGATCGCTGTCGCACATGGACAACTTCCTGAAGCTGAACTTGAAGCTGTGATGCTTCGATTTTTCCGCCATGAAATTGACATCCTTGTCAGTACCGCAATCATTGAGAACGGTATGGATGTTTCCGTCGCGAACACCATGTTCATCAACGAAGCCCACACCTTCGGGTTATCCCAGCTGTACCAACTCAGGGGTCGAATCGGACGGTCTGATAAGCCCTCATATGCCTATCTCATCACACCGGGGAAACAAAAACTGACCGAAGTCGCGAGAAAGAGACTTCAGGCGCTGGAAGAATTTTCGCATCTCGGGGCCGGTTTTCGAATCGCTATGCTGGATCTGGAGCTTCGGGGCGCCGGGGATATTCTCGGTGCACGACAGAGCGGTCACATTAATTCAGTCGGGTTTGAGATGTACCTGAAAATGTTGGAAAATGCAGTTAAAAATCTCAAATCATTAAATGAAGAAGTCGAAGAAGAAACCGTCCTTGAAATCGGTCAATGGGGCCGCATCCCATCCGATTATATTGAAAGCAGTTCTGTTCGTCTGTCATTTTATCGACGTATGAACATGGCCACTTCAACAGCCACATTGAAGCAAACTGTGGATGAGATGGTGGATCGTTTCGGCACGCTGCCGCCCTCGGTCCTGGCACTCACCTCGGGCCAACGTGTCCGGCTCATTGCAAGAAAGCTTGGGATTCTGGCCATTTCCTTCAAGGGAAATATCTGCACCGTGACCCCCGGTGAAAATCACTTGCTTGATGTGGTAAAACTCCTTCAGATTCTCCCTAAAGTACCCGGCGCTACCCTCGACTCCAGCGGTTTTTTCCAGATTGAAAAGTCTGCAAATGAAGAGATTGAAAAGTTCATTTCGCGAATTGGAGAGCTTCTCGTCACCTTTTCTTGAGTTGAGTTTCATCTTCTGCTTCTCACCTGGCGACCCTCTGTTGGTCTCAATTCTACACCCGCACCAATGCCTGCAAAATCTTTCAAACAGTTGACCTTTCCCGAATCTCCATGTTACAATGCTTTTGAATTTGACGCAACGGAGGCCGGGTTGGTTTTTTTCAATTATTCCACCATGCAAATGGTGATTAAGGTCGTATATTACGGCCCCGGTCTGTGCGGCAAAACCACCAATCTCGAGTATATTTATTCCAAAACTGCCTCCAATTCCCGCGGCGAAATGGTAAGCCTTGAAACGGAAACCGACAGAACCCTCTTCTTCGATCTGCTTCCCATTGATGTCGGTGTCATTGGCGGTTTCAAAACCCGTTTTCAGCTTTATACTGTGCCCGGTCAGGTTTTTTACAATTCAACCCGGAAACTTGTATTAAAGGGTGTGGACGGCATTATTTTTGTCGCAGATTCCCAGACGCCCATGCTGGACGCCAATCTGGAAAGCTATGAAAACATGAAAGAAAACCTAAGAGAACTGGATGTTGACATTCATTCCATACCCATAGTTCTCCAATACAACAAACGGGACCTGAAGAACATTGTGCCTCTGGAGGAGCTCAACGCAAAACTGAATATTGATGGCCTTCCCTTCGTTGAATCCTCCGCCATAAACGGAAAAGGTGTATTTGACACATTGAAGCTGGCATCAAAGCACACGTTGCTTTATGTCAAGAAAAAGATGGCTGCACCACCGCAAAAGAAAGAACCAGCAGCATCATCTTCTGTGGCGAAGGAAATATCGCCCTCACCTGACCCGGAACCGGAAGCCTCGCTCCAACCTGCTCAATTAGCAGAAGAAGAAAAGGAAGCTGCAACTGAACCCATCCGTGAAGTCAGCGCTGCTTATCTGAAGGATACTTCGGGAAGTGGTACTGACGAGATGCCGGGTAATACTCCGCAGGATAATCCCGCTCCCCCTAATGAATCGGATACCAGACCGCAACACGTCCACGCTGCGCCTCAATTGACCATGGACGACCTCCTGGATGAACCGGAAGAGCCAAAGAAGAAAAAGAAAATTGCAACTTCTATGGATGTGGATGATCTCCTCAGTGGTCTGGTACCATCCAAGCAGACTTTCATAAAGAAAATGACATTTTCCTACAAGCCGGAGGAATTTAAACAGATCAGCAAGGCTAATATCATCATTGAGTTCAAAGATGAATCCGGAGACGTAATAGACATGCAACAATTCACCACACAAATGCATAAAAAGGACAGCACAAAGAAAGCTCTGATGAAGCTGTTGATCGATCTGGAGTCATGAAAATTCTCTTTCTCATCCCCCTGCTTTTCCTCCAGTTCCCGGATTCTTTCATCAAGTTGGACACTTTCCAGGTAGCTTTTGAGCAAACAACAGTGAGTCCGCTCTTCCCGGAAATCAAAGATTCAGGCATTCTGTCTATCAGCGGTTGCCATTTCAGGTTTGAATACACAACAAACGAAAAACGGATTACCATCGGCGACTGTCGGAATGTATACCAATTTTCGGAAGGCGAATCCAAACCAATGGTACTCAAATGGGATGAAATCAAATCCAACCCCTTTCTTCAGCTCTTGATCAACAGGGAGGCGATAAAAACGGAGTTTGTCATCAAGAAACTCTCTGATGCTCCACTCGTTTATCGCCTGGTCCCACGAAAACAGGCACCGGACATGCCGTTCACCATGATAAAACTGACCCTGGATAAGTCCGGCGTTCAACCGGTTAAAATTGAGATTATTGATGAAACCGACCAGGTTATTACCTACAGGTTCTCCGATTTTCATGCCGGACTGTCGCTGGCTCCACAACTGTTTAACGCGGAGGGAGTAAAATGAAAAGCGCTTTCTTTCTGATTCTGTTCTTGATATCAATGTCTGCCAATGCTGTTGAAATCAAAGGAAATGTATCTGATGAAACAGGAAAACCAGTTGCCCATTCGCCGGTGTTTTTGGTAATGAAACGGGTTGTCTTTAATATTCGCAGCCTCAAATACGAAGAAGTTGAAAGCAAGACGGTTGCCACAGAAACAGACGCCCATGGGCTCTACAGGGCAACAGTAGATATCGACCATTATTTCAACCGCTTCTATCTCTATTTTCACGGGAAAGGATTCGATTTTGCTCAATTTCTTCGTCCGGAACCAGAAGACATCACCAGGCAGGTACAGAAAGGAACCGAAATTGTGGTCAATCGGGTACTCAAGACCAACCCGCTATGGAGTGACCTGCAGATTGTACTGAAAGCCCTGGATCATGAATCTGAACGGTATAAAATCCTGAGAAAATATGGATTTCCTGAAAGACGGGAACAACGCCAGGACGGTTCGGAGAAGTGGTATTACTTTGACCTGGATAAGGAATTTATAGTCGGCGCGCCCGCAAAAGAAAATACCAACTGACCTGGGGCAAACAACAGCAAGCTTCCATCCCTTGGAGAATATGAATATGTCATCTCAATTGAACGAAAGCCAGCGGGAGGCAATTGCCTGCACAAAAGGACCACTATTAGTGGTTGCCGGCGCGGGAAGCGGGAAAACAAAAGTTATTACCTGCAAAATCGCACATCTGATTCGCCAGGAATTTGTTCCAGAACACCACATCCTGGCAGTAACTTTCACAAACAAAGCCGCCGGAGAAATGAGACGCCGTGCAATGGGAATGCTGGATCGGGCCCATCTGGGTACTACGATTTCTACTTTTCATTCTCTGTGCCTCAGGTTTTTGCGCAAGGAAGCAGTGATTCTGGGCTACAGCAGCGATTTCTCAGTGTGTGACTCTGCAGACGCATTGTCGCTGATAAAGCGGATAATTTCTGAAAGTGGCAGGAAGAATCAGAAGGAATATGCTCCAAAAAAGATCCAGGCGCTCATATCTGCGATCAAGAATGATAGTGTCAGTGAACGGAAATTGGAGCAGGTCCCCGCCATTGACCAGATTCTCGACCAATACGACGGGAAACTTCGGGAGAATGAGCTGATGGATTTCGACGACCTCTTGTTGAATATGGTGACTATTTTTGAGCAGAATCCATCTGTGCTTTCCCACTATCAGTCGCAGTTTCCATACATCCTGGTGGATGAATTCCAGGATACCAATGCAACTCAATACCGCCTGATCCGTCTCCTTTCAGCCTCAGCGATTCATATCTGCGCTGTCGGGGACGAGGACCAGTCCATTTATGGCTGGCGCGGCGCCGATTTTGAAAATATTCTCAATTTTCCACAGGACTTTGAAGATTGCCGCGTAATCAAACTTGAAGAGAACTATCGCTCCACGCAACATATTCTGGACATTGCAAATGCCGTCATTTCACACAATTCAATGAGAAACCCGAAAGTCTTGCATTCCGACATCCGTACGGATGGTGATTGCGCCCTGTATGAAGCACCGGCCCCACAGGAAGAAGGAAGATTTATTGCAAAGCAGGTTCAGGCACTGCTTCAACAGAAGATATCCCTGAACAATATTGCCGTGCTGTATCGGGCCAATTACCTGTCCCGAACACTGGAAGACGCATTTCGCCGGAGAAACATTCCATACCGGATTGTCGGGGGATACAAATTTTACGATCGAAAGGAAATTAAGGACATTCTTGGTTATCTGCGCGTCATTCGAAATCCATCGGACAACCTCTCATTTCAACGGATAATCAATGTTCCCAGGCGAAAAATCGGTCCCGCAACGATTGAAAAACTTGAATCCATCCATTCTGTGTTCTTCAAGGCACTGGAGAATCTGCCGGATCATTTTCCAAGAAAAACGGAACTGGATGAGCTTCATAATATCATCGAAACTTTTCGAAATAGAGGAGATTTTGGCCCGGAATTTCTCCGGGACCTGATTGAAAGAATCGGCTATATCGAAATGCTCAAAGCAGAAGAAAACTCATTGGAAGCGGAAACGCGTATGGAAAACCTTTCAGAACTTCTCACCGTTGTTGGCGATTATCTTGCGGCAGAAGAAAACCCCTCACTCAACGGTTTTCTGGACACTGTTTCTCTCCTCTCCGACACAGATGAGTTAGAGGATGACGACCGGGTAAATCTAATGACAATTCATTGTGCCAAGGGATTGGAATTTCATTCCGTTTTCGTGTGCGGACTGGAGGAAGGGACATTTCCCAACCAGAGGACCATGGGCTCAAGTCGGGAACTGGAAGAAGAACGAAGGTTGATGTATGTGGCCATCACACGCGCAAAACATAATTTGTACCTATCTTTTTCAAGAGAGAGGGGGTGGAAATGGGAAATGAATCGCAAACAGATGTCCCGATTTGTGCGAGAGATACCCGTAGAGCTATTGACTATGAATCGTCCCGCCATCTCTGCTGCCCATTCCAGACTACTCAATGCAGCTCATTCCGGCGGCCCCTCGACATCAAAATCCACAGAAAATAATGGCGACCTTTCCTTTTCAATCCACAAAGGCAGCACCGTTACGCATCATACCTACGGCGAGGGAACTGTGTTAAATGTTGTCAATGGCGACCGAATGGTGGTAAAATTCAAAAGAGCAGGAATCAAGGTTTTAAGCAGTAAAGCGATTCAGTTAAGAAAGGACTGATTTTCTTTTCCGGGATCGCCTCAAAGGCAAAGTGCCACATCTTGAATAGTTCCAGTGCCGTTCAAGAACTGCGTGCCTTTGATTCAGGGACCTGTTATCCATCGGGCATGGATCGGCGCATTGTTGATCTTACAGAATCGGTTTCATGTCCGGTCCTTACAATGTCTATTTTGCGGGCACCGACAGAAGTTGAGAAAAAGTAATGGAGTTTTTAATGGTTGAAGTTCAGACAATTCCAATGGGTCCCTTCCAAGTCAATTGTCACATCCTGATTGACAGAGGCGTCAATGAATTTGTGGTCATTGATGCCCCCATGATGTTCACTGTTTTCGATGAACTCTTGAACGCAGGTCTTCGCGCAAAATGGATTCTCCTGACCCATGCCCACATTGATCATATTGCCGCACTTCATCCTCTGAAGCAAAAACTTAACTGCCCCGTAGCGATGCATGAAAAAGATAGTTTTTTGCTGGGACATGTGACAGGCAATCCCTTCCAGCAAATGCTTCAAGCCAGCGTCCCACCGGATCCTGATGAATGGCTGACAGAAGATTCTCTTCCAAAACTGGGTTCACAGGGAATCAAGGTGATTCATACACCGGGACATACGCCGGGGAGTGTCAGCTTTTACCTGCCCGAAACAGGCGTTTTTACCGGAGACGCGCTGTTTCTGGAAAGTATCGGTAGAACTGACTTGCCTGGTGGCAATACGGATATCCTGATGGCATCCATCCGGGAAAAACTGTTTGAACTTCCTGATGGCACCATTGTTTTTCCAGGACACGGATCAGACACAACAATCGGCCATGAAAAGAAATTCAATCCATTTGTACAATATCCATAAAGAAAGGGAGGGAGCATGGTACAGGGAATTGAGAGAAGGAAATTTCCAAGAGCGTATTTCACAGTCAAGGATAATATTACCGCAGTATTCGAACTTCCCGGACCCGAGAGATTCACCATGTCCACCAACATTCTCAGCATCAGTGAAGGGGGAATCAGCTTCATCGGTCAGAGGGAAGTCCTTGAAGGCTTAACATCTGAAGATGAAATCCTGCTGGTACGGCTTATTGAACCCGAAGAGCTCAGCTTTCTGCACAATGTCGTCATGCAGATCCGTCATACGATTGACGAGCCTGGAATGAAACACATTGTGTGTGGATGCCACTTTGTTAATATCAAGCGGGAACAGAGATATGGTCTATACCAATTTGTAGAGAAAATATTGGACGGCTCAAATTAGGCCAAAACGGGACAATTGCCCTCTCAGCATAGATGCGGTGAAGGGCTTCAGGATTAATCCGTCCACGACATTTTCGTGAATATGCTTAGGGTGCATTCCAGTCAAAAAGACAATGGGGAATTTCCTCAACCCCTCGGCCTCAAGTTCTTCAATAAACTGATACCCACTTTTCCCCGGCATCATGATATCCAGAAAGCAACATGAAACATGATTGTTCCGCACGAGGTCAAGGGCTACGTCCGCAGATCCGGCAGGCAACATTTCGAAGCCGAAGGAAGTAAGTAATCTGTCCATAATGTCCAAAACAAAGGACTCATCATCCACTACGAGCACACATCCACGTGAAGACTGACTTCGACGATCCGGATCCGCGGTATACAATTCGTTTGCCATTCGCCTTTGCACGTTTTCCCGAATCTGTTCATTTTCCTGCATCACTGCCCTGAATCGTTCGTAGCCGGGCAAACTGGGAGGAATTCGCTCAGGGCCATCATGGGTATCCACAGCAAAATACAATCGGTTTCCTTCTTTACGAATCACCAGTTTCATATGGGGATACAACCGGTTGCCCAATCGAGCCGAAGCAACCCCCTCAGCCGGCGATTCTATTCCTTCTATTCTAAAAAGTTTCGAAAATTCGTCGACATCCAACATCGCTTTTACCAGATTGGCGACAGATTCCGGAAGGTCCGAGTCAAGGTATGCCTCGTCAATAAAAATATCCAGCGCCTTCTTCAGAGACCTCAAAGCTGATCCCTACCTATCGGCACATGAATGCGGACTACTGTGCCCATTCCCGGCCCGTCACTTGACACTACCATGCTGCCACCGACATTTCTTGCCATTTCCCTGCACACGGTTAATCCCATACCAAGGCCTCGGAGAGGGTGGCTGTGATAGTGTTCAATATCGACAAGTTGGGTTAGAGGATTATACACGTCATTGAGATATGTCGGATCAATCCCGATTCCGTTGTCCTTGATCTCAATTTCGACATCCTCTTTCACTCGTCTACATGAAATATTCACCTTTCCACCTGGAATATTGAAAATAATGGCGTTCTTAACTACATGATCAACCATTTCAAGAAGATAGGACCCGTCCAGAGGTACCACCAGCCCCGGTTCACACTTAATTATTACTTTCAGTGATTTGTCCCGGATGTAGGGGTCACGGTCTTTCACCACCTTCTCCAGCACATCGGACACCAGCACTGAGTGACCGGAGCGCAATTTGAATTTCAACTGATTCAATCGACTTATCTCATTTATCAGCAGGGAAATGCGCTGGGAACCAGCCATGATTTTGTCCAGCATATCCGCTTCTTCTTCAGTGAAACGATCTCCCGCCTGAATTCTCAGACATTCCGCATATCCTGTTACGGCCGTAAGCGGGGTTTTTACTTCATGAGATAACAAATCAGTAAAATCGGCCCGGAGCTGATTTAACCGCTTTAATCTCCTTTTTGCCGTCTTTGTCTCCCGATATAGATGTCGAATCACTCCAGTCTGCTTTTCCAGCTTCTGGTTTACCCGTGTCAACTCTATGACTTGCTCTTCAAGTTGGTGAACAATTTCAACTGTTACCCGTTTCAGAGAAGATGCGCGGCTTCCGTCCCGGGATCGTCTGGATGCAACATCTCGGTGAAGGTGGTGATCCAGGATTTCGGTCAATGCTTTTTTCTCAATGGGTTTTGGTAAGAAATCGTCACACCAGCTCAGAACTTTTCCCCTCGTGTCCATTGCTACGTCAGAAGTCATACCCACAATTTTTGTATCTTTCAGCCCGGGGATATTCTTCAGTCTCACGGAAGCTGCGTATCCACTGAGATAAGGCAATACAATGTCCATAAAAATCAAATCCGGTACCAACTCAATCGCAGCCTTGATACCGGAGATTCCATCTGAAGCCTCATGAATCTGCACAGGGTCCTTAATCAATTCACGCAACCTTTTGCTCAGTTGCGTCCGCATTGCATCTGAGTCATCAATAATAAGAATCTTCTTCAATCACAATCTCCCGTAGTTCTTCGCCCAGAACAGTGAATCGTCCAATAAAGAGCTTGCCCTGAACCATATCCCTTAACTGGTCCAGAAAGCGGTCTCCCCATTCTATTACAACAATGGCATTCCCGTTCAATGCATCATCCAGTTCCTCAAAAAAAATATCCCCACCATCCGGAATCCGATAAAAATCCACATGCACCAATGCAGGTGTTCCGGGATAAATGTTCATCAGCGTAAAAGTTGGACTTGAAACAACGTTTGGATCCATGCCCATGGACATGGCAAGGCCCCGTGTAAAGGTCGTTTTTCCGGCACCGAGGTCTCCTGTCAAGACCAGAACATCTCCCGGAGAAAGTTCTTTACTCACCTGACAGGCAAAGGATTCTGTTTCGGTGGCACTTCCTGTTTCAATAATCATTTGACCTTTTCCAGAATTTTCCTCAGAGCTGCCGGTATTGCATCCAGAATTGACGACGCGATTACACCTCGCATAGTTAGCACCTTTCCGGCAAGTTCCCCCGCCAGGCCGTGAACATAAACAGCACAGATTGCTGCATTGATCGGAGACATTCCCTGCCCCAGGAACGAAGCAATAATGCCGGATAACACATCTCCGCTTCCAGCCGTCGCCAGCCCGGCGTTGCCTGTGGGATTTACATAAGCTTTCCCGTCCGGCGTTCCAATCACCGTTCGATGCCCCTTCAGTACAGTAACTGCTTCTGTCCGAATTGCGGTCTGAAGCGCAAAATCAACTCTGTCCCGCTGAACCTGAGAAACTGTTGTTCCATGCAACGCCGCCATTTCCCCCGGATGAGGTGTCAAGACTGCCGGACGACCGTCCAGCATCCCGGCAAGCTCGTCCAGCTTGAACATTCTAAAAACGTCCGCGTCCAACACTGAGGATATTCGGGAACTCGAAAGTAGTGCTTTCATCGCCGCATGGGAATATTTTGAAGTCCCGAAACCCGGGCCGGCCAGCAAAACGTCCTTACCCTCCGTCACTTCAGAAAGAATAGCTGGGGAGTAGGGCTCATCTGTAAGAGAAAACATCAGTTCAGGCGCCATCGGCCCCGCAATTTGATAATTTTCACGGTGGATATGAACGGTTGCAAGCCCCGCCCCGCTTCGCAGGGCCGCTCTGCCCGCCATAACGCAAGCACCCAGCCTACCTGCGGCCCCTCCTGCAAGCAGCACATGACCGAACTTGCCTTTGTGCCCGTCCGGTTGCAAATCCGGCAAACGGGAAGCAACGTCACCTTCATCCAGCAGAAAAAACTCCGCCCCAACTGATTCAAAAACATCTTCCGGGATGCTTATATCATCCAGGACAATTTCTCCACAGTTCAGGCAGGACGGCGAAAGTACATGACAACGTTTCAATTTTCCAAAGGTTACTGTCAAATTCGCACGCACGGCCTCTCCCGGTGGTACGCCAACATCACTGTCTAAACCAGATGGGACATCAACGGAAAAAATAAATCCTCCGCATTCATTCAAAACAGAAATTGCATCTTCATAAATTCCCCTCGGGGAACTGTTCAGGCCTGTACCCAGCATCGCATCCACAACCAGATCTGCTCCACGAATTTCCGCCTCTGATTCCGAAGACAGCCTGCCCATCTCATTCACAAGGCGTATTTTGTAGTTTTTCAGCAGGTCACGCTGGTAGGAAGCATCAATTGACATCTTGTCCATATCCCCCAACACAATGACAGACACTGACACTGTCCTGGAAGCGAGCTGGCGGGCAATTGCCATGCCATCGCCACCATTGTTTCCAAGTCCTGCCAGAACGACGACCTGCATTTTCCGTAAGCCCGGACCAAAACGCTCAAACAGTTGCCGAACGCAGGCAGCGCTGGCATGTTCCATCAATAAGAATCCATTACCATTTAAGCGTTCGATACTTTTTAAGTCCGCCTCTCTCATCTGTTCTGACGTGAATACAGTATCCATTATGCCCTCCAATTCGGGAGTCCTAAAGTCTTGTCTGCAAAAGCAAACGAAACGGGTTTTTTCTACTGAGAAATTGTGAAAGGAATTGTAATGCGAAAAATCGTCCCCTCTGGAGAAGTCTGAAAATCGACGTGTCCATTCTGAGCTTCAATATATTCTTTTGAAACTGCCGCGCCAATTCCATTTCCGGTTTCCTTTCCCTTGCTGACAAAGGGAATGAAAATTTCATCCACAAGATCATCAGGGATTCCCCGTCCATTATCCGCAATTTCCAGCACAAGGGTTTCTTTCACTGATTTAAGAGAGATCCTTACTTCAGGGTTTGGAATGTCTGCGCCTTCCACCTCTTCAAAAGCATTTTGAATCAAGTGTTTCACTGCAGTGATAATCCTCACCAATTCTACATGGATACTCTTTTGAGAAATCCCCTCGTCCATAGAAATTTCAAACTTAACACCTTCCACTGCCGCTTTGGCCTGATACTCTGTTTTTAAACCATTGTACAGATCTTTGACCCTTACATTTTCTTTCAGTGTAGACTTGCTTCCCCGGACGAAATCCAGCAGATCCTGGATCATCAGAGTAACATCACTCATGCCATTGTCCATTTTCCGTATCAGTTCTTTTCGCTTGTTATCGTCTTTTGCTTCCCGCAGAAGATACTGATAAATCTTGATACTGGACAACCCGTTCTTGATGTCATGAAGAACCTTCGCAAATAAAACCCCGAGCGCTTCCAGTTTGGTCTTCCTCTCAACCGCTTTTTCCGTGTTGATCAGGTCCGAATAGATTTTCTCAATTCCTGAAATAATCTGGGTAAATCCATGAATTGGAATATGGTGACCACTAATTTTCTTTTTCTTCTGCTTATTCCCGGTGTATCCCTTAACCCATCCCTCCAGTTTTCTCACGCTTCGATAAACAAAGAAATAAAAGAGCAGGCTGAACCACATCACGACAAGACAGAATAGAATAGAGATCAAAACCTGAAATCGGTATGATTTGTTAATGCGGCTGAATGCACCATCATTCGCAAAATAGATCGCCTGGCCATTGAAGACTGCAAGGATTCCCGCCCCATTGGCAATGATTCTGTCTTCCCTATTTGTCGCATCCATTTTTGGCAGGATACCCCATTGGGCCTCTATGTGCCCATCCTTCAGTGTACCGATTCCCAGAACATCCTCAGGCATACTCCCTCCATGCATCTGGGTAATCACTGAGGTAAGTACACTTGTATACTGCATGCGGAACTTGTGAAGCTCATAAATCTGCAACATCAGAAAAAACATTGCCGCAAGCAGAATGGAGATGTAAAAATTCTTCGCAGAAAAATGTCTATTTAGCATTTCAACAATATTCTACTACTGTTAAGTGACATGATTCAAGAAAAACCCTTATCATTCTTCAAGCTTTCAGATAAAGCCATGCCCGTAAGACTATCTGTAGCCTCTGAAACGAGGCGTTGCATCAACTCCAAAACAGTGGGAATATCATGAATCATTCCGACGGCCTCACCCGCCTCCGCCTCACCCGTATCAACTTCGCCATCAAAAATGGCCCGCTTTGCTGCAGCTTCCCCCAATTCCGCCTCAAGCTCCAGGGCCGTTGCACAGCGGGACTCCAGCTCAAGTAGTTTTTCTGTCAGCGAATTCTGAACTAAACGAACGGGAATCAATGATTTCAACATCAACCGTGTAGCGGCATCCCCCGAGGTAACCAGCAGTTGTTTATAGGCATCTGAAGCAGAAGATTCCACTGTCGCAGCAAATCGAGTTCCGATCTGAACACCTTCTGCGCCTAGAGCAAAAGCGGCCGCAATACCCCGTCCATCGGCAATCCCCCCCGCTGCAATCAGGGGAATGTCCACTCGATCCCTGGCTTGCGGGACCAGCACAAAAGTCGTCAGTTCTTCCCTTCCATTGTGTCCGCCAGCTTCAAATCCTTCCACAACGACCGCGTCCACACCTGCATCCTGACATTTCCTTGCAAGCGTTGGAGAGGACGCCACGTGGACAACAGTGCAACCGGCTTCTTTCAATTTATGTGTGAACCGCTTTGGAGAACCGGCAGACATGAAAAATATGGAAATTTTTTCCTCGATTGCCAATTCTACCTGTTCCTCCGCATATTTAGAAAAAATGGGGATGTTCACTCCGAATGGACGCGTTGTCAATCTGGTAGCCTTTCTGATATGCTGGCGTAGCAATTCCGGTTTCATGGAACCGGCTCCAATCAGGCCCAAACCTCCTGCATTTGAAACTGCCGCAGCCAGCTTTGCGCCGGAAACCCACACCATGCCCCCCTGGACAATGGGAAATCGAACGCCAAACAACTCACACACTCTATTCTTCATCATCCCCCTCCCTCAAAAAAATCGGTGTTAGAACCGGATCTGTCAACGCCTTTTCTCCCATGACCAATTTCCAGGTTCGGGCATCTTCCATGCAGAAATAGAGAGGCGTCTTCGGAGACAGTTGCTTTACTTTTTCCACCAGTCGTCGGAAAAATCGGATTCTCTCGGGAAACAGGTAGCGAAACTTTCCATCACTGCACCGTAAAAACTCTCCGTCCAGAAGCTCAGAATTTGGAAATCTTTCTTCCACATAGCTTTTCAGTGCCGGCTCATATCGAAATCCTGCAAGGGACATCCAGTCCAGTTTTTCGTGATGGGAAAATATCTGTTCCACAAGATTAAGATAAGCTTCTTCAAATCCCGGAAAAAAAACTACCGGATCCAGGTGAAAGGCAATTCCATAGCCCTTCTTCGCAGCACGGGACGAAGCAGCCAGTCTTTCCTCCAGCGTTGCGGTTCCCCTTTCTTCATTGCTTACAACGTGAGCAGGTTCCAATGTCCAACCGATTACTCCACGGCCCGGCTTCGTCCTGACGTCAGGCAACTCGTCCACGTTGGAACTCTTTGTCTTTAGTTCAAGCACAACTCCCGGAAACTCAACTGCAAATTCCATCAGCATTCCGCCAAATCCCGTCAACGGCTCCAATGCCAGAGAATCCGCAAGTTCTCCAGTTCCCACGCGTATGAATCGATGCCTTCTAAACACAGCCTCCAGTTCCCGAAATAGGTCTTCAACGTTCACTGCAAATCGAATGGCCCGCAAGTTCAAATAGCTTTGGAGAAAACAATAGGAACAGTCGAAGGGGCAATTGGAAGTCTGATCAATCACATAGTAATTGCAGCAAACTTTTCCCCTGGTACCCGGACATTTCCGAAAAAACTCCCCCCTGAACACATCCAGCAGAAGGTGGTGCTTCCCCTGTCCGACAGGGTCCGTAAGAAAACGTTCTATGTCGCGCCGATATGCCGCATCGTCCCGGATAAATTCCGGCTCCAAACCCGCTCGGTCACAGATTTTTTTCACGTAAGCATATTGAACCGCAGCTTCTGTTACAAAAATCCGTTCAATCATTACCAAAATACTCCGAAAGAAAATGAAATATTTCATCATTTTCAGAGATTTCCCGTAACATAGCGGCATACTTACGGGCATCTCCCGGATATTTCAACTGACAGGAAAAGCGGAACGCATCCCCTTCCAAGTCTTCTGGAAATGATAATTTCCCCTGGTAGGGTCCCAGCAGTGAACCCAACTGTTTTTTATACTCAGACGCCCGGGGAAAACGTTTCTGCCGCAGCTGCTCCAGTACATCTTCTTTTTCTTCAACCAGGTTCCGAATTATTGCGGAGAAGTTATTATTTTCTGCCTTCCTGACAAGCACAAGGAGATCATATGCCTGTACCATCCGTGATAAACTCAGGCGGTGGATGGAAAAAAAATCTGTCAATACTAACTGTTCATCAAGGGTTTCGCGGCTCAATCTCGCGGCAAACTTCAACGGCGCTTTTCGGGCAGCGAGGACTTCCGACAACTTCGAGTCAAGTAAACGGACTGTCAGACAACTGTCCAGGACAATTTGTTGTCCCTTAAGACCCAACCGAGGCAACAGTGTGTCTAGAATTTCCCGGTCATCCATCCATCTATTCTCAAGAACAGACGATACCATGCACGCTTTTTCCATTTCTGAGTAAGGTGAGGCCAGCATATTCAATTCCACCGATGCCCGTAGTGCTGCCTTCCTATCCCTTATCAACTGAACTGGAACAGTCTCTTCTTCTTTCAGAAATCCAAGACGCCGGTATCCGTCCAAAACCACGGGTTCCCTGTCCCCTGTGGCAATCAATGGCACCAAGATGCCTTCCAATTGAACAGACTTTGCAAGATCTGCTGGTACATCTGCCTTGCGAAAGTTAAATCGGGTGTCTTGAATCAAGTGTTTTTTCTGGAAATATTCTATCATTCTTGTCTCCGGTACTGTCGTCATTGACCGGAAGAACGCTGCTTGAGCGCCGCACGCAGTTGCCGATCTACATCCCGCTTTTTGATCGTTTCTCGTTTATCATATTGTTTCTTACCCTTGGCTAATGCGATTTCAACCTTGATCCGATTATGTTTCAGATAAATCGCCAGCGGCACCACCGTCATTCCTTTTTCCCTTATTTTTCCGAGGAGATGGCGCAACTCCCGTTTGTGGAGAAGTAATTTCCGAGGGCGTTCCGGATCATGATTCAACTGGGGAGAAGCATGGGTATATGGAGAAATATGCATCTGAAGAAGGTACAATTCACCATCGATAAAATCACAGAAAGCGTCTTTGAAACTGGCCCGTCCTTCCCGACAGGACTTCACTTCAGTTCCTACCAGAGCGATACCTGCTTCTATAGTGTCTTCGATAAAATACTCGTGTCTTGCTTTCTTGTTTCTCGCAATCGTTGTACCCATGTGGTTTGCTCACTGTATATCTTATTTTTTCTTGCGGAGAATCTTCTCCAGCGTTTCTACAATTTCACGGTCAAACTGCTTGTCCTTCTGTGCCGCAATTTCCTTTATAGCATTTTCCACTGACATGGACTTCCGGTAGCCTGATTTTCCTGTCATTACCTCGAACGCTTCGGCAACAGCTATAATCCGCGAACCCAGTGGGATTTCTTCACCCTCAAGGCCACTCGGATAACCGGTACCGTCCACCCTCTCGTGATGAAATTTTATCATCTTCCTAATATCTTTGGGGACTCTAATTTTCTCCAGAAATGACATGCAAATCTGCGTATGGGTTTTCACCTTCTCGAAATCGCTAATATTTATGACAGAATCCTTTTCAAAAAGCTCAGGATCAATCAGGAGAATACCGATATCGTGAAGCAATGCAGCCACAGTTATAGCATCTACCATATCCAGTTCGTCGGATAATACTTCCGCAATTGCCCGGGCATACTTGGCCGTATTCAACGCATGGATCCGAAAATTGTAGCCGGAAGATTTGGAAAGTTCCAACAGGTTGAGAATCAGGCCGATGTACGTATCAAAACAACGATACTCCCGAAGTGTCTGGGAAAGAAAGGTAGAAAACATCCGATTGAAACGAGAGAGCGCCGCAATCTCCTCTCCTTCGAAATAGTCAGGAGAAAACCTTACCGCGCACAGATAGGCGGAAAAGCTGTCCTTTTCCAGCACATTCATCGTATAATACGTCTCAGCCTGCCCTGCGCTGAGTTCTTCCGTTGACATTTTCTCGACAAAAAAATGGGAAGTAATATTATCTCCCGACCCGAGAAATGGGAAAAAATCCGCCAGGGAATCGGATAATTCCTTCTTGCTCTGCTCAGCAAGAGGATTGATGCTGTATATAAAATTTATGCTCTTTTCGTTGATGGTTACGTTCAACACAACAGCATCAAACTTAACGCTTGGTTTCAGAAATACAACACAATCCCGAAAATGGTTGCTGATGATCGGAAGATACCGCTGGAAAGAAGCAAATTTCACAAGAAAATATTGATAGGAACGCCCCATTTCCTCCTCCGGACCGCGCCCGGATTTCTTTTTGCTTTTCCCAAAAAATGCCTCCAGATGGGTTTCCATATCCGAGGCCACCCGCTTTGCATTTCTTGCCGTTGTTTCGTCATAATCCTGCCCACCCGCCCGGTTTCTTTCTTCGATAAATGCAATGATCCGATCCATCATGTAAATGGGGGTCACCTGGGCATTTTTCAAACCGAAAACTTCGAAGTGCTTTTCCAACTCAGAAAAATTCGAAATATCATTCACAATGAAAGGGCTTCGCTTTCTCATCAATACGCGAATAACAGGATGGTCCAGTTCATACACTCCCATCTCCGGGGTCTGCTTGAGGTAGCCATAGTATGCGGCCAGTCGGAAATCACCTGTTTGCAAATCTTGCACATACAGAAGTGCCTTCGTGGAATTATTCAACTCCATGCATGACAGAAGAACCCGCTTAAAATTCTTTACGTAGCCTTCCATTTTCAAATCACTCATATTGCCACCTTTTTCAAAAGAATACCCCAGTATCCATATCCCGTCAAGTTTCTGATCCTATTTAGCTAACCTGGGGCCAAAGACAGACTCTCCAAAATTCAAGACGGAAGAAAAACCAGGAAGAAAAAACTGCTATTTTGCATAGAGTTAGCTGACAGACTGTGAAAAACTTGAACAACAAAGACATAAAAGGTGTTGAAACGATTCCTTAATTTTCTATCATTATGATTTTAATGCAGATATTTTATCGCATCCAAGATGGTGCAAAACGATGAACTGCCCATTGTCGTTAGCATTTCCTCGTTTTTAACAGGATTTTCCACAGAGTTTTCCACAGATATTGTCAAGAACAGCTCAACTTCATTATTTGTCAATACATTCCCGGTTTCGGCACAACTCCGAAAACGAAAAAAACGATCTGACTGTCGGCTTATTGACATTTCATTTCAGTTCAAGCTCGGCATCATTTTCAGCAATAACTTATGATAAGATGGCAAAGGATAATGATCACACCGCAGGAGGTGCCATGGACTCGATGCTGAACCAGCTTTCATCACCACGAGAGCTGGAAACCATGACAGAGGGTGAAATCGAACAACTGGCAAAGGAAATCCGTGCCTTTATCATACAGAGCGTTTCACAAACCGGCGGTCATCTGGCATCCAGCCTGGGTGTTGTGGAAATAACACTGGCACTTCACTCTGTCTTCGATTTTTCAAACGACCGTATCATCTGGGATGTCGGTCACCAGGCATACGCGCATAAAATTCTAACGGGCAGAATGGATGACTTCCACACCCTCCGTCAGTACGGTGGCATCAGTGGCTTCCCTAAAATTACGGAAAGCCCCTATGATCATTTCAATACCGGTCATTCCTCCACCTCTATCTCCGCAGCACTGGGGATGGCCGTCTCAAGGGATCTTGCCGGCCAGAAACAAGATGTTATCGCCTTCATCGGAGACGGTTCGTTGACGGCAGGTCTTGCATTTGAAGCCATGAACCAGGCGGGTCACCTGAAAAAAAAGATGATCGTAATACTCAACGACAATGAAATGTCAATTTCCCACAATGTCGGAGCCCTGAGTGGTTATCTGAATCAGATTCTATCTGGGAAACTATACAACCGTATGCGCAACCAGGTGGAAGTTGTACTGAAGAGCGTTCCAGGCATTGGGAACTCTTTCATAAAGCTGGCAAAAGCCATGGAAGATACTCTGAAACGACTCTTTGTACCCGGTATGTTGTTTGAAGAACTGGGGTTTCATTACGTGGGGCCCGTGGACGGCCACGACTACACCAAGTTGGTCACGACCCTTAAGAAGGCCAGAAAGATCGATGGACCGGTACTTATTCACATTAAGACCGTGAAAGGAAAGGGCTATAAATACGCAGAAAAATCTCCAGCCAAATGGCACGGTGCATCTCCCTTTGAAATTTCATCAGGACGCACCCTCGGTAAACCCAAAACAATCCCCTCTTACACGTCTGTTTTCGGCGAAACAATGCTCCAACTTGCAAAGGAAAACCCCAAAATCACGGCCATAACAGCCGCCATGCCGTCCGGAACCGGACTGGAACATTTCAGTGAGCATTTTCCGGACCGTTTTTTCGACGTTGGCATTGCCGAACAGCACGCAGTAACATTCGCCGCAGGAATGGCAATCTCTGGGAAAAAACCCTTTGTGGCGATCTATTCCACTTTTCTTCAACGGGCATTCGATCAAGTCATTCACGACACCTGCCTCATGAGCCTCCCGGTGGTTTTCTGCCTTGATCGCGCGGGAATTGTGGGAGCAGATGGAGCTACCCATCACGGCCTCTTTGACCTGAGCTTTCTCCGGCCCATTCCAAATCTCATCCTCATGGCTCCAGCTGATGAAAATGAGCTTCGCAACATGCTCTTTACGGCTTCTGGTCTCTCCATGCCTGCAGCTATTCGCTACCCCCGTGGCAGCGGAGAGGGCGTGCCTCTGGATGAAGTATTGCGGGAAATTCCCATTGGAAAAAGTCGGGTCTTACTTGAGGGAGAAGATGCTGTTGTGCTCGCAGTAGGACCAATGGCGTGGAAAGCACAACGGGTAGCCAAACGTCTTGCATCCGAGGGCCTCTCGATCAAAGTAATTGACGCCCGTTTTATAAAACCCCTGGATGAAACTGCCATTCTGGATGCCGTGGACAATTGCGGTATGGTTATAACATGCGAAGAAAATGCTCTGGCCGGTGGTTTCGGTTCCGCTGTGTTGGAGCTTATGGAACAAAATCGGATGCTGACCCCTGTCCTTCGCATTGGCGTCCCCGATATAATTGTACACCATGGTACAACGGCAGAACTCCAGGATGAACTCCGACTCACAGAAGCTCACCTTTTCTACCGAATCCGGGAATTTATCATGGAAAACCGCACTGTGCGCAAGCACAGGAATTGAGATTAGCCAAATATGAGTTTCAATTCAGACAAGAGCTGAAACAGGACAGTTACAAATTCATTCCCCTCATCCATTGCAGTGTCCCGATACAGCATTAACCAAAACTATCCGAACGGGAAACCCTCACCTTGGATTCTTTCTTTGTTTATTGGTGGTAAAAAAGGAAAGAGAAAGAAACGGGGGAAATAATATGAAGGATTCGTTGATGGGTAGTGTTTGGTAAGCCAAATTAGGTGTTTTTTTGTGATAGGCAATCTTTAATGGCTTCCCCCGCAAGTTCTTTCTGCCCATTTAATATGCAAGTAACGTGCCATCATAAAAGTGCGGCTAATGGCGGCTTTCCCGCCATTAGTGTCAATGATTCGGTAACATATTCCCACAAACTGTCACATAACTGACGAATGTGCCTGCGATCAGCCGGCTCCTGTCCCCAAAAGAGTACAGGAGCCAAGAGCCATTTCGGCATAGTTCACCCATCAAAACCCAGACGATTCGGGTTGGCTTTAAGGGCGTCTATGATGTTCTGAATGTGCTCTGGCAACTCAATTCCCAGATCTTCAGCCCCAACGCGAATTTCTTCCCGGTTCACCTGTCTGGCGAAGGCCTTATCCTTCATCTTCTTGCGCACCGATTTGACCGGAATGTCCCCCAGAAGCCGGGTTGGACGGACATAGGCCACAGCCATCACAAAGCCGGACAGCTCATCTACCGCATAGAGTGTTTTTGCCAGAAGAGTTGTACGGGAAATCCCCGTGAAGTCAGCGTGGCCACCGATTGCTTCAATCATTTCGTCCGGAAATCCACCTTCCTTTAAAATTTCCATTCCTTTCAGTGGGTGTTGGTCCGGAAACTGTTCGTAGTCAAAATCATGGAGCAATCCGGTAATTCGCCAGTATTCTTCATCTTCGCCAAATTTCTTAGCATAGAACCCCATGGCTTCTTCAACGGCAAACAAGTGTCGCTTCAGGGAGTCTTTCAGAACATATTTATTTACCAGTGCTTCCGCTTTCATTCTCATGCTCTACTCCCTGGCTCAGTCCACAAGATCGAATTTTGCCGTAAAATGGCGTAAAAACGGTGGTTCCCAAGTAATTTTGAGCCCCTTCGCCTTATCCCGTTCTCCGTAGGTTTCAATGATGGCCTCGATTGCAAAGTCAAAGTGGCTCTGTGTATACACCCGCCTGGGAAACGCAAGGCGGACAAGTTCCATTTCGGCGGGGATTTCATCCCCGGTATCCGGATTCTTCCTGCCGAACATCACACTTCCTATTTCCACGCCCCGTATACCCCCCTTCCGGTACAGTTCAGCACAGAGGACCTGACCCGGAAACTGAGAGGCTGAGATATGGGGATAAAACGCTTTTGCGTCAATGTAAACTGCATGGCCACCGGTGGGTCGGATAATGTCGATACCCGCATCCGTGAGCCGTTCTCCCATATATGCCGCCGTGCGCAAGCGGTACTTAAGGTAGTCTTCATGGAGAACCTCTTCCAGGCCTACAGCCAGCGCGTCAAGGTCCCGTCCGGCAAGACCGCCATAGCTAGGGAACCCTTCGGTAAGAATCAGCAGGTTGCGGGACTTCATGGCCAGTGTCTCATCATTCATAGCGAGAAACCCGCCGATATTAACCATGGCGTCCTTCTTGGCGCTCATCGTACAACCATCCGCATAGGAGAACATCTCCTGAGCAATTTCCAGGACGCTCCTATGCTCGTATCCTTCTTCCCTCAGCTTGATAAAGTAGGCATTTTCCGCGAAACGGCAGGCATCAATAAAGAATGGAATTTCGTACTTGTGCAGCAATTTGCTTGTTTCCCTTATATTCTCCATGGAAACCGGCTGGCCTCCGCCGGAATTGTTGGTTATGGTAATCATACCCATCGGCACTTTATCATGATTCTTTTTCAGGAATTCTGCCAACCGGTTCAGGTCCATATTTCCTTTGAACGGATGCTCCAGTGTCGGAATCTTCCCTTCGGGAATCACGAGATCGACGGCTTCAGCTTTGTTGAACTCGACATTGGCTCGGGTTGTGTCAAAGTGTGTATTGTTGGGAATCTTATCCCCTTCCTTCACAGCCACACTGAACAATATCCGTTCCGCCGCTCGCCCCTGATGAGTGGGAATAATATGTTTAAAGCCGGTGATATTCTGAACTGCCTTTTCAAACCGGAAAAAACTCTTGCTGCCGGCGTAAGCTTCATCACCGGTCATCATGGCAGCCCACTGGCGGTCACTCATTGCGCCGGTCCCGCTGTCGGTCAAAAAGTCAATAAGGATGTCTTTCGCCTTAATACGAAAGGGGTTGTAATCGGCTTCTTTCAAAATTTTAATTCGTTCTTTTTCTGTGGTCTGGCGAATGGATTCCACCATCTTAATCTTAAAGGGTTCGATCAATGTTTTCATTGGATTCTTCTCCTGATCGCGTGTTTTCCTGCACCGGGATATTGTAACACAGGGAAACTCATGGTGCGTTGTCTCGGATGCCAGACAATGGCAAACTGCTGGAAAAATCGTGAGTGGAGAAACCAGGGAGTTCATCAATTCTGTCCTTCTAAGCTCGTCAGTCTTCACCGATCAGTTTCTGTTTTACTCAACTTCGAGCTGTGGCGTAGCGCCGCTCCCCGCTTGACAAACCCGTACCAGGGCGCAATAATGGTCGAACCTTTGCTGAATGAGGAAGGGAAACAAGGAGAAGTCGGGGAGTACTGTGGGCAGGGAAATTGAACGCAAGTTCCTGGTGAAAAACATGAGTTGGAAAGATAATGTTGAAGGCACATTATGTCGCCAGGGATACCTGTCCCTTGACCCGGACCGGGTGGTCCGCGTTCGGATTGCCGGTGACGGGGCACATATCACCATCAAGAGCCGCATTTCAGAACTTGTTAGACGAGAATTTGAATATTCAATTCCGGTTGAGGATGCAGAAGAAATGTTAAGGGAACTCTGTCAGAACTTCCTGGTCATAAAGAAACGCTATCGTGTAGAGTTCGGCAGTCACGTTTGGGAAATTGACGAATTTGAAGGAGAAAATGCCGGCCTCGTTGTCGCGGAAGTGGAACTCTCGGACGCAGATGAAGCGGTCGAATTGCCGGATTGGGTTGGAAAAGAAATAACGGGTGACACAAAGTACCTCAACATGTGCCTGAGCAAACTTCCCTTCTCATGGTGGAAAAGAAAATGAATGACTTTATTCAGCATAAACGGAATAGTAGGAGGGAACCATGGCACTGATGCAAAATCTGACCAAACTTCTCATATCAAGAATTGATGAATATCTGGATGCTATCAGCGAGGGAATGATTGTATTCCAACAGGGACTCCTGGACTATCTGGAGAACCGAATGACAGATTTTGAAGAGAGGATGGCAATGGTGGGTCAATATGAATCCCGGGCCGACAAGCTTCGCCGGGAAATTGAGAACCAGCTTTACAGCCATTCCCTGATCCCCGAAATGCGTGGAGATGTGCTGGGCCTGCTGGAGCATCTGGATAATATCATTGATGTTGCTAAGGAGACCTTGACTCAGTTTTCTATAGAAGTGCCGGACATTCCCATGGAGCTGTGTGCCGATTTTTCCGACTTGACTGTCTCCACTGTACAGGCAGGAGAAGAGCTTGTGTCCGCGGTCCGGGCCTTTTTCCGGGAACTGAGCCGGGTGAAGGATCACGTCCACAAGGTATATTTTTTTGAAAAAGAAACCGATCGAATTGCCAGCAATCTAAAAATGAAGATATTTCGGCGGGACATGGATTTGAGTCGCAAAATGCACCTTCGGGACGTGGCAACCAATGTGGCAAAGATTTCAGACGAAGCAGAAAACGTGGCTGACCGTCTGTCCATCTACACTATTAAACGGACTATCTGACAAAGATGTTGTTATTCTTCCTTTCTTCGGGACTTTTTCTTGGCTGGTCCCTGGGGGCCAACGATGCGGCCAACGTGTTCGGCACCGCCGTTGGTTCCCGGATGATCCGCTTCAAAACCGCCGCCATTATCTGTGGCGTTTTTGTAATCATAGGTGCTGTCGTCGGCGGAAATGGCACCAGTGAAACCCTTGGGAAATTAGGTGCTATCAGCGCAATGGGCGGGGCATTCACCGTAGCCCTTTCAGCAGCCTTCTCCATATTCTTAATGGTTCGGTTAAAACTGCCTGTCTCCACATCCCAGGCCATTGTCGGCGCCATTATCGGATGGAATTTCTTCGCGAACAACCCCACAGACACATCCATACTGATAAAAATTGTCGGAACATGGGTAATCTGCCCGATTCTTGCCGGCATCATCGCAGCCATCCTGTTTATCCTGGTTCGGTTTCTGGTCAACCGCAGTCGGCTTCATCTACTTCGACAGGACCAACTGACGCGGTACGGCCTGATTATCGTCGGAGCCTTTGGCGCATATTCACTTGGCGCTAATAATATAGCCAATGTTGTCGGGGTATTCATCCCATCTTCTCCACTCCACTCCCTTGCCTTTCCACTCATCGGAACTTTCACCGGCGAGCAGCAGCTTTTCCTGATTGGTGGGATTTCCATTGCGATTGGAGTTGCCACATATTCCAGAGGTGTTATGGAGACAGTGGGGTCCAGCGTAGTGAAATTGTCTCCACTGGCTGCCCTCATCGTAGTCATGGCAGAAGCTACAGTTCTCTTCATTTTTGCATCTCAGGGGTTGAACACTTTTCTCATCGCCCATGGACTGCCCCCCATCCCCCTGGTCCCCATTTCCAGTTCCCAGGCTGCAATCGGAGCGCTTGTGGGTATCGGCCTTGTCCGCGGTGGGGGTAAAGGAATCCGTTATTCACTGCTGGGGAAAATCAGTCTAGGCTGGATAACTACACCGATTCTTGCCAGTATTATTACCTTCATCGCTCTGTTTTTCATGCAGAATGTATTTAATCAGACAGTCATCGCCCCGAAAAGAGAAACCATTCTGATCCGGCCACATACACCGGAGCCGGTTAAAATGAACCGTCAGATTCAAAACAACAAAATATCCGATTTCCCTTTCCATCAGAATTTTCATCACGCTGTACAGTGCAATTACTCATTGTCCCTGGGCCAAATCGCTACGAATTCGTTCAACCACTCCATGCACGTCAAAGGGCTTGACGAAAAAACCTTGTACCCCGACCTCGTTGGCCTGCTGAAGAATTGGTGCGTCGGAGATACCGGATAACAGGTACACCCGGATATTTTGAGTCGTCTGAGAAGTCTTCAGCTGACGCAACACCGACAGGCCACTCAGCATCGGCATCGCGTAGTCCATCAAAATGGCGTCAGGATGAGTGTTCAGTGCCATTTTCAACACTTCAGCACCATTATGAGCTGTTATCACTTCATAACCCGCACGTTGAAACGCTGCCGCAAGAATATCCCGAATCAGAGCGGAGTCATCACCAATGAGAATTTTCATATCTATATTGTAACGAATTT
>CAZRHT010000004.1:63364-74880 GCA_964599895.1 uncultured Holophagae bacterium
ATTCAAAAATACATCAGGCAGGCTTTTACCTGCCTGATGTTCGCCTTGAAAGGCAATTCTCTGTCAATTTTTACTTACAGCTGATCAATTGTCGCGTGGGCTTTCCGTACCAGTTTCGTGTATTTGAACACGGGATACCCATTATCCTGACGATATGTTCTGAATTTTGTTGGTCCCATATTGTAGGCTGCCAGAACCAGATTCATGTCTTTGAAACGGGTTGTTAGTCTCTTCAAATACCGAATTCCAAGGGTTACATTCAGTTCAGGGTTATATAGCGCGTCATTACCCTTGAGAACAATTCCGTAGTCTCTGGCAATTGCTTTACCTGTAGCAGGCATCAATTGCATCAGTCCCACGGCTCCCACTGGAGATTCTGCTAACTTGTTGAATCCACTTTCTGTCTTCATTACAGCCATTACGAATTCCACGGAAAATTCGCTGTTCAATGATTCCTTGGCAATAATGCGGGCCAGGTCTTCTTTCTCACGGTCTGTCAAATTTGTCTTTACACTCGCTAGGACTTGTCTAACCCGATGCTCCCTTTTATGAAGATCCACAAAGCGTGCAAAATCGCGCTTATGTATCTGGCTATCTGTGTTCACTGGCTGCGTAGTTGGAATACCTGCAGAAAGCGCAATGACTGTCACTGCAACAACCAGTATTTTTAAAATGCTTCTCATACGTTACCTCCACAAGTGCCGTACGATACCACAATAAACAATTTAGTCAAGAATTATATTTTCGCAAGTGATAAGTGTCACTTTTCTTATTTGTTATAAAAATACTAGGATTCATTATCAGGCAGTTATACATTTCCTGGTCACTATTATCTGCCCATTGAAATACCCATGGATTCTGCCGTTTTCACAAGCTGGCCATCCGGGTCCACGTTCTTCAGAGATGAGACCGCCTCTTTTATTGGGACAATTTTAATTTTCGGGGTTTTCAGACACACCATGTGTGCGCATTTTCCAGATGCAAGGCAATCCACCGCTGCCACTCCAAATCGGGTTGCAAGAATTCGATCAAACGGAGTCGGTGACCCCCCCCGCTGGAGATGTCCCAGGACCGTGACCCGGACATCCATTCCCGTGCGTTCCCCAATCTGTTCACCCACGACATTCCCCACACCTCCCAATCTGGGGGATCTTCCCTTGATACCTGTCTCCAGGAAAACCATCTTGCCACCGAGCGGTCGGGAGCCTTCCGCCACCACCACAATGGAAAATTTGCTACCAGTGCGGCTTCGGCGGAGTATCTTGCTGCATACCTTTTCAATGTTATATTCAATTTCCGGAATCAGAATCACATCGGCACCACCTGCAAGCCCGGACTCCAACGCAATCCATCCTGCGTACCTACCCATAAGTTCGACCACAATCACCCGATGATGGCTCTGGGCCGTCGTATGGAGCTTGTCAAGCGCCTCTGTGGCGGTGGTAATTGCGGTATTGAAGCCGAATGTATAGTCTGTGGCCTGCAGGTCATTGTCAATGGTTTTGGGTACACCCACTGCACAAACTCCCTTCTCAGTGAACTTGTCCGCGATCGCCAGGGTTCCGTCTCCACCAATTACAACAAGCCCATCAATTTCCAAAATTCCGAGATTTTCCACAACCCTGTCAGACATATCCCGGATGGTTTCCTTGCCACCTTCCACTACCACGTACTCAAAGGGATTTCCGCGGTTGGTTGTGCCCAGAATGGTCCCACCCCGTGGTAAAATACCCCGGATGCCGAATTCTGTCAGCTCCACCAGGTTGCTCCCGGTCACCAGACCCTCAAATCCGTCCGGGACTCCATAGACCCGCCAGTTATATTTTCGAATTGCAGTCTTTACAACACCCCTGATCACGGCGTTCAATCCGGGGCAATCCCCTCCGCCAGTCAATATTGCAATCTTTTTTATATTCGTCTTGTTTTCAGTCATTTGCTATCCTCCCGGAGTCATTTGGAAAACTGAATCACTTATCACAATATAGTCATCATTATGCCTTTTGTAAAGCATTACTCTTTTACCCGTCCGGCGCAAAACCCAGAGGGTTTGTTCTTTTCTTTTTTGTAATGTTTCCATGGACGCGTATTTCCATTCATGCTATTCTTTTCCTGAGGAGACATCCATGAAATCCGAAGCTAAACACTCCAATCACTTGATTCACGAGGGAAGTCCCTATCTGCAACAGCATGCGTACAATCCCGTGAATTGGTATCCCTGGGGAAAATCTGCATTTGACGTCGCTGCAGAACGGGATGTCCCCATCTTCTTATCAATAGGGTATTCCACTTGCCACTGGTGTCATGTAATGGAGCAGGAGTGCTTTGAAAGTCTTGAGGTAGCTGCGCTGCTGAATAAGAATTTTGTCTGCGTTAAGGTGGACCGGGAAGAACGCCCGGATATTGACGCCGTTTACATGCGCGTCTGTCAACTGATGACCGGTTCAGGCGGCTGGCCGCTGACGATTGTCATGACACCGAATAAAGTCCCTTTTTTTGCAGGTACGTACATACCCAAAAATGGCCGCCAGGGCAGAACAGGGCTTCTGCAGCTACTACCCAGGATCACGGGAATGTGGAACCATAACCGGGACAGCATTCTCGCCACCGCAGCAAAATTGCAGACCGCACTCTCGATCCAACGATATGCTGACGGTAAAATCCCTGGAAAAGACGCTGTAGCAGCCTGTTATCAGCAATTGGCGGAACTCTATGATTCCCAGCATGGCGGGTTTGGCAGTTTCCCCAAATTCCCCACGCCTCACCAGCTGTTCTTTCTATTCCGGCACTGGAAACTCACCGGCAGCGGACAGTCCAGGGATATGGCACTGAAAACCTTGGAAAAGATGGAAATGGGGGGGATCCGGGACCATCTGGATGGTGGATTTCACCGATATTCCACGGATCGGGAATGGCTGGTTCCCCATTTTGAAAAGATGCTGTATGATCAGGCTCTCCTTGCCATTGCCTACCTGGAGGCCTGGCAGATATCCGGTAAAAAGCAGTTCTACAACACAATGGACGGAGTTCTTTCCTACGTTTCAAAGAGGCTCACGTCACCGCCCGGTGGATTCTACTCTGCAGAGGATGCGGACAGCGAAGGACTTGAAGGCACCTTCTATCTCTGGTCAACAAAAAATGTCCGCAAGATTGTCGGGGCAGAGACTGCCCCTCTCATCATTTCCTATTTCAATATGAATGACAACGGCAATTTTCAGGAACCGGACAATCGAGGATCCGGAAATAATATTCTCTACACAACACCGGAATCTGAAAACCGGCTGAAACTAGAATTTGAGAAAAACCCGGAACTGGGAAAGCGGTTTCGCTCAGCCATAGAAAAACTCAAGAAAGAAAGGGCTTCAAGGCCCCGTCCTTTTCGGGATGATAAGATTCTCTGTGACTGGAACGGCTGGATGATCAGTGCCTTTTCAAGGGCACACTCGGCAACAGGCAATGCCGATTACCTGAAAACCGCACGAAATGCGGCAGACTTTATTTTGAATAACATGTGGACAGAGAAAACCCTCTATCATCGCCACATTGGCAATCAACGGGCTATCCCCGGATTCCTGGACGACTACGCTTCGCTGGCGCAGGGCTTACTGGATCTGTACGAAGCAGATTACGACGTAAAATGGTTGCAAAATGTAGTGAAACTGGCCCGTATGATGGTAAAGAAATTTCATGATCCCAAATCCGGGGGTTTCTATAACACCTCCGATAGAGAAGAACTCCTATTCAGGCAAAAGGACGCATCAGACAGTGCAACCCCTTCCGGAAACTCCGTCGCGTTTCATGTGCTCACCCGACTTGGGAAACTTACCGGTAATGTCGAATTCAGCCGTCTCGCTGAAACCACGTCTCAGGCATTTTCAAGAAACATTGAGCAATATCCTACGGGATTCTGTTATATGCTGTCCGGTATCTGCACCATACTTATAGGGCCCGCCGAGTTGGTGGCGGTATCGAAGAAGAATGTAACCGATACCCACCACAACCTGGATTCACTGCGTCGTCTATTCCTCCCCAACCTTTCTGTGCTGGCAATCAGTCCGGAAAATGCGGACAGGATAGCCGCCCTTAGCCCTTTCATAAAGACACTCACTCCACTGAAAGGGAAACTGACCTTTTATCTCTGCCGCGACTTCGCCTGCGCTGCCCCCACCACCAGTCTGGAGCAGATAATATGGTCTCTCCGGAACCAGTAGGTGTATGAAAACTTAGGGAATTTCAGATTTACCATTCTTTCCTGTTATTCTCAAACTTTCAAACTGCGATGGAGACTTGAGCCCACCTTCCCACTGATGTTCTGCATATTTGCTCCAGTAGGACCCCAGTCATATCTTGAAATTGTTTCTCTATTATTGTAACCTGCTACTGGTTTCCAAAAAATATATGCCCAGTAACAGGGGGAAATTATGAAGAGCACTATTCTGTTGGGAATTCTGCTATTGGGCTGCACATTTGTGCAGGCCAATGACTTGCGCGTCAAAGCATTAAATGTGATTCAACCGGTGCCATATGGCACCCCTGAAATGAAAAATGACCCAATCAGCGGAGACAAAGTCGCATTGGGAAAAGCGCTGTTTTTTGACCCGCGCCTATCCAGAAGCTCTCTGATCAGTTGCAATACCTGTCACAACCTTGGGATGGGAGGAGACGATGATCAGGAAACATCCACAGGCCATGGATGGCAACAGGGGCCCCGCAATTCACCCACCGTGCTGAATGCTGTCTATAACACCGCACAGTTCTGGGATGGCCGGGCCAAAGACCTTATGGAACAGGCCAAGGGACCTGTTCAGGCATCGGTTGAAATGAATAACACCCCGGAAGCGGCAGTGGAAACACTTAAGAGCATGCCCGGTTACATCGCCCTCTTTCAAAAAGCCTTCCCCGATGACAAGGATCCTGTGACGTTCGACAACATGGCCCGTGCCATAGAAGCGTTTGAAGCCACCCTGGTGACCCCGGATTCCCGGCTGGATCGATACCTGCGCGGGTCCGATTCCGCTCTGACTGACAACGAAAAAAAAGGGCTCGCTCTCTTCCTGTCAAACGGATGTGGAGACTGCCACAGCGGAATCAATATGGGTGGTACCGATTATTTTCCATTCGGCGTGGTGGAGAAACCCGATGCCAAAGTCATGGCTGGCGACAAAGGTCGCTTCAAGGTTACGCACTCGGAGGGTGATGAGTATGTGTTCAAGTCACCCTCTCTTCGCAATATCGAACTGACTGCACCTTATTTTCATTCCGGAAAAGTCTGGGCATTGCGGGACGCCGTCCATATTATGGGCTCTGCACAGCTCGGGAAAGCACTCTCTGAGTCTGACACAGATCTAATTGTGGATTTCCTGAAAACCACGACAGGCAAACAGCCTCAAGTCACATATCCTATTCTGCCGGCTTCCAGTGTCAAAACACCCAAACCCGTCCTTAAGTAGTCAACCTCGCAACGTAGGAAAAGCCCGCCATTCAGGCGGGCCTTTTTTTGTATCATTTTTACCTCCAAATGGGAAACCTGGACCCCGAAAGAGGATAGAGACTTTTACCACGGAGCATCGCCTGAGACGGCAACTGAAGTAGGCACCGAAAGCGCCATGAGTCACAATTGTGGAAATTTGTTCATCCCCTCTCTTTCCTGAATTCATAAGCATGACTTCTTTCCCAATCAGTTTTCAATTGACGGGTCAATACATGAATGCAAAAATAGAACACGACTCAAAGTCAGGGGGCACTATGAAGAAACTTCTCATTCTTTCGGTGATTCTGATACAGGTTTGTGCTCTGGCGGGAAATTATGAATTGCTTCAAACGGTACCGGAACGAACAGATTATAAAAGCACTTCGCGTCTGAAAGATGTACTATCCTTCTTCAGTGAGCTTCAGTCCCATTATCCAGGTCAGGTCATTCTAGACTCCATCGGCCAGACTTTCGAGGATCGAAGCATTCCCCTTGTAATTCTTGGAAAACCAGCCCCGGCCTCCCCCGGACAATCCAACAAACCTGCCATTTTGCTGGTGGCCAACATCCATGCGGGAGAAGTTGAGGGGAAAGAAGCTCTCCAGATGCTTGCACGGGATATGCTGGCAAAGGGGCACCCTGCCCTGGAAAGATTCAATATCCTCCTTGTCCCCGTATTCAACCCCGATGGCAATGAGAAAATCGATCCGACCCATCGTTCCTACCAACAGGTTGAAAACGGAGTAGGTGTCCGTACAAACGGTCTGAATATGGATTTGAACAGGGATTTTGTCAAACTGGAAAGCCCCGAAGCACGGGGACTGGTCCGGCTGTACAACCACTGGTTGCCCCTTGTTTATGTGGATTGTCATACCACCAATGGCTCTCACCACACAGAACCCCTGACCTGGATATGGGGAAGACATCCCAATGGCAGTGTGGAAATCCATCACTACATCTACCAGACACTTCGCCCATGGGTAAATGACTACGCGAAGAGAAAATACAACATTGAAGCTATCCCTTATGGAAATTTTGATGACGTGACCAACCCAAAGGAATGGCGTCAGTTCCCTTCCATGCTCATGGTGGGAGTGGATTATTTCGGCGCCAAGGGCTCTTTTTCTTTTCTCGATGAAAATTATGCCTACGCGGATTTTCCCACCAGAATTAAGGCCTGCTATGCCTTTCTTGACAGCCTGCTTCACTTTTCAGCCTCACATCAGGAAGAAATGACACAGTTGGTCCACCAATTTAGAAAGAAGCCGGGTGTGGAATTCTGGGACCATGTGGAAGCAAGGGCCTTCCCTGGAAAAATAACCATCCACGGGTTCAGAGAATACCGGAATGAGAAGGGACAAAGAATCACCACTTCGGATCGGATAGACAAGAAACTTGACTTCATGGGAGATTTCAGCGGAGAGATGGAGAAGATCAATGGTTTTTATGTTTTCCCTAAAGGAATGAAAGGACTGAAGAAAAAACTGCAGGAGCATGGCATTCATGTGTACAAGATACTTTCTTCTGTCACATCTAGCTGCCGTATTTTCCATTTCTCGAAAATCACATACAGGGACCGTCCCTTCCAGGGGCACGTAATGATGGATGATGTTAAAGGAAACTGGCGTTCCACTGAGAAAATCGTACCGGCAGACTGGTATGCCGTACCTTTGGGCCGTTCTCAGATTTTCCGTCAACTTGCAAGCGCCTTGCTTGAGCCGGAAAGTAAGGATGCCCTCTATCGCTATGGACTCTGGTCGACCATGATTTATCCGTCTGAGTGGCGAAACATACCGGGTGATTATCCAATTTACAGGCTGCCCGAAGACTGTGGCCTGAAGCTCGAGCTCTTAAGTAATGACCAGTGACGAACAAAACCGCCTTGCAGCGCATTTCAATCGGCGGGGTTTTCGGAATGTAAAGGTGTTTGACGATCGGAAACAACTTTGTGCGGCTTTTGAGAAGGAACTAATTGGTGTCAGCTCCGTTGGCTTCGGCGGATCCGTCACTACACGTAAACTGGAATTGCCCGACCTTTCCCGAAAAGCCGGGAAAATCGTTTGGGATCACTGGGATCCTGAAGGGGACAAATCTGTCACACGCCATCAACAGCTTTCCTCAGATCTGTTTGTTACCGCTGTCAATGCCGTTACCGAGGATGGAATCATCGTGAACTCTGACGGAATCGGAAATCGTGCAGCCGCATCGATTTTCGGCCCGAAAAATATTCTCTTTATTGTCACCCCAAACAAGCTCTGCAAAAACCTGTCCAAAGCCATAGCCAGGATCCGCAATGTTGCCACTCCATTGAATGCCGAACGCCTGGGTGCAACCCCCCCCTGCGTCTCAGACATGCGATGCCATGGTTGTCTGGATGAGAGCCGACTGGATCGGGTGTTTGTTATTCACGAATATTGCCCGGCTGGAGCAAAATTTATCATCTTTATTCTGAATGAGCCAATGGGTTATTGACTTCCGTCCATGTATTTAGGTAAAATCACTACATGGATAAAGCCGATCTGATTAAGCGAATCAAACAATCTGCCGACTATTTCAAGGAAGGCCGCGTATATGAGGCACTTCAACTGATTGAACCGCTCCATGACCGTATCCAGCACGAAAAGGTACAGAAGCTCTATGTGCTTTCCAGAAAGAAGGCACTGGAAAATTTTCGACACCTTTTGAACGATAAGCGCTACTCCAGGATAATGGAACTGTACGAAGAATTTTTGTCAGATATGGACGATCCTGATTTCGAAATCCTTGTGGCAAGTGCCAGGGAAGAAATGCAGAAACCGGAAGACATTCACCTGGAAATTACACCTGAAGATATTGACCCCGAGTTAGAGGATCCCATCACTGAGGTAATTTCCGCATCCTGGGCCGCAGGCATAGCAAGTGATGACACCCACTCTGCCATTGAGATCGAAGACGCCGACGAAATAGATTTCCCACACTACCCCGAATCTGAGGCTCCCGTCACTGCGGAATCTCCAGTTGAAGGATTTGGAGATGGAGAGACAGGGATGTCGGATGAAACGGATGTGAACGAGCTGATTCAACGGGGGGTCTCCCTGTACGAAGTAGGTGATGTTCAGAATGCTTTGAGAATCTGGCGAAACGGCCTTCGCTTTGACCCTGAAAATGTCATCTTGAAAGAATACATCGCCAATGCTGACCGCGAAGTGGAAAATGAAGACTCCCTTCCAGAGGAGCCTTACTCAGAACCAATATCTGCCTTGCCAGAAAGCGAACCTGACCCTCAGGAGCTGAGCCGGATAATCGCAATGGGACGGGCGGGGGACGTGGATCAGGCATTGGGCGCACTGGATATGCTTGAAAAAACATCCGGTCCTTCTCCGAAACTTGATGAGTCCCGGGAATATATTAGAAGCCTCTCCCATCAATACGGAATCAGCACTATTTCCGCAAAGGTTGAAGAGCTGCTCAGCTCGCACAGAGCAGGAGATGCGGTAAGAATCCTGGAACAGCATCTGAATGAACACCCGGAACACGTGGAGCTCAATGATCTGTTGGACACGGCCCGGAGGCGAATGTCAGATGAACCACCAGATTTGAATGCTTCGCTGGAATTGGATTACGACGCAAAGGACCTTGGCGGCTCACAACAGGCCCCGGAGCCGGTTCAGAATTATTCTGCTCCACCCAGAAATAAAAGAAAACAGAAGCCCATTGTTATGGTTAAAGGCAATAAGCACATGGTACTAATTGGCATAGTTGTTGGAATTCTCGTTGTCCTTACAACTGTGGCCTACTTTCTAGTTCCTCAGATCAGACTGCAGCAATTCTACAAAACTTTCAAAAAACAGAACACCGTAAAGGTCAAGTCTGCGACGGGAAACTCTAAACTTAAAAAAGAGCAGGAAAGGGATTATCAGGTTTCGGCGGCTCGGGCAAAACAATTTTACAATGAGCACCGCTACCTGTTTGCCTATTATTTGCTACTCCATGCCGACTCAATTCATCCACTGAAACCGGAAGACCAGCAGTTTCTAAATGCTTCTCGAAATGAAATGCTCCAGAAAGTAAATGTCTCCCGCCTCAGGAGTCAGGCGCAAAGATATCTTGCAAGGGGAGACTATGCTGGAGCTATTGACAAGATATACTCAATACTGGCATCCAATCCGGACAATATTCAGTACAAGAAACAGCTGACTACCCTGTACGTGAAGGCCGGGATAGACAACGTCAGGAAAAATCGAGCAAACGACGCGAAAACAGACTTTGATCTAGCCCGGATACTGGACCCAGCGAATCCGCTTCTTCAAAAGCACGTTATGGTCGTGAACCGGCTGCTCAGTGCTCAGATCGACCGCCACCAGGCTGACGAGTGGTTCGTTTTTTTCCAGTAAGGGAGCAGTTGATATGCCATTGAAATGCCGCTCTTGCGGACACATCAATAGGGATACGGCGGAAACATGCGAACGCTGTGGATGCGACCTGCAATACTCGCTGCTATTTGACACCGTTATCCGCAACAGAAAAGAAGAGTCTATGTTCCTTTTCCCTCTGGATGTTCCAGATGGAGATGAGGTTGAATTGATTCCGGAAATGGATGAAGAACTCGACACAGAAGAACATTTTCATTCCGGCAAGCAAAATATCGAATCCAAAGCATCTTCGGCTCTCCCCGGTAGATCTGCCTCTCCTGTAAGCAAGGAAATGCAGGATAAGGCCAGTCATATGCTGATACTGGCAACTGCTGAGCTTTTCTTTTTTATGGCAATGTTCATGCTGTTGTCCATGCTTGCAAAGATTGCCACCCCACATCTGATCCTGCCAAACTGGAAATTGGCAGTTGTTTGCTTGTGCTATTACACTTTTGTAACGGCCTCTTCGTTGTACTTTACCGGAAAAACAACTGCTTCCGTTCTGGCGTCTGCCATTGTGAGATAGAAAAAAGCAGAGAGAAGAAACGAAGTTCAACTACAGAGAAGATTCGGAGACATCGGAAATGGACAACCCTCTGATGTTTAGCCGCTCTCACTACTCTGGCGTCCACTCGCACCTCTTTGACGCCGGAGAAAATACCACCTCAGTAATTTCCTTTGTTACATAAAAAAACCCCTCAAATTCATGAGGGGTTATTACGGGAACAGATTTTTAGCTTCAGCTTATTCGCCTATTTTGAAACGTACGAAACGGTTAATCTGGATGTTTTCTCCCATTTCGGCAACCTTTGAGGACACCAGCTGACTTACTGTCATATCCGGGTCTTTCACAAAAGACTGCTCGAGCAGGCAATTCTCTTCGTAGTACTTGCTCAGCTTACCGGCCACGATCTTTTCAGCTATATCTTCCGGTTTGCCCTGCGCACGAATCTGGTCCATGTAAATTTCCTTCTCCTTGGCCATAACTTCATCTGTCACATCTTCTTTTCGAACAAAACGGGGGTCACTGGCCGCAATGTGCATGGCAAGGTCCTTCACCAATTCCTGAAATGCTTCATTTCGTGCAACGAAGTCGGTTTCACAATTAACCTCAACAAGCACGCCCAGTTTGCCATTGGAATGAATGTAGCTACCAACCAGCCCTTCAGCTGTCTTACGTCCCGCTTTCTTTGATGCGGCATTCAATCCCTTTTTCCGCAAAAGAGTTACGGCTTCTTCAATATCGCCACCAGTTTCCACCAGCGCCTTTTTGCATTCACCCATGCTGAGACCGGTCTTTTCCCGGAGTTCTTTTACCTGACCGGCAGTAATGTTTGCCATTCCTACTTCTCCTTCTTCTCTTCCTTTTGAGCGGCAGCTTTTTTTGTCGCCTTCGGCTCTGCTTTTGCTGTTGGCTTCTTTTCTACCTTCGCCTTTGTTGTCTTCTTAGCAGCAGCTTTTGGCTTCTTAACTTCCTTCTTTTCGGCCTTCTCAGGGACGTCTGCCTTTTCTGCTTTCTTCTTAGCAGCAGCTTTCGGCTTCGTCTCTTTTGCTACTTTCTTTACAGTCTTTGTTTCATCTGCTTTCGATACTTTTGGCGAAGCTTTCGGTTTTGTCTCGGCTTTTTTCTCAGCCTTGGGCTCAGCCTTGGGCTCAGC
>CAZRHT010000004.1:74980-81755 GCA_964599895.1 uncultured Holophagae bacterium
TTCCGGCTTTGCTTCGATCTTGGGTTTCGCTTCCGGCTTCAGATCTTCCACTGTGGCCTCTGCTTCAGAATCGGCAGCTTCAGCAGCCAGCGCCGCCTCAGCAGCTTCCTGATTGATACCAGCGATATCCTGTCCTTCCTGGATGGCCTGAACCATTTTATTGACGAACAATTTGATTGCGCGAATGGCATCATCGTTGCCGGGAATAACCCAATCAATCACATCCGGGTCGCAATTTGTGTCTACAACTGCTACCACGGGTATGTTCATGATCCTTGCTTCCTGGACTGCAATTTTCTCCCGTTTTGGATCAATGACAAACATAATATCCGGAATTTTTTTCAGATCTTTCAGGCCACGGAACAGCTTCATCAGTTTATTCCGCTTTCTTTCCAACCCGTAGCGTTCCTTTTTGGAATAGTTTTCAATTTCTTCACTTTCCAAAAGTTTTTCCAGATTATTGAGTTTATCAATACTCTTCTTGATGGTGCTGAAATTGGTCAGGGTACCGCCCAACCATCTCTGGTTTACGAATGCAACACCGTACTGGCCCACACTCTCAACAGCTTCCTGCGCCTGGCGCTTGGTACCCACGAACAGGACATTCTTTCCCTTTTCCGCGGAATCCGTAACAAACGAAGCAGTTTCCCGGAAAAGTTTCATCGTTTTCTGAAGGTCAATAATGTAGATGCCGTTCCGGCTTCCGAAGATGTACTTTTTCATCTTAGGGTTCCAGCGGCGGGTCTGATGACCGAAGTGAACTCCGGCCTCAAGCAGTTCTTTCATGGAAATGTCAACCAACGAATACCTCCTTTAACAGGCTCCTTGCAAGATTAGTTTGATAATTAACGTTTGGAGAACTGGAATCTCTTCCTGGCCTTTGGCTGCCCGTATTTTTTTCTTTCTTTCATTCTCGGGTCACGGGTCAGGAATCCAGCAGTTTTCAACCGCTTCCGCAATTCGGGATTGTACTCAAGCAAAGCTCGTGCAATTCCATGTCTAATCGCCCCGGCCTGACCTGAAATACCGCCACCTTTGACTGTCACATACAGATCAAATTTGTCGATGGTTTCGGTCAGTTGTAAGGGCTGGCGAATGATCATTTTCAGAATACCGCTGTCAACGTAATCGTCAACAGGTTTCTGATTGATTATCATTTCTCCCTTACCGGGTCTCAGGAACACTCTGGCTACCGCTGTTTTGCGTCGCCCGGTTCCATAGTACTGAAGGTTTCTCACTAAAAATCCTCCTACCTTTCTTCCGTTATAGGTTCAATGCTTCGGGTTTCTGTGCTTCGTGGGGATGTTCGTCCCCTACATATACCTTCAGCTTTTTGTACATCTGCTTTCCCAGCCGATTTTTCGGCAGCATTCCTTTTACAGCGTGTTCAAGAATATGCTCCGGATGCTTCTCAAGCATCTGGCGGGCTGTCCGTTCCTTCATGCTGCCGGGACGTGTAGTCCGCCACCGGTAAAGCTTCTGATCCCACTTATTGCCGGTCAACACGATTTTTTCCGCGTTGATGACAACGACAAAGTCACCGGTATCCACATGGGGGGTATACACGGGTTTGTGTTTCCCCCGGAGAATCCGTGCAATCTCAGCCGCCAGCTTCCCCACGGGATGATCTGTGGCGTCCACCACGAACCATTTGCGGTCAACCGACTCTTTTTTTGCAAAAAAAGTTTCTTTCATTACCGAACTCATCACCAAGCACTCCTTCAGTCAAATAATCACAGACGGTCAAAAAACTCCCTTAAAAGTCTCTAAACTCAAGGAATTATCTCGACATTTGTTATTCACCGGCATGGGAGATTCACAGGGGCATGTGGTAAAATCCTCAATGCCATGGAGAATATTAGCATAAACTTCCTTGTAAACGAAATTAAAACTTTCGTAAAAACGCAATCCCGGATCAGCCGGGTTTCTCTTAAGTCCGGATATCTGGAATGTCGGGTGGGAAGCAGGTACCTGATTTTTTCATCCGTCCCCCGGTCCGCCCCATTTTTTCTTTCCGAGAATCGCCTTCCTACGGACCCGGCTCAGGGATCCGACATCAATGTTCTGAGAAAATATCTGGAGGGGGCCGCTATTCTCGACATTGAGAAGCCCCTGGATGAACGCATCATTGATTTTCACATCTCCAAACTGGCGATCTGGGGAGAAGAACAGCAGTTTCGCTTCATTGTAAATGCCGGTTCCGTGCCCACCCGCTGGGCCATCACCGACAAAGAGTACAAAATCATCTGGACACGAAATGACCCGGATGTCATAGCCGGGACCAGCTTCCAGTGGCCAAAAGACAATCGTTCCCCCCTGACATCCCTGGTATCTGAGGGGCTTTCAACTTTTCCTTCCCCCAAGTCTCTTTACACAGCAGTCCGGGGACTGGGTCCGGCCTTTGCCACAGAGCTTCTGGCAAATGAAGCTCCAGAAGATCTGCTGAAGACACTGCTTCAGGCGAAACCCGGCCCGGTCTTTATCTACGGAAAACGCGTGTTCCCCGTAGCCATGAAAACACTTGGAGAGCCGGATAACATAAAGCCGGGCATGAGTGCAGCTTTGTCTGAACAACAGCTCGTATTGCTGGAACAGGGGAAATTTCAACACCTCCGGTCCCGCGCAGAAAAAAAGATTCGTCGGGAAATCGATAAGAAACAGAATCTGTTGAAAAAACTGGAAAAGGAACTGCAATCCTGCAACAAGAGCACACCCCTTCTCAGAAAAGCGGAAACGCTGTCCGCGCACTTTCAGGAATTAAAACCGGGAATGAAAAGTATTCAACTTCCCGACCTTCAGGACAACACTCAACTCAATATCTCACTGGACCCAGAACTCGTCCCATCTGAAAACATCAGTCGACTCTATCGGAAAGCTGCACGACTCAAACGAAAACTCCCCCTCATTCAGGAACGAATCCAGGTGGTCCAGTCCGAAATGGCCGCTCTTGCAGATGATCGATATTCGCTAGAACAGGCAACTTGCCTGGACGATCTCCGGGGAATACTTCCCGAGAAGCCCACCCAAAAAGGCCGTAAGAAAGAACAAATAATTCCAGGAATTCGACGGGTAGAGTTGAGGGACGGTTTCTTTGCCTATGTCGGAAAAAACAGCCTTGGGAACCAGACTCTATATTCGCAGAAACTGGGACCCAAGGATCTATGGTTTCATGCCAAAGACATTCCCGGCAGTCATGTAATACTGAAAAATCCCGGTGGAAAACCCATAACTCCATCCCTGGTTAAAGATGCTGCAGAACTGGCTGCCGCCTACTCCTCCGCCGGTTCCGACACTCTGGTGGAAGTTCAGTACACCACAAAAGGCAACCTGTATTCCAGCAAGGGAAAGGGACGCGGGTTCGTCCTCCTTCGTAAATTTCAGACCATTTTAGTGAAACCTTCTAAAGAAAAAGTTGAGTAAGATACAGGGTTGAGGTTGAGTGCCGGACAAGATTCAGAACAGCCCGATGAAGGCTGATTTTTTTCCGGCGTCTACTCCAAACACCCACTCTTCCTGTCGGTGTACCATTGAATTTTGCACTGCTATGTTGTACAATTAAGAAAAGAAAGCGGCAATGGCCGTTGACCGTACCTACTGGAGGCACTGAACTGTGGATTTTACCGAACTTCAACTTCACCCGGACCTGATGGCAGGGATTCGAGATGCTGGATTTGTGCATTGCACCCCGGTCCAGGCAAAATGTCTCGTTCACACATTAAAGAGTCGCGATGTAACTGTCCAGTCCCAGACCGGAACCGGCAAGACAGCGGCTTTTCTGATCACCATTTTTCAACTGATTCTGGATGGCAAACTCCCCGCGGGCAAGAAAGCTATGGTTATTGCACCCACTCGGGAGCTGGCGGTTCAGATCGAAAAGGATGCCCAATTGCTTGGGAAACACCTGAACATTTCAATGGCCACATTCTTCGGCGGAGTCAGCTACGGGCCTCAGGAAGAAAGCTTATCCAACAATGTGCAACTTATGATCGGCACCCCAGGACGACTCCTGGACCTGGGTAAGAAGCGAAAATTGAATTTTCGGGATGTACAGATTCTTGTAATTGATGAAGCCGATCGTCTTTTTGACATGGGGTTTCTCCCCGACATTCGCCGGATGCTGCGTCAGATGCCTCCCTTCGATAAGAGAATCACCATGCTATATTCCGCCACCTTAAGCATGCGGGTCAAAGCATTGGCGTGGGACCACATGAACAATCCGGTTGAGATTCGAATCGAACCGGAAAAGGTGACTGTAGATGCCGTAACCCAGATACTGTATCATGTGGGGAAATACGAGAAGATCAGTCTCTTGCTGGGTGTTCTGGCGAAAGACAAACCGGAGAGCGCCGTCATCTTCACAAACACAAAACATGCTGCCATAACTGTTGCCAAACGGCTGAGCTTGAACGGCTACCAATGCAGTTATCTCATTGGAGACATGCCCCAGGCTAAACGGCTGAAAACAGTGGAAGACGCAAAGAATGGAAAGATTCATTTTCTGGTAGCCACCGATGTTGCATCACGGGGCCTCCACATCGAAGACCTGCCAATGGTCATCAACTACGATCTGCCGGAAGACATTGAAAACTACGTTCACCGCATCGGCAGAACCGCCCGTGTGGGCAAGAAAGGGAAAGCGATTTCTCTGGTCAGTCCTGACGTTGTCCACTCTTTGGCTGCCATCGAAAAATATATCCATATGGAAATCCCTGTGGAATGGGCAGATGATGACATGTTCGTGAAAGATGAGACTGCCGGAATGCATATCCGTTCCGGACTGAAACCCCGTCCCATCCACAAAAGAAGCGGAGACAGCCGCCCGCGAAATCCAAAACGTCCACCAACCCGTCAGAAAATGCGACCTGGCCGCCCGGAATCCAGTGCCAAACCCCGTATGTCAGTACCCCATAAGCCCCACCAGCATGAGACAAAACTCAACCGCAAGGGCAGTTCGGAAGAACGCCTCGCCTACTACCGTGCCAAATATGGTGAAAATTTCAAGCCCCAGGGGGATAAGTAGGGGCAAAAGTGTTCTTTGCGCTTCACAGCCTGTGTTCCGTGTTCTGACCAGACACAGAAGGGTCAGTGTCTCATCTTTTTTCTGCATCCATCACCCGTCACAGTGCCCGAAGCACGACATAACTCATCACTTCCCTTTCCATACATTTTGTGTAAAATGGAATAGAAAATCAAATCACAGAAAGGAGAAATAATGCGAAAACGTTTCCTTATAATCATAATTCTCGCAATTTCAGTCCATTTTTATGCCACAGCGCAGGAAGAAGCAATTCGGCCGATGCTGAGCCAGCGGGCAGTTACCATGCAACGTGTCGGCCTCACTGACATTACCGTCACCTATCACCGGCCCAGTGTCAGAGGTCGAACAATCTGGGGAAAACTGGTTCCTTATAATCAACCCTGGCGGGCAGGAGCAAATGAAGCCACTACCATCGCCTTTTCTGATGATGTTGTCGTCAATGGACACACCCTCAGGGCCGGGACATACAGTTTTTTCGTTAAACCGACGCCAACAAGATGGCAGGTTATTTTCAACAGTAATGCCAAACAATGGGGGACCTATTTTCTGGACAAAAGCAAAAATGTCCTTTCTTTCAACGTAACACCTTATGCTGTCCCCCACCAGGAATGGTTGCTTTACGATTTCTCCGATCTGACCATAGACTCGGCGAAACTGGAACTCCGTTGGGGAGAGCTTGCCATACACTTTTCCATAAAGGTCAACACAATGGAAAAAATGAAGAGAATGAACGAAACTTATGTTTTGAAAGCCTCCAGCCAGCTTGCCGGATCCGCCCTAACCTATCTGGAACATCACGAGCATCTTAACACTGCGCTGGCTGATATCAATCGGGCCATCATAATTGATTCCTCATTTGAAAATTGGAACATCAAGGCAAAAATTCTCGGCGAACTCAAACAATACGAGAAAGCAATCCATGCTGCAGAAAAGGCCCTTGAGTTACAGAAAAAAGATAAAAACGCCTATACCAACATGGAGGCCTGGCAACTGAATCGCTTGAAGAAAACCTGGGAAAACAGCCGATAAAGTTGAAATTGAGTCCGGAATGAAAATCGTCGATAGCTGCGGGAATGAACAAGACGAAAAGACTTTCATAGCAAACCACCCGCAAAATGCAACCTTTCCTTCGCCCTCCATATTCCACCCGGTGCAAACCCGTACTTCCCCAATGGCATAGGGTATTGTAAACTGATAGAAAGTTATCCGGGAGGCACGAATGACTGACCGTCGGTGGACAAAATTCTATGGCGATATTCCACAAACGCTGAATTATCCTCGAAAATCACTGTACGAAGTTGTAATGGATACAGTGAAATCAATGCCTGATGCTGTGGCAACGGATTTTTTTGGTGCCACAATGACCTACCGGCAGTTGGGGCGTTACATTGACAGGACAGCAGATATGCTGGCCAGTCTGGGATTCGTTGCCGGGGACCGCATCACAATTTCAATGCCAACGTCTCCCCAGGGGGTGGCCGCAGTATACGCAGCCAACAAGCTCGGAGGCGTTGCCTCCATGATCCATCCTCTCTCCCCAGCGAAAGAAGTTCATGACTACCTCACTATGAGCAAGAGCCGATTTGCATTGACACTGGATGCGTTTTACCCGATTTTTGATGAAGCAAGAGATGGAACTGGCCTTGAAACCCTCATTTTGGCTCGGATTTCAGATGAGATGCCGACTTTAACACGGATAGGGTTCAAAGTTACAGTCGGGAGAAAAATCAGGAAAGT
>CAZRHT010000005.1:0-72137 GCA_964599895.1 uncultured Holophagae bacterium
CATTTGCGGAGGGACTGGGAAACGAAGAGGAAATCGTTAGAATAACAAACAATCTTGGCTATACCTATCTAAAGGCAGGAAAGACTGAGAAGGCACTGAAATTACATGAGAAGGCTTTGAGTCTGGCCAGAAGTAACAAAATAGACGATATGTTCCCATACATTTACAGTGGAATGGGGGAGATCTATTATAAGTTGGGGAAATACAGGGAATCACTGAACTACCAGTTGCAGGCACTCCAGTTGTCCAAAGAGGAAGACCTGCGCATGCTCATTTATCGAAACCTCACGGATGTGTGTATAGCCCTTCATGACATTTCCGGCTCCGCAAAATATTTCACCCGATATAAGGAGCTTCTGGATAAGTACTATTCGGCCGGTAGCTTTTCAAAATTTGAAACCCTGATGAATTCGTTTGAACAGGAACGGAAGAACAAAGAGATCCAATTGCTGAGAAAGGATAAAAGAATTGAAAATCTGCTGAAAAATGTTTTTATTCTGGGTTTTTTTGCAGTCCTGATATTTCTGTTGTGGATGTTTTCGCGATACCGAATGAAGCTGCGCATGAACCGAAAACTGGACAGCCTTTCCCGCCACGATCCACTGACCGGTCTTTCCAACAGGCGGGATGTCCTTGAAAAGCTCAAGCGGGAACATGCGAGGTCTATTCGATATAAGACTCCTTTGAGTATCTGCATCTGTGACATCGACTTTTTCAAATCGGTAAATGACACACATGGACATTCCGCAGGGGACGCGATTTTGAGCCAACTGGCGTTGACATTCAGAGATTGCCTTCGGGAAACCGACATATCAGGTCGATGGGGAGGGGAAGAGTTTATCTTTGTTTTTCCGGAAACCAATTTGTCCGGAGCAAAAGAAACAGTTGAAAAGTTGAGGAAGCATATCAAGACTAAGCCTTCCCGGTATGAGGGACAGGAAATTGAAATTACCATTACTTTCGGCATTTCTCAATGTCTCCCTGAAGAAACAGTGGAAGCCTGTATTGACCGGGCGGATCAGGCCTTATACAAAGGGAAAAAGTCAGGTAGAAACTGCGTTACAACTATTTGATAAGAAACCGGTAAAATTGGTGAATATCCCCTTTCCCGAGTTGTGTACCGTGCTCGACCTCGGCCCTGGATTCTATTCAAGCATAGCGTTTGAAACTGCACCCTCAATTGGAACGAATCAATAACAGAGGGATAGAAATGCTGTGTTTCAATTTGTCGGAAACGCTGCCAAACAGAATGTCACCGAGAATGTGGTGACCGTGGGTGGCCATGGCCACCAGGTCGTAGTCTTTTTCCCTGATTTCCTTCAAAATTTCCTCTTCCGGTTCTCCCGTACGGAAAACAATATTGGTAATAACTCCTGCTTCATGGAGTGTGGCACGGTGTGCTTCCATCTGGGCTTCCGCCTTTTCTTCCAGCGCACGTTTCTGATCCAGTGTGTGTGCGTGAATTACATGGAGGAGAAAAACCTCCGCTTCGTTCTGTTTTGCCAGGAGTGAGATGTGAGCGATGATGGCATCATCCACCGGGGAGCAGTCCATGGTTACGAGAATATTCTTATAAACCTGCATGTCAGGCACCTCCCGCAAGGGTTGAATAGAGAAGATAAATATTCAGGAGAATGACGATTCCGGAAATCACGACAGCAGAGACAAATTCCAGGGTACGGCTCCTGAACCCCTTCATCAGTTTTTTGTCGCGGCAGAGAATCAGCAGGGGTACAAGGGTGAAGGGAAGCTGAATGCTTAATACAACCTGGCTGAAAATCAAAATTTTGAACGTGTCCATGCTGAGAATAATAATGAGAAACGACGGAATGGCTGTCACAAAAACAGAGATTCGGTACAGAAGTGTCCGCGGGTCTTCCGGTTTTCCCAGAAAGCCGGTGATGACGTTTACCTCCGCCATGGAGGATGTTACAGATGATCCGACACCGGCGAAGACGAGAGCAAGGGCGAAGAGGAAGCCTGCCAGTGGCCCGGCCAGGGGTTTCAGTGTTGCGGATGCCTGTTCGATACTACTGACAGTGATATGATTCCCCGCAAATACGGCCGCAGCCACGATTATCATTGCCGAATTCACAATCCATCCCATTGTCATGGCAAACAGGGTGTCCAGTTTTTCGTAGCGAATGAGGTTTTGCTTTTCGTCTTCTGAAGTGCCCCATTTCCGACTGTGGATTACGTTGGAATGCAGAAAAATGTTGTGGGGCATGACCACGGCACCGAGGATGGCCATTGCCACGTAGATACTGCTCCTGTCAACGCTGGGAATTACTATAGCGGGTGCCAGGGTTGCCCAGTCAGGGCTGACAATCAAAATTTCAATCACATAACAGATGGCGATAATTCCCAGAAAGCCGATGATAATGGCTTCCAGACGATGATAGCGCTGGCTGACGATCAGGAATACCTCCAGTACAACAGTAAGGAGCGCGCCCATCCATAGCGGCATTCCAAACAGGAGGTTGAATCCAATAGCGCCGCCGATGAGCTCCGCTACATCTGTTGCCACGCAGGCAAGAACAATGGTTCCGCCGAGAAAAGCTGTGACGGGCCGGGAAAAGTGATCGCGAATGTTGGCGGCCAGTGATTTTCCAGTGGCAATCCCAAGCTTGGCCGCCATGTGTTGAATCACAATCAGCATGATTGTGCTTAAGGTGATCACCCAGAGCAGTTTGTACCCGAACCTTGACCCGCCCTCAATGTTGGTGGCCCAGTTGCCGGGGTCAATGAACCCGACCGTGACCAGAAACCCCGGACCGAGAAAGCTCAACAGTGTTTTGAAGGGGAATTTCTTTTCCGCTGTACCAGTATGTTTCATATTTGAGTCTCCATCAAGAAACCAGGTTTTAGATCACCGCAAGGTAGAATCAGTTTACGTTGTCACGTGATCCCCGTCAAGGGGGCGACTGGGGCAGCCGCAGTGACTCGTGAATGTTAGTGGTGGCTTGCAAAGAAAAGAGGATGCATCCGCTAATTCCCGATCTTTCCCTCTATCCTACCCCTACTCCCACCTTCCCCTTTGCAGAGCGGGAAAAATCTTGTGATTGGCTTTCGGGAAGGGAAGGGAGGTGATGTCTTCCATTGTGACCCAGCGAAATGGGAGTTCACTGGTAAGTGTCCCGGAAGTGATGGTGCAGTGAAAGGCAGTAAGTAAGATCTTGAAATGAGTATAGGCATGACGGATAGTAGCGATCTCTTTTCCGACCTCAACCTTAACAGCCAGCTCTTCCATGCATTCCCGTCTCAATGCATCGGGGAGTGTTTCTCCTTTTTCCACTTTTCCACCGGGAAATTCCCATAAACCACCTAAGAGGCCATTCTCCGGTCTTTTTTGAATCAGCATCCTCCCGCTGGAGTCGGTGATGACAGCCACAACAATCCGATATTCGGGAATGGGCTGTTTCCTGGATTTAATCGGCAGTTCTGAGACGAGATTAGTTTGTTTTGCCAGGCAGTTATGTCGGATCGGGCAACTGTCGCAGCCGGGAGAAGCGGGTGTGCAGATTGTGGCACCCAGTTCCATCATAGCCTCATTGAATTCACCGGGTCGGTCATCAGGGATATGCTCAGTCAACAGAGCGGCCACTTTTTTTCGGGTCGCGGGTTGGGCAATGTCATATTCAAGGGCAAAAATACGGCAGATGGCACGTAGTACGTTCCCGTCGACAACCGGGATGACATGGCCGCAGGCGATGCTCATGACCGCGGCTGCGATGTATGGACCAACCCCGGGCAGCTGGCGAAAAAGTTCGGGTTGGTCTGGAATTATGCCGTCGAACTTTTCCATCACAATTCCGGCGGCCTTGTGCAGATTACGGGCCCTTGCGTAGTAGCCCAATCCCTCCCAGAACTTCAGGACATTCTCCTGATCAGCTTCAGCCAGGAGGTCTATCGTGGGGAATGCCTCCATAAAACGATGAAAATAAGGAATAACCGTGTCCACTCGGGTCTGTTGAAGCATAACTTCGGAAACCCACACCCGGTAAATACTTCGGTCTTGGCGCCATGGCAAATCCCTCCGGTTTCCTTTAAACCAGTCGAGAAGCTCCCTTGACCAACTGTCACTCATCACTTCCCCTTATTCATATTCGTCCCACGCTTTGATGGCAAGGTCATCTTCCGTATACCGCGCAAGTGCCCGTATGAAGTAGGAAGCGACCCTAAGGTTGGTGATCAGCGGGATGTTCCGGTCAATGGCGTGGCGGCGAATGCGATAGTCGTTTTCGAGCTCTTCAGGGGTATCATCTTTCGGAATGTTAATCACAAGATCCACCAGATCCTGATCCATGCAGGCCAAGGCCCCGGGTTCCTGATTGTCCGACGGCCAGTGGACTGTTTCAGCGGGAATGTCAAAACGTCCCATAAAACCCGCGGTCCCCGGCGTGGCGTACAGGCTGCAGCCCAGACCCTGCAATTCCCGCAACGCATCCAGGAACTGGACTTTGTGCTCAAGGGTTCCAGTGGACAGTAGGATGCCTTTTTTCGGGACGTGAAATCCAACAGACAGAATGCTTTTCAGAAATGCCTCGTACACGTCATCACCGATGCAGGCGACTTCACCGGTTGAGGCCATTTCCACTCCCAGTACCGGGTCGGAACCTTTCAACCGGGTGAAGGAAAACTGGGGCGCTTTGACACCAACGTAGTCCATGTCGAAGGAGGAGCGATGAATCTTCGGCAGTTTTCGCCCCATAATCAACCTTGTAGCAGCGTCGATGAAGTTTATCCGGTAGATTTTGGACACAAAAGGAAAGCTCCGGGACGCTCTCAGATTGCACTCAATGACTTTGACTTCATTGTCTTTGGCGATGAACTGGATGTTAAATGGTCCCGTAATGCAGAGTGCCCGGGCGATTTCCCGGGTGATAACTTTCACCCGTCTCATGGTTTCCAGCCAGGTTCTCTGGGGCGGCAATACCAGCGTTGCGTCTCCCGAATGGACTCCGGCATTTTCCACGTGTTCAGAGACAGCATAGCAGTACAACTCTCCTTTTTCTCCCACCGCGTCCATTTCTATTTCACGGGCGCCCGTAATGAACTTGCTGATCACGACCGGGTGGTCCCGGTTGACTTTAGAGGCCCGGTCCAGGTAGGACCGTAATTCGTCCCCATTCAATGCGGTACTCATGGCGGCACCACTGAGAACGTAGGACGGACGAATCAGTACCGGGTAGCCGACAGTGTCGGCGAAATGCTCAGCATCCTCCAGACAAGTCAGTTCCTCCCATCGAGGCTGGTCAATACGCAGTGTGTCCAGCAGTGCGGAAAACTTATGTCTGTCCTCGGCTTTGTCAATATCGTCCGGGTCGGTCCCAAGTAGAGCCACACCGCTTCTTTTCAATGGCAGGGCCAGGTTGTTGGGGATCTGGCCACCCATGGAAACGATCACACCTGCCGGTTTTTCCTTATCGTGAATGTCCATCACCCGTTCATGGGTCAGTTCTTCAAAGTAGAGTCGATCACAGATATCGTAATCGGTGCTGACGGTTTCGGGATTGCAATTGATCATGATCGTTTTGTATTCCATCTCTTTCAGCGTGGAAACAGCGTTGACGCAACACCAGTCAAATTCAACCGACGAGCCGATCTTATATGGGCCACTCCCCAGTACAACTACGGCACTATCCGGTTGGAAGTCCACATCGTCTTCTACACCGGAATAGGTCATGTACAGGTAATTGGTTCGTGCAGGGAATTCCCCCGCCAGTGTGTCAATCTGCTTGATCGCGGGGACAATTCCGACTCTTTTACGGTGGTCCCGGACAGCCTTTTCAGTACAATTCCATGACTTCGAAAGTTGAACGTCGGAAAATCCCTTTTCCTTGGCTTCCCTGAGCAGGGCATCCGGGATTGATTCCAGCGTGAATTCTGAAAGTTTTTTCCCCAATCCGACAATATTATTTAATTTGTGAATGAACCACGGCGTAATTCGCGTTTGTTCGTGGATTTGATCCACAGACCACCCCCGGTCCAGGGCGGATGCCACGGCATACAGACGGTTATCAGTGGGATGGGTCAGTGCCTGTTCCAGATTATCGAACCGGTCCCGGTTTCCGACCAGGCCGATTCGCTCGTTGTTCAACATTCGGATTGATTTCTGAATCGCCTCTTCAAATGTCCGTCCGATGGACATGACTTCTCCGACGGATTTCATTTCGGATCCGATCAGGCGGCTGACGTTATGAAATTTTTCCAGGTCCCAACGGGGCAATTTGACTACTACATAATCCAGCGCAGGCTCAAAGCAGGCGGAGGTGGTTCCCGTTACCATGTTCTTGATAGCAATCAAGGCTTGTCCAAGGGCCAGTTTGGCAGCTATGAAGGCCAGCGGGTAGCCGGTGGCCTTGGAGGCCAGCGCGGAACTCCGGGAGAGACGGGGATTGATTTCAATAATCCGATAGTCGCCGGATTTTGGATCCAGAGCATATTGAATGTTGCATTCACCTACGATGCCCAGATGTCGAACCGCCCGGATGGCGATGGACCGGAGATGAAAATTTTCCGCGGCATTCAATGTCTGGACCGGTGCCACTACGGCACTTTCACCTGTATGAATTCCCATGGGGTCCAGATTTTCCATGGAGCAGACGACGATACAGTTGTCGAAGCGGTCCCGAACGACCTCATATTCCACTTCCTTCCAGCCGAGCAGGGACTCTTCAACAAGTATGTGATCGGCGTAGCTGAGGGCCTTGCTGACGGTTTCCGATAACTGGTCTTCATTTTCTACTACACCGGAACCCAATCCCCCAAGAGCGAACCCGGCACGGATCATGACCGGGTAACCGATAGACTCCGCTGATTTGCGGGCCTCTTCAAGTGATCGCGCGATGCGGCTCCTCGGGACATTCAGGTCAGCCCGTTCCATCTCGTTGGTGAACAGATTTCGATCTTCCGTTTTTAGAATAGCTTCCACCGGCGTTCCCAGAACTTCCACGTGGTGAGCGGCCAGATCACCATTTCCAGCCAGTTCAAGGCCCACGTTCAGCGCTGTTTGTCCGCCGAAACCAAGCAGAATACCGTCGGGCTTTTCCCTTTCGATAACCCGTCTGGCGAATGCTGCCGTCAGGGGAAGAAAATATACGCGGTCCGCAAGGCCTTCCGATGTCTGGATGGTTGCTATATTCGGATTGATGAGAACAGTCTGAATTCCCTCTTGTTTCAAGGCCTTGATTGCCTGGCTTCCGGAATAATCGAATTCACCGGCTTGCCCGATGCGAATCGCGCCGGAGCCCAGGATCAGCACTTTTCTGACCTGGGTTTTCATGAAAGAGCCCTCACGAACATATCAAAAATGAACTCTGTATCGTCCGGACCCGGCGAAGCTTCCGGATGGAATTGTGCGCCGAAAAAGGGTCTCGAAATATGAAGAATACCTTCGTTGGTTTCGTCGTTGTGATTCACAAACCACTCCCGCCAGTCCTGGGGGAGCGTGGAGGCATCCACGGCATATCCATGGTTCTGAGAGGTGATATGGCAGCGACTGGTACCCATTTCCAGGCATGGTTGATTCTGTCCCCTGTGGCCGAACTTCATTTTGTATGTTTTTGCGCCTGCGGCCAGGCCCATGATCTGGGAACCCAGACAGATCCCCAGCATCGGGAGATTGCGTTCCATGGCTTTTCGAACATGGTCCACTGCACTGGTGCAGAGGGAAGGATCACCGGGCCCGTTGGAAATGAGCACGCCATCCACGGGTTCCCGGTTGAAATCGAAGTCCCACGGAACACGGAGAACCGAAATATCCCGTTTCAGGAAAGCGCGAATGATATTGTTCTTTACCCCACAGTCCACAAGGGCGATCCGTTTGGCACCGCGTTCATAGAGAATTGGTTCCGCAATACTGACCTCTGCGGCCAGATTCCGTATGTTGGGGTCTTCAAAAGCAGGAGAATTGTCGTCGAAGACGATCCGTCCCGGCATTGTGCCCGACTCTCTGAGACGTTTGGTCAACATGCGGGTATCGAGTCCATACAGAGCGGGAATGTCCTCTTCAATTAGCCAATTCGAAAGGGAGCGCACTGCAGTGGAGTGGGAGTAATGATCGGAATAATCTGCAACAATCAAACCGGAAACCTGGATTCTATCGGACTCGAAAAAGCGCAGCATTCCGTCTTCAAGGTCATTCCCCGGGACACCGTAATTACCTGCCAGCGGCCAGGTCATGATCAGTATTTGTCCTCGATAGGATGGGTCCGTCAGGTTTTCCGGGTAGCCCACCATGCCAGTATTGAACACGACTTCCCCTGTAGCGGGTGTTGTAGCACCGAAACTGAATCCTTCCAATACCGTTCCGTCGGCAAGCTCAAACCGTCCTTTTGGCCGTCCGAAGTCCATGCGTCCCCCATATTGCTTATGAGAATGCCTGCTCAGCCCGAAGGCTTCTTTTCCCGTCAGGTGATTCTCTGTCCTGAAAAAGCTAACATATCGGCCCGGTTGAGACAACAGAAAGAATGCCCAATCTATTCTTACAGTCTGGGAATCTCAACTGTTGAACAACCCATTTCGAACAGCTCTTCAAGTAGCTGCAGGTATTGAAAAGATACCTGAATGGAAGTGAATAAAGCCAGGGTTATGGCAATGAGTCTATCCTGACTTGTATAGGCCCAATAAATGTAAAGAAGGTGTCGACTTTTGTGTCAATTTTCTGTCATAGGACAGTCCATGCGAGATGAATTTGTGGCGGTTTCAGGAGTAAGGTTTAAGCAATATGCACTAAAATGAGGGCTTTACAGTTTCTTAACAGAATCTGTGGAAAACATTGTGGAAAACATCTTTAAAAGCCCCAAAATCTCAATATCGACAGGGGTTTTGACAGATTGCACAATTCGTGTGTATTCGGTACAAGTCTATGTATAACAGTAGGTTAAAAAAAATGGAAAGGAATTGTACATGCGAATAGTCACTCTGGCTCCAGTTTTTGACAGAAGAGGCCTTTTTTTCAAAAAAATATCTCTTTGTCAGGATTAATTCCGAATAAGGCTTATGTGATTTTGAATGTTGTCCGATCGGTCCCGCATTGAACTGTGTCCCTGGCTTCAGGAAGCTCCCGTTGGGATAAATACTAAGGGTAAGTAGATCTGGTTTCTTTGGACTCCAGAGTTTCTGCAAGCCTGCTTGAAAGACCGTGTATGCTTTTAGATAGTGCCAGGATATGTTGAATCTCATCTGTACTGTCTTTTCCAATTTCCTTGCGTTTTCTGGCGGCGGCTTTCATTGCCCCTTTTGTTACAAGAAGAGTGGAATCGAACGTCTCATCCATCCGGTTGCTGAAGCTACGGAAGGATGTCCGGATGCTCTGGAAAATAGACCATCGGAGGTTTTCTACATTGTTGCGCACCAGTTCCCGCACCTGTTCCAGAATTCGTTTTCTGGCCCTTTTCTGCTGAAGACCTGCGCCCAGGAATCTGTCCATAGTTCCGGGGGAAATAGGGGACAGAGATTGTTTCCACTTGTGTGTGATCCAATAGGGCTTCTGACGGGCAATGAATGAGCCTTCACTTTCCGGGGCGTAAAATGGGATCTGTAGGATATCAGCAGCATGATGTCTAATGGTTTCAATCAAATGGTCGGTTTCCAGTTGCAGCGGTTCCAGAGTTGATGTCATGTATTTTTTGAAACGTCGGGAAAAGAGTCCAAGCCGCTTTTCGAAATAGCCGGGGATAAAATCGGCAAGTTCTTTTCGGACCGACTTTTCCCATCCCCTGCCGAATGTCCCGGCTTCGCCCTTTTCCACGACCCTTTCAATATCTTTCCGTGCTTCCTGTTCCAGTTGTTCAACATCTTCCTGCATTTTCTTCAAAGCGCGTTTCTCTTCTCCGATCAGGCGGTCCCGTACAGCGAGATGCTCAATACGGATTTGACTCAGCTTTTCCTCAAAGAGAGCAATTCGTTTTTCAAGATCGGTGAGGGGTAGTTCCAGGGATCTCAGTGATACGGTAAGCTCCATCAGGAGGTCGTTCAGGATGTCCAGTGTCCGGCGACTCAGTGCCTCATGTAAGGCAGCCTGCTTTTCTCTTGCAAGGAAACTGAAGATACGGGCTTCCAGATCGGCCATTCCGCTTTTTTCCCATCCGTCTTTATCTTGATATATTTTTGCTGTAAGGCCTTTTTTTGATGAAACGGGAAACATTGAGTCCGGGTTTATTCCGGCTTTGGTTCTGACAGTTTCTTTCAAGAAAGAAATAGCCTGGTCCAGTTCGTCTTTATCGAGATAGTCAATTTTGTTCAGAATGAAGAACAGTCGGGGGACCCGGTCCCGAACCGATTTCAGGAATTCAATCTCAGTTTCAGTCAAAGGAGGGTCGGCGGAGGTGACAAAAAGGGCGGCATCGCATTGGGAGAGGAAATCCATGGTAGCGACAGTGTTGTGGCGAAACGTGGAACCGATCCCCGGTGTGTCAATGAACACCACCCCATTTTTCAAAATTTCTGAAGGGTGAAATACCTGGATTTCGGTTACATTCAATGCGTTTTCGGGGTTTTGGGTTTCATTGACAAAGTGGTTGAGAAAGGAAGTCAGGTCACCGGTACTCTGCTCTTCAGTGACAGCCTCCCCGTTGTACTCCCTGGTAATCTTCACCCCTTTTTCGCCGAGCCTCACCCAGGTGGGAAGTGCGGTAACCGGCAGCACTGAGCTGGGAAGGAGAGCTTCTCCAAGAATCGCGTTCAATAAAGTGCTCTTGCCCCGCTTGAACTGACCCAGTACCGCCAGGTGAAGCCGTTCCTCCCTTAATTGTTCGCGAAGATCATTCAGTTTTGATAGTTGAGTGGCATCGGGGCGCTTTGACTGGAGAAGGGCAACCGTTTTGTCCAGTAATCCGGGAAGGAAGAACGGACTCTTTGGAGAAGCAATACTTTTCTTTGAATCAATTTTCCTGCTGGCTGATTCCCGGTCGGTCATGGGTCCTCCTGATGTTGTCTGTTTCAACCAGGAGTCATCAGCCGCATGGCGGTTAAATGGGGGACTCCTTCCCCTTAAAAAGTTTGTATCATTATATCCGCTGAGACGTTTTTGTCAAAAAATGTCTGGGAGAAAGCCTTTGACATTGAAATTGAGATTCAATATTCTATGGGACAAGTTCAGATTTCAAGCTGCACGTCTGGAAGAACAGCATTGAAGTTGGTGAAGTGAAATGAATCGAGATACTGGGACCTTCAGGAAAGCCAGAGAGGAAAGAAACCCGGGTGCGGACCTGCTTTTTTTTCTGTTCCTTCTGTTCTTTTTCTGTTGTTCGTCCCTCTTTTCGGCACCTCCAAGAGTTGTCATGATTCAGGATATGAGCAGCGGGAAGGCGCTTAAGGTTGAGAGTTTCTCTGTGACATGCAGTGTTCTTCTGACCTCCGTTGACCGGGACAATGCTTCTTTTCTCATGGTAAATGGACTCAACGGAGAGGGAGTTTCCTTTCAGTATAGGAAGTCTCCTAATTACTACCTTACCGTGGATGGAAATGAATTGGCACTTTCGTACCGGAAGCACAGCAAGTGGTTCCTGAAAATGGCCAGCTTCAAGCTTATTAGAAAAAGCGATGGCAGCGTTCAGATTGAATCTGCCGGGAAACCGGGATACATGCTGGCTGTCTCCGCTTCCATTCCCATCGTCTCCACCGCAGGGGGCAATTTCATGCTCCGTTCTCCGGTGCCGGAACCCGAAAGTGACGAAACTGAAACCAGCCCCGTACAGACGCTGAACCCTCCGGTCCGTCAGCCCGTCAGCCCGAACATGTCCCAAAACCGCCACATTACCACAACCTCCGCTTCCCCAGAACAAGGGAAGCCCGAGACACCGAAACATACAGAATCTATAGGTTCCTTGGTCTTGAACGTGCTTTCCACCCAGGCAAAGGCAATCAAGGGCCTTTTCACCTCAAGTCCGGAAACAAAGGCGAAAGAACCTGCAACGGATGAGGTCGAAGCGGCAAAACATACGGTGAAAGAAGGAACCGGGTGGAACAACCCGTCGAAAGAGGCCGCCAGCCCTGCTGTATTACAAATCCCGCCAATGGGAGACATGGCAGCCCTGAATGATTTCGTGGATACTGGAGCCATTACCACAACCATGAATCTGTTGAAGAAGTTGTATGGGGAATTGACACCGGAGCAGGAAGCATCATTGAGAAAGCAATTTGACCAATACTATGAATATCCCTGTGAGGAAGTAAAAGAATACTTCAGGAAACTCAACCGGGAGCTGTACCGGCTGGTTACTCTGAAAATGAGGTTGTCCGTTGAAATGAGCGGGTACGGGCAGGCAGCCGCCGAGTCTACGAACGCGCTGGCGTTTCAGAATGAAACCATGGCGAAGGCTGCATCCCGACATCTGATCCAGCGGCGGAAACGAATTCTCTCCATTCAACAGCAGCTTGCACAAATCAACATGCACCTGAACACCGTCGGGGACGTACCCAATGCCCTGGAAGTCAAAAAGAAGAGAGAAAAATTCTTCGAAGATATGATCCTTCTTTCGTTGAATGAACAGAAATCACAACGCAAGCCGGCCATGGATCAATCGACCTCAGCAAGAGTTGAAACGTCAACCAACAATGTGGGGTTCAAGTATATATCGATCAACACAAAACCCGAGATCAGAAAGCTGGTCTCCGATCCATATTCCGTTACATATGAGGAGAAAGCTGGACAAAGCGAAGGGCTTTTCACATTCTATGATGCCAGACAGCAGTGGGATTCCGAGAACCCAACGCCCAGAGGTGACAGTGTCGCTACGTTTACCTGGAAACTGCCATCAGCCATTTTCGCAGTTGTGGACGACACAAAAGTCAACGACTGGGTCATTAGTAATACAAGGCCCACTGAAAAATGGAATATTGACCTGGCTGCTTCGTCCAACTGCAATGTTCGAATGGAAAGCGTTATTCTGCCATCAGTTCCAGCAAAGATGAATCTGGATGACCTGTTTCAGGGCGGACAGGAAATATCGGGGATGGAAATTCGATTTACCCAGAGTCTGTTTAATTCACTGCACCAGAATCATGGTGTAATCGCACTCCGGTTCCGAATTTTGTCAGGGAATGGTGGAAAGGACCCAACGGTTCTGGTTCTGTACAGATTCCAGTTGCAGAACGATATGGAAAAGAGAAAACAGGAACCGCAGGTCAATGAAGCTGATTTCGCCATGCCAGGCAAAGAAGACTATTACAAACTTCAGATCGAGCAGTTGAAAGAGGATATCGACCGGTACAGAAGCATGTTGCGCAAGGCGGGAACTGACGCGGAGAAAAAGCACTACGAATGGATGATCATGGGAAAAGAAGCGGACCTTCAGCAACAGAAAGACCTGCTGGCCGAGGTGAAAACCGGACAGTTCCGGCATACGGAAACCCGTTGGGACAAAGTCAACGCAGAAATTTCAGCCAACCGTTTTCTGGAAGACAGTCGAAAATACGAGGAAAAGATCCACCAGGCAGAATACCGTACGGATATGATTCGAAAAATCGGAGAGATGTCCAACAAAATAACCGAACAGGATGAGCTGGGGGTTCGGGACTGGGCAGAACGGCAGCGGAAAGCCGCACTTGAAGCTGGAGATGATGCAAAACTGGCCGCCATCTACACCGCCTTGCAGAAAAGATACCAGCAGAATCTGGAAGAAGGCCAGACGTCTGCAGGCCTGGAAGTCGCAAAAATGGATGACTACCTGGAAGCAGCCAAATATGTAAAAGACAAGGCGGATACCGGCTTCATGATTGCGTCCACTATTCAGTCTGGAGGTACCATGTATCTCTATGCCGCCTATACCGGGTTGACCAACGGCATCAGTGACGGTATCAGGTCAGGTGTGGAACATGCTGTCAAAAGCCTCAACATGACGACCATGATCGCAGGCAGTGCTTATGATGGATACAACGTCGTGGATCCCCGGACGGGGAAGAAGATGGGTTGGAAAGGCGCGGCTAAAAATACAGCCATAACAGTTGCGCTCCTCGGGGTGTGCCATGTGGCCATAAAGGGCGCGGTCAAGACATGCACAGTTGCAGAGGAGGCATACAGTAAATATGCCTTTGAAAGCGCGATGACTGTACAGGAGCGGGAAATGTCCATCACCATGGTGAACCAGTATGAGAAAAAGCTTCTGCAGATGGAAAAACTGGCACAGCGGGGAGAGAGTGCTGCCGCAAGAGAGCAGGCCCTACTGATGGAAAAGGAAACAGAGAAACTCATGGCCAATCCCCATGCCAAAAATTACTTGAAATACAACGGATCTCCGGAAATCCAGCGGGCATATGTCCAGTATGAAAACAAGGTAAAAGCCAGGGTTGAAGCCAGATTCAAAAAAATGATGGAAGAAAGAGGGTGGGACAAGTTCGAGTTGAAGGAATTTCGGAACGCTGCCTCAGGCGACTCCGTCCCTATGGACTGGGACATTGGACTGATTGAAGACAAGCTGCAAACAGTTAACATCAAGGGAAAAGAAATCAAATTCATAATGAAAAACGGGAGACGCATGTCAGTGAAGCAATTTCAGAAAGAAGGTGAAGAACTGTTTCGAAAGGCGTACCACCTTGAAACCGGATACTCCGCCGAAGGTTCCTTCGCGAACCTGACCACCTCTGCACACAATGAAGCATTCAAGGATGTGGCCATTCTCACCGACCCCTCCAGGGCAAGCAGAGAGCTCGCCGAGGAGACGGCAGGAACAGTCAAATACAAAGCGGATCACATGCTTGGAAAGCATAGCGCGGGCTTCATTACCAAAGCCGGGAAAATGGGAGAAGCCTGCAGGGGACTGGCAAAGGAAATCCGAACGAAACTGATTCCCAACCTTCAGCAGTGGAAAGATGGTCAGAAAGCTCTCCTGGACAACATGAACGGGGTGCAATATTTCAACAGACTTGAAGCAGTGCTTCGCGAATTCGGAGAAAACCGCATCAACATCGTGGAAGCCGAGCGTTCCGTAAGAAGATTGACAGGAAAATCACTGGATGAACTGCCCGCTTTTATTAGCGGTTCTCTAAAACATGCCATTCAAGCTAAATGAAGGGGGAGATAAATGGAACTTGTATATGGGATTCTGGTGGCAATTGCGCTGACGATCATTCTTGGGGTTTTCCAGAATCGGAAGAAGAGGCAGGCATGGAATGGAACGGTGACAAAGATTAAATATGTACCGCAATATTACGATGACGCCAATAACCTGATACAGGCTCGCTATGTTATTCATTATCGAACAGATGCCGGGAAAAAGAGCAAAATTCATGTCAATGAACACCAGTTCGGACAACAGTTCCCCGGCCTGCAGGAGGGAGGACGGTTACAAAAACAGCCGGGAAAATATCTCCCGGATATGGTCAGATCGTGATGAAAACTGAATCCTCGTGGGAACCGCGATGACTGGCAAAAAAGCGACTGAAGACTCCCTGGACTTTGAAATCAGGATTTCCATTTTCAACAATCCGCTTCTCTGGCGACAACTTCTTATTGTATCGTTTCTTTCTTCCGGATTTGTACTGTTCCTTCTTGTGGGCCTCAACCTGTATGAAGGGAACTGGGAACAGATTCCCGGTTCTTTCCTGACCTGGCTTGTCCTGGCAGGGGGAATATTTGCCGCCTTCGCCTTGATCCTGATGTTTCTGTCCAGGGGAATCGTGACCCGGTACGTGATTTCGGATGAGGGCATAGTTCAGGAAACATTGACAGGGATGAGAAAACTCACCCGTAAGGTCCCATTTTTTGCTCTTTTGTTTGGCGGGACCAGAGGAATGACTGCCGCAGGTGCCGGAATGCTTGCAAAATCAAGGGAAGTCATCGGGATGGAGTGGAAGGACGTGTCTGCTGTGGAGATGTTTCCTTCCCGATTTGAAATCCGCCTGAAAAATAAGTGGCGGACAGTTATTCAGCTTATGTGTCTGCCGGAAAATTACCAGGATATTGTTGAAATTGTCCATCAACAGGTGTCTGAAAGCCCGCCGGAGGAATCGGATTCTGTCTTTTCACAGATGATCTGCAGTTTGTCCACTCTTCTTCTTGGTTTTTTTCTATTTCCGATTCTCCCGGTTCGCGTTCCGGGGCTGTTTATTATTCTCATCATGATTTTTTCCTTTCCCGCAATCTGGAGCGATACAAAAATCCGGAAGATTTCTGCAGTTATTATTTTGTTTCTTCTGATTTCCGGAATTTCACTGGCAGTTTACTTCGGAGAAGTGAATTTCAGCCGTTCCGGTTGCATGTACGCTTTCGCGATAGAGTTTCTGGCGTGGTTTTTCTTTATGTTTATAGCACTTCGGGCACTTTTTACAGGGAAACATACCCTGACATTATAAATCTGTGCCGATCATCTCTGTTACATTAGCACTATCTGTTATCCGACCCCGACACTCGGCTGGTATGAGAAGCGGCCGTGATGCTGGCGAGTTGATTCAATGCAATGGAGGGGCGGCTGCCGGGGTGGCGTCGAGAAACCGGCTCGTGGTGGGCCATGGATTCGCTGACGAGGGAGCTGCGTGGGATTTTTACGGAGTTGAATGCCACCCGTCGGTGTCGGCTTTCCACATACCGGTGCGCCTGATTCGCGAGGGACGCGTTCCGTGCTACCTGGTTGAAGATCACCTGAATATCAACATCAAAGTCATTGAAATCACGTAATACCATGGCAATATCTGCCCCGGTGCCGGGACCGGGGATAAAGGGCATCAGGACGGAGTCACTGAAGTTCCATGCGTTCACGGAAAACAGGTTGTAGGCCGGGCCGGTGTCAATGATGATGAAATCATGTTCACCCTTAGCTGGCATCAACTTTTTCTTCAATTTCATATAGGAGAAGGGTTTACTCAGCATATGGTAGTCCATTCCTGCCAGTTCATCTGTGGAGGGGATAAGATAGAGGTTCTGGTCCACAAACAGAGTTGTTTTCCACCATGTAGTACTTCGGGTGAGGAGGTCTTTGACAGAATAAGTGATCAATTCTTCCCGCTGACCCATGGCGCGGGTGAGGGAAGCCTTGGGATCCATGTCCACGGACAGAACTTTGTAGCCGAGCCCGGCCAGGCCATGGGCCAGGTGAAAGGCTATTGAAGTTTTTCCTGTTCCTCCCAGCGGGTTGCTGACGGTAATAACAGTTGCCTGCACGGTGCGCTCCTCTCTGGCATGGTGCCGTATAATTTTCTCCCCTGTTCATAAGGTAGGCGGAAATTCAAAGGGAACCAGTAACGCAGGTCACAAAAATGGAAATAATTCAGTTTTGAAGGAAAGGGACGTTAAGCTCAAACTCCAATCTTAGCTCAAACTTAGTTTTTACCTGATCTTGTCTTTTTGTGCTTTGCAGAATGCCTTGATTTTAATGAAATAGAGATCCACCTGCTCCATGCTCCGGGCGATGGCCTTTGAAGCATCCCCGAGGATGTGACGCCCCCACGCGGCCATGACCACGTAGCGCCCGTCCGGTGTGATGGTGAAGTTATCAGCAGTCAATGCGCCCCGGCTTCTCTGAACTGTTTTACCGGTTTTTCTCTTTGTCAGGTCAACAACCTTGAACAGAGACCCTTTATCGTCCTCAAACTGACAGATCACATAGTTGTCTGCGACAGGGCTGAATGCGACAGTCATTTCCTTTAAACCGGCGGAGAAGAGGAGGACGCGTTTTTTTTCGATTACACGGCCATTTTTCATATCCAGAAGCAGCAGGGTTCCTTTTCCGTAACTGGCAGCGAGAATCTGCCCATTCCGGGAGAACGACAGAGAGCAGAACCGCTGCATGAGCGTTGTCTTTGATTGAAACTGGAAAAGCGGCGTCCAGTCCGGCAGTTTCCAGATCGAAATGCTGCCTTTGTCCGTACTGACGGCCGCAAGTTTTCCCGTGGATGCTACAGCAACGGTTACAATTCGTCGCTTTCCACAACCTTTATGGATGATTTCCTGGCCGGTTCCGGTGTTGAAAATTGCTATGCCGTTTCCGCCGTCCGGAGTAATCAGGCGGTTGCCGTCCGGGGTCAGTGCGAAAGCCTGGGCGGTGTACAGAGAACGGTTTTTCCGGATATCTCCGGTGCGGAACAATCGGCGGGTGCCGTGTTCCATGTCATAGAGGGTGATACTGCCATCAATGGCTTTCCACGCAATCGTGTTCCGATCCGGAAATGCCAGGGAAATAATACCGGTGGCTGCCGGATCTTTCAGTTCGCCGGTGTACATGCTGCTCCATTCTCCGTCGCTTTCACCGGTGGCGTAGATAGCGATTCGGCCGGTTCTTCCGATGTTCTCCAGCGATGCGCCCTTTTGCAGCTTTCTGAGTTTGTACGCTTTGTAGTTCTGCGGTGAAAACGCCACTGCTGTCAGAGTCCCGTCAGGCGACATGGCCAACGCGGTGGGAATGTTCGGGTTGAGCAGATTGCCCCCGGTCAGCTGGAGGCTAAAACAAAGAATGGACAGGGCAGAGATGAAAAATTTCATGGAACCTCCGAAGGGGGATCGTTTTTCTCCTGCTTATTGTATCACCGGTTTTCCCCGTCCGGAATTGGAGGTGCTTTTTTTCGATAATTTTCTTGTTTTTTCGTTAAAGTTCGATAAAATACAGACAGAAGGAACAAGTGGGGATCAGGCTGACTCGTAATAGAATTCAGAAAAAGCAGGATATGGCCGATCTTTAGCTCGTCTTCATCTTTTCCGGACTTAACCTTGCCTTATCGGAGGTACTGATGGAATTGACTCGAAAGCAACGACAATTGATGGATTGTGCGCAACGGTTGGTGCGGGAAACCGGCGTATTTCCTACATTGCGTGAACTGGCGGATTGCATGGGAATTCGTTCTGTTTCCACGGTTCATGCCCATATCCGTAACCTGCAGGAAAAAGGTGTGACGTTAATGCCGGTGGAGGATGTGCTGAAAACCACTGTTTCTGCTATCACCATTCCCCTCTTTGGCTGGGTAGTAGCGGGAGTCCCATCGGATGTGTGCGAATTTCAGGAGAATATTGAGGTCCCTGTTACATTGGTTCCCAACCCTGCCCGAACATATGCATTGAGGATTACCGGGGATTCCATGATTGAAGAACATATTTGTGAAGGGGATATTGTGATTGTGGAAAAACGGGGCACTGCCCGGGATGGAGATATCGTCATTGCACTGGTAAATGGGACCGAAACCACAGTAAAACGTTTCCGAAAAGAAGGAAGCCTGGCGGTACTGATCCCGGCTAACCGTGCTATGGCAGCGATTCGCGTGCCATTGGAAAGTGTCGAAATCCAGGGTGTGGTAATTGGCGTTGTCCGGAAATATTAATGGAGACAAGTTTAAGTTTGAGTTTAAGTAAAGACTGGAATCTGGCCATTTGGTCCTCCTTTCCCTGCTTAATCTCAATCTCAATCTTAAACTTAAACTGCGGGCCGAAGGACCGGAACAGAAATGTTGAACGGGATTGATTCCATATATGCTCATGTGGACATGGACTCATTTTTTGTATCGGTGGAACTGATCCGCCACCCGGAGTTGCGGGGAAAGCCGGTTGTTGTCGGCGGGGGTCGGGGAAGCCGGATGGGGGTAGTGGCTGCGGCCTCTTACGAGGCCCGGGCCTACGGGATCCGTTCCGGTACGTCTATTCTGGAGGCAAAGCGCCGCTGTCCGGGTTTGATAATTGTGCATCCGAACCACCTGTTGTACGAAGCAGTTTCTCACAGTGTAATGGCAATTTTGAGAGAGATCACACCGGATGTGCAGGTTTTGTCCGTGGACGAGGCAGTGTTGGATTTGAGTGGCGTATTGCGCCTGTGGGGATCACCGATGCGGATTGCTGACAGGGTTCATCGGGAAATAGAGCGGGAAGTCGGAGTACCGTGTTCCATTGGAGTCGCCCGATTTCCCCTTGTGGCCAAACTGGCTTCCAAACTGGCGAAGCGAAATGGCATCTGCATGATATTGCCTCGAAAAGAAACCTCATTTCTTTATGACCACCGGATTTCCCTGATGCCGGGGGTAGGGCGGATGACGACTGCTTATCTGAAGTATCTGGATGTTTTCACAGTGGGAGAATTGGTGACACGGGCACCGTTGTTCTGGGAACGTCTGTTGCTCACCCGGCCGGTGGAGAACCCGTTCCCAAAATCGATTTCTTCTGAGTTGACGCTTGACAGAGATATGGAGAACAGGGAAGCGGTGTCGGCCGTACTTCGAACTCTCTGCCGCAAGGTGGCATCGCGAATGAGAAGGAAACATCTGAAGGCGAACGGAATTTCAGTCCGGATCCGGTACGGTGATTTTCAGGCCTTTGAGCAACACCGGACCCGAACTGAGCTGCGCTATGATTTTGAGGTAATTCGACAGGCAGAAGAATTGTTCAGTCTTGCAGACTGTCTTTTGTTGCCGATCCGGCTGATCGGTGTCCGCTTGTCTCCTCTCTTCGTGGATGGGGGAAGCCGACCCCTTACGGCGGGTACCCGGGGACATGCCGTGGCGGCTGTGTACCGAACGATGGATAAAGTTCAGAAAAAATACGGGCGAAATTCACTGTTTCAGGGACGATAGAAACAAGCAGGAACAAGTTTGAGTTTGAGTTTGAGTCCGGAAAGGGAAAAGAATGGGTCATTCTCTGTCTTTTCTTTCACGCACGTGTACGTTCACCTTCACTTTTTTTGGCTTTTGAAAATTTCCGGATTTTGGTACAATGCTTCCATTAAGTCTATTGAAAAGGGAGTTGTATAAAAAAGTGACGCAGTTGAATGAGAGAGAAGAAGAAGTCCTGAAAATTCTGATTGAGCAACATATTCACACCCGGGAAGCGTTAAGCTCCGGTGCCGTGGCTGCTAAGTATTCAGAAAACGGCCGTTCCCTCTCCTCCGCGACTGTACGGAATGTCCTCCATGCGTTGGAAGAAAAGGGCTTTCTGGAAAAGGCTCACCTCTCAGCCGGACGAATTCCGACCCGACAGGGGTTTCGATTTTATGTGAATCAACTGGTGGAACAGTATTACCATCTGGAGATGCCGACTGATGCAAAAACCCATCTCACTCGATATATACGGGATATTTCCGATACCCGTTCGCTGCTGGTGCAATATCTTGATTTCCTGAAGGATGAAACAGGATTCATGTCGCTGCTGGTTTTTCCCAGTCTGTTCAATATGAGATTAACCCGGGTGGAATTTGTACGATTATCCCCCCGTCGTGTCCTGATGATCGTGACAACTCGGAGCAATCTCTACCGGCAGGTCCTTGTGGAGCTTGATCGGGAGATTTCCTACGAAGAACTGATTTCAGTTAATCGCTATTTAAACCGTGAGTTCCCCGGAAAAACACTTTTTCAAATCAGACAGGAGTTGATTCGGGGCATGAAGCAGGGAGTAGAACAGATTGACCGCCTTGCAAGGCAGATTCTATCATCTTCTTTCCTGGAAATTGAGAGGATGGATGCAGGAGATGACGAGCTGCTGGTTCGGGGGATGTCGAACCTGGTATCACAGAAAGAGGGTCAAGATGTTCATCAACTGCAGGGACTGGTGTTCAGTGTAGAAGAGAAACACAGCATTGTGGAGTTGATCAATACCTGCATGGATCGGGACGTGACCGTTTTTCTGAGTGGAGAAATAGCGGATGATTATTCCATGATTATTTCACCGTACGGAATTGGAAATGGAATTAAGGGAGCTTTCGGACTATTGGGACCGGTTTGCATGGACTATCGCCGGATATTTTCCACGATGCGATTGATGACCGGAACGCTGATGAGTGCTATTATGCAGAAGAATATGAGTAATTGAGAATAGAATGATAGAAGGTAAGGAGCATGATATGGGGAAGAAAAAGCAAAATGACGTACCTGGAAACGATGCGGGACCTTCCGAGGATTCGGCCATGGAACCCGTGGAAGCTCCAGATATAATGGAAGCGGACGGTCCGGTTCTTGAAGATGAAATAGAGTTAGTGGAGCCAGTTGAAGAGCCGGTCGCGAGGTCAGAACATTCTTCTGAATCTGGAGACGCAGACATGATGCCGGATACGGCAGATCTTGCTTATCAAATGGTACAACTGGAGAGAGAAACTCACGAGCTGAAAGAAACGCTGCTTCGGAAAATGGCCGAATTCGAAAACCTTAAGAAGCGGACAGCCCGGGAAAAAGAAGAGGCAGTCCGGTACGGTACCGCTGAAGTCCTGACCCGGCTGCTGGAGGTACTGGACAATTTCGATCGTGCGCTTCTTCTGGAGCCTGATTCAGAAGGCTTTGACGTTCATTCCTTCTATGAGGGGATGAAATTGATTGCGAAACACCTTCTCGATAGCCTTAAAGGGGAAGGGTTGATGGAAATCAACCCGAAGGGGGAACCGTTTGATCCGTTCTTTCACGAAGCTATGATGCGGGAAGCGTCTGCGGAGTTTCCAGATAATACGGTTGTAGAGGTTTTCCAGAAGGGATACAAACTGAAGGATCGGTTGTTACGTCCTGCCAGGGTAAAGGTGGCTCTCCACCCTGAAAAAGTAGTTGAGCCTGATGAAATTGTCGGTCAGGAGGGAGATGCTCCCGAGGAGAATGAGTCATGAACTATATACTTGGTATTGATCTGGGAACAACCAATAGTTGTGTGGCGATTTTTGAGAACCAGTCCCCCGTGATTGTCCCCAACAAGGAAGGAAGCCGTATCACACCTTCAGTGATCGGCTTTACCGAGAAAATGGAGGTTCTGGTAGGCCATATTGCCAGGCGGCAGGCCATCACAAATCCACAGAATACTGTGTTTGGAATCAAACGTCTGATGGGACGAAAATTTGCTTCTTCAGAAGTGAGCAGCATGCTGAAGACATTACCATTCCGGGTTGTTAAAGCGGAAAACGGGGATGCCTGGGTTGAGATTATGGAGAAACAGTATTCTCCACAGGAAATATCGGCTCTTATCCTCAAAGATCTGAAGGAAAATGCGGAGCAATATACCGGTACGGAAATAAAACAGGCCATTGTAACTGTTCCGGCCTATTTCAACGACGCCCAGCGCCAGGCTACAAAAGATGCCGGAACCATCGCGGGTCTTGAAGTCCTCAGAATCATAAATGAACCTACCGCCGCGGCGCTTTCCTACGACAGGGGAAACCTGAAAGGGAAAGTGGCAGTATATGACCTGGGTGGTGGAACATTTGATATTTCGATCCTGAATATTGAAGAAGGTGTGTACGAGGTATTGTCCACCAGCGGCGATACTTTTCTCGGGGGGGATGATTTTGACCGGCGCATCATTGAGTGGATTGTTCAGCGATTTATGGATGATACCGGCATTGATCTGACGGAAGACAAGATGGCATTGCAACGGCTTAAAGAAGCTGCTGAGAAGGCGAAATGCGAACTTTCTTCTGTTATGGAAACAGAAATCAACCTGCCATTCATTGCCGCTGACAACAGCGGACCGAAGCACTTCATTCATACTTTGACCCGCGCGGAATTTGTTTCCCTGGTTACGGATCTTGTAGATCGGACAATTCCACCCTGTGAAGAGGCCATTCGACTGGCTGGCGTGGAGAAAGGCCAGATTGACCATGTGCTTCTTGTTGGCGGACAGAGTCGCACCCCGCTTGTGGTGGAAAAGGTGAAGGAGTTTTTTGAAAAGGACCCCAGAGATGATGTGAATCCTGATGAAGTGGTGGGTATTGGTGCTGTAATGCAGGGAAGTATTCTCAGCGGTGAGACGAAAGATATTGTCCTTCTGGATATTACTCCCCTGTCTCTGGGGGTCGAAACCAAGGGTGGGTTGTTTGTCAAATTGATTGAGAGAACCAGCACGATTCCAACCAAAGCCAGTCAAATATTTACGACGGTTGTAGACAACCAGAAAAAAGTTGAAGTGCATGTTTTGCAGGGAGAGAGTGAGCTTTGCGAAAATAATTTTCCGCTTGCCCGGTTTGAGTTGATTGATATTCCGCCAGCCCCCAAAGGAGCTCCCCGGATTGAGGTCATCTTTGAGATTGACTCCAACGGCATTGTCAATGTCAGTGCCATAGACCAGGACAGTGGAAAATCTCAGTCAATGCGCATTCGGCCCACCAGCGGGCTGACTGAAAAGGAAATCAATGGCATAATTGACAAGGCGGCAGCCCGCAGGGATGAAGAACTACGGATTCGGGCACTGGTGGTTGCACGAAACAATCTTGAAGGCCTTCTGTCTACTACAGAGCGGTCATTTACAGAACATGGGAGGAAAATGCCGACCGACTTCAGCGACGCAATGCGGAACGCCATAGAAAAAGGCAAAGAAGCGATGGGGGTAAATGAAATCGAGGTATTGAAAGAGGCCTACGAAGAATTGCAGAAAGTCTCGCGAAAGCTGGGAGAGCTGCTTCTCTATGGCACAACAATGGATGATTGAAAAACTGAGAGGAAACAGTCCTTTTCAAGAAATGAATTTGAGAACACACAGCAAAAGAAAGGCAAGGATGAGGGATGAAACGGGATTATTATGAAGTACTGAGCTGTACCAGAACTGCAACAAGTCAGGAAATAAAGACAGCATACCGAAAACTGGCAGTCCAGTACCATCCGGACCGGAACCCGGACAATCCGGAAGCGGAAAACAAATTTAAGGAAATTGCCGAGGCCTATGCGGTACTCAGTGATAGCTCCAAGCGGGAAAAGTACGACCGGTATGGCCATAGCGGTTTGTCTCAGGGCGATATTTCGTACGATTTCAATGATATTTTTGGTGGATTTACAGACATTTTTGACACGCTGTTCGGCGGCGGTGGCAGCAGAAACCATCGTCAGGGATGGCAGCAGCGGGGGAATGACCTGCAGTACTCCCTTCAGATTTCCTTTGACGAAGCCTACACCGGCATCGAAAAGAAAATCAGGATCAGGAGGCGGGAGCACTGTCCGGAGTGCGGCGGCAGCGGTGCCAGTCCCGGTACGGGTCGTAAAACCTGCCCCACCTGCAGAGGAAGAGGCAACATACTAATCCGGCAAGGTTTTTTTACCATGTCCAGGACCTGTTCGACGTGCAATGGGCAGGGAGAAGTGATTGAACATCCCTGTGAAATCTGCCACGGCGAAGGAACGGCCGCAAACGATCACGAAGTCACAATCCGGATACCTGCTGGCATCGAAGACGGGGATACGCTCCGGGTAAGAGACAGCGGGGAAGCCGGTCCTCAAGGCGGAATGTATGGTGACTTATATATTGTCGTCGGCGTTAAGTCGCACCCTGTATTCAGAAGAAGTGGTGCGGATGTTGGCCTTGAACTCCCAGTTACCTTTTCCATGGCGGCATTGGGGGGGAAGATGGAAATTCCCACTCCCGGTGGCAGGGCCCAGTTGAAAATTCCCGCAGGAATCCAGTCCGGGACAGTACTGGAGTTGAAAGGAGAGGGATTTCCCGACATGAATACCGGAAAAAAAGGACGGCTTCTTGCCACAGTTGAGGTAACCACTCCCCATCGGTTAAATGACGAACAGCGAAAATTGTTTGAGAAACTTCGTGAGGTAGAAGACGAACCTGTATCGGTCTGGGACCGTTTGAAGAGCATGTTTGCCGGAAAATCTGTATGAAAAAGGAAGACCGCAAGCTTTTTTCCCATCGCTTTCATGAAGAATCTATTTTTGTTCACACTACGGATGAGGATCTCAATCCCTGGGATCGGACCCGGATTGTGGCGGTTCTGGTAAACGAAACGGGGATTGATTATCAGCTTGCGGACAAAATCAGCGAGGAGATTCAAACCACAGTGTTCTCTTCCGGAATCCGGGTTGTAACTTCGGAACTGGTACGGGAACTGGTAAATGCCAAACTGATTGAGTACCGGTTTGAGAAGGCAAGGGATCGAAATAAGCGTCTGGGACTCTCTCTCCATGATGTGAGCGGGCTGTTGCGATTTTCAGCCGTCCACTATCCTGGTCCCGTACCGTCTCCCGCCGGAACAGGTGCAATCATGTCGGATATTCTGAAGCGGCAGTTTGCCCTTTCCGATATCTATCCGGCCCACCTGCACCGTATGCATCTGGAGGGAAGATTCAACGTTCATGGCCTTTCAACACCAGACAGGCCCTGGAAGGTTTACCTGAATGCGATGGATCTCCTGAAATTCTCATATGGAGTTGGTGGCCTTGTGCTTGAGACGCCAAAAACGCCGGTCCGGTTTGTCGGGAACTTTCTGAAACTGAATGCGGTTTTATCCGGTTTTGTGGGAGAAGGAGTTCACTGGACCGGGATTGAAGATGCTCTGCTCGCTCTGGGGACCACCGAGACTGAGCTCCCCGACATGTGCGCCGGACTCATTCAATCCAGCATGACGGCCTTATCCACAACAGAGAAGGGAACAGGGCGGGCATTCCACTTTTCCCGTCCAGGTGTAATTGATTCGGTTGTATCCAGGATGCTGGAGGAAAAAATTCTCAATGCTTTCATCACAACTGAAAGCAATAACTGGTTTCCCTCCCCCTTTCTGGTCATGAACAATAAAATTCCGATGGAGACAACATATATTCTGGAATCCATATCCCTGAATCTGCCGGGATTGGCGATTCGTTCCATTGTGGAGGACACAACACCAGAGGTGGAATTGAAACGACTGATGCACAAAGCCCTGGAGCTGTTCGCGAGAAAGAGAGTTTTTCTTGAAAAGGTGTCCGCGGTACGACCGGGAGGTCCGCTGGATCTGTTGAATCATCTTGGTTTCAATCCCTCGCTATCTCCCTGTGTGGTCGCCGTCTGTGGCTTGAATGAGTGGTCCAGAGTTCTGCTGGATGGAGATATGGACGATGGCCCCGACCGGTTTACCCGCGCAGATGAATTTCTGTCCACTATTCAAAAGCAGGTTTTTGAAGCGTCAAAACAGGGGAAGATCAAGCTTTTTCTGGGCACAGCGGATCAGGGTGAGGCTGTGTACCGGTTTGCCCGCCTGGACCTGAAATTTCAGCCGTTTTACGCAAGCCGGATACTCAACGGGGAAATTCGGGAAGGCTCGGTTTATTATACAAAAGATGCGGCTTTGCCAAGTGATAAGCCATTGGATATAAAGAAGAAAGCAGAGCTTGAAGGGACGTTCCAGCGTAAGTTTGATCTGCCGTTTCGAACGGTTGTAAAGTGCCTTGATCCGGATCAGCTTCCGGCCGAACATTTTGCCAAAACTTTACAACATTTGCTTTTGACACAGGATTTCTCTATCTGCTATAATTGCTTCACTATGGAATCTGGTGTTTATCAAACGTGCCCATCATGTCACAGTACTGAAGTTGCAACCTATTTCTCCGGAAACGAAGGTTACGAATGTGCGCTGGGGCAAACAAGAACTGAGAGCATGGAAAACAGCAGATTTTTCTTTTATTAAGGTTTGGTTATTATTCCCAAAGGAGGTCGTTTATGAAGAATCGAATCCTGATGTTTGTGTTAGGGTTCCTGCTTTGCGGTGTCACTGCGTTTGCGCAGATGAGCACGAAAGCCACTGTCAACGGTCTGGTAGTCGATGATCAGGGAACTGCGCTTCCCGGCGTCACCGTCGTACTGACCAGCGTGGAACAGGGTACCAAGCGTACCGTTGTTACAGATGCCAACGGGAAGTTCCGTGCTCCCTTCCTGCCGCTGGGCACTTACACAGTAGATGCCAGTCTCCCTGGTTTTGGTAGCTACAGTGCAAAGGACCTGAGGCTGGGCCTGGGTGATATTGTGAACTACAAGATTACCATGAAGCCGGAAAAACTGGCTGAATCTATTGTGGTTACGGCAGAAAAGCCGCTGATTGAAACCCAGAAGGTGGACGTTACCGCCAGTATCGGTGATGACTACATTGAGAACCTGCCGGTGGCAAACCGTGATTTCAAGGACTTTGTCCTTTTAACCCCTGGTGTTTCAGAGGCTGAAGGAGCCCGGGTCACGGGAATTGGAACCCGGGGAATCATGAACAACCTGCAGATTGACGGCGCCGGTTACAACTCGACCTTCTTTGGCGAGCAGCGCGGTTCTACCCGAATTCCTTTCACCTTTTCCCAGGAAACCATCAAGGAATTCAACGTGGTGTCCAACGGCTACTCCGCAAAATACGGAGATGCCAGCGGTCTGATAATCAACGCTGTTACAAAGTCAGGTTCCAACGATTACCATGGCAGCGCCCACTGGTTCCGTCAGACTGACAGCATGATGAATGCCAATGCCCCATCTGAGTATGATCCTCTTCCGCTGAGCATGAGAACGAACGACTTTACCAAAAACCAGTTCGGTTTTACCTTGTCCGGTCCAATTATCAAGGACAAACTGTTCTTCTTTGTGGCCTACGATGCCCAGCGCAGGAAATCTACCTTTTTCTGGAAGTTCAATGAGAAAACCGGTTACGATGCGTTTGCAGCAGCCTTCCCCGATATCGTGGCTGCCAACGAATACGCGGCTCCGGAAACTGAAGACAACGATGTATATTTCGTGAAATTGGATTGGCAGATCAATGATAACCATCGGCTGTCCCTTCGTGTAAACCGCCAGGAATTTGAGGCCCAGAACGGAACCAACAGCCACAACTATGTGACCGACGGTGTTACAAGCAATGGTCTTGAAGTGGACAACTCCACTTCCGTGGTTCTTGAGCTGACCTCTATCCTGTCCGACAATATGTTCAACGAGGCCCGTTTCCAATGGTCCCAGGAAAACCGTCCCCGGTATGCGAATGATACGTCCACAATGGAAGTTATCATTGGCAACTATGACGCGTATTTTGGCCAGAATAACTTCCTGCCCAACTGGTTGAACGAAACAATTCATGAATTTATGGATGATTTTACCTGGACGATTACTGACAGTCACACACTGAAAGCCGGTGTTCGTTATGCCCAGTACGATTATGATGACTCGTTCTTCCGCTATCAGGGTGGTTCCCTGCGGTTTTACGGTGGGTACTATGATTTTCTACATTGGATGGATGATGATCCCAGCAATGATCCCGATCCGTACGATATGAAATATACCCAGTCTTTCAGCCCCATCAACGGTGTTGTAAAGTACAGTGCTGATGAAATGGATGCCTACCTCCAGGATAGCTGGCAGTTCAATTCCAAGACCCTTGTGGAATATGGAATCCGCTATACCAGCCAGAAATTCGATAAGATGATCAACCCCAATCCGGAACTGGCAGCCCTTGGCCTGGAAGGAACACCGGATGAAAGCAACATTGCACCTCGTCTCGGCATCACCTATGACATCACCGGCGAAGGCACAGACCTGATCCGCTTCGGCGCCGGCCTGTTCTACAACCGGACCCCGTCCCTTCTGGTTGCCAATGCTATGCTGACCAACGGGGTTAACGTAATCCGCAACGATTTCCGCCCCGGCGATCCCCTCTTCCCGACCAATCTCACCGACCGGATTCTACCGTCGGAAATCGATCCCCAGAACCCGTATCCCCCGGATGTATTTGTGTTCAGTCCGGACTTCCAGAATCCTTACGTGTTCAAGACCAGCCTTTCCTATGAAAAGGCGTTGAATGATGTATGGAAAGTGGGCGTGGATCTGAAGTACACCCGTGGTTATCATTTTGAGAGTAAAATAGATACTAACCTCGGTATTAAGGATGCAAATCATGACGGTGTGCAGGATGTTGACGCGTACGGCCGTCCGCTGTGGGATAAATATAACCGACCCAACCCGAACTTCCGAAAGTTCATGACCTTCATGTCTGAGGGCGAATCCAAGGCATCCTCCATTACCTTCCGGGCAAGCAAGAAATTCTCCGACCGGTGGAGCATGTTTGCTTCCTACACACTGTCCAGCTCCTATGACACAGATACAAACGAGCGATCAGTGTCTTCCTCCAGTGACTATGGAACCAACCCGGCCAATTTGATGGCTGACTGGGGACGCTCCAGTTACTACAACAAGTCACAGTTCAAGTTTTCCTGGACAGTGCTGTTGTGGTACGACATCCGTTTTTCCGGTTATCACCGGTTCTACTCAGGTCGTCCCTACACGGTTACCTCCGGTTATGATGATAACGGTGATGACTACTACAACGACTATGCTGTGATTGACGGCGTATTGGGTTCCCGGAACACCTACCGCCAGCCGAACTACAATCGGACGGATATCCGGTTGTCCCGTCGGTTTAACTTCATGAACCATCAATCCATTGAGATTATTTTTGATATGTTCAATGTGTTTGACAGTTCCAACTATTACACGACGCTTACCAGCTACCGCTATGATGCCGCAAATCTTGGCGCCCTGGATCGGGCAACTCTGACGCCCCGCCAGTATCAGCTTGGTATCAAGTATCGGTTCTAACTGCCTTATTCACAGGTAAAACGGAGGCCCGCCGAAAGGCGGGCCTTTTCTTATTTACAGAGAAGTTTAAGTTTAAGTCCGAAGCAGATAAGGAAGAATCAGTTAGTTTCAAGTAGTCTGTTACCTGTCTGTCTTTACTTGAACCTAAACTCAGATTCAAACTTGATTCTTCTTAACCTTGCCTTCCACTCAACCTTGGCTCCGCTGGGTTCAGAGCAGATCCACCGAAGAATAAGAGAAGGGCTGCGCCAAATGAGATGAGAATGTAGGAAATCCCGTTTGCTCCGGGGATTGCAAACCAGCCATGTTTCTCAAAGGCGTATAAGGCAATGGTAAGAATGGGGGCCAGTGCCAGCACCGACAGAACACCTGCCTTTTTCCCAACCGGCAGGTAGCATGCCAGCACCGGCAGAAAGAGGGTTGTGGACAGGATGCCGGAAGAAAGGTAAAAGGCGTCCTTCAGGGAATTGGAATAAATCCCGAAGAGAAAAGCAAGTCCCGCAGTAAGCCAGACAGCCATTATATTTCGGTTCAATGTGCGTTTTTCCGTCAGGTCATAGCTCAAGGTCATGGCTGCGACGTTGATGCAGGTATCAATGGTGGACATGGATGCCGCAATCAGTCCAATGGCAGCCAGTGCTACAAGAACCGGGTGATGAAGTTGGGCAAGAAGCCAGGCCACGCCCTTTGTTCCGCTGGTCATTCCGGCGGGGAGGAAAGCAGCTACCAGCAGCGGCATGAGAAATACGAAAATAACAGCGTTCAGTAGAGAAATCCCCATGGCTTTCCTTGCTTCCCGACCGTTACGGGTGATCTGGAGGCGAATCCAGATATCGGTTTCAGCCAGCCACCCGGGAAGATAGGCAACAAAAGTCAACACAACAAAAAGGGGCTGAATCCGGTGAAAATCCAGTTTCATCACGGCCGGGTTCACCGGATGGGATGAGAAACCTGCCCCGAGGATGATGATAAAGAACAACGCAACCAGAATGTACTGGATCACATCGGTGACTATGACCGCATTGGTGCCACTGAAGGACATGTAAATGGCAATGACAAAGGCGATGATGAAAAGTAGTAATGACTGGGATATACCCATGGTGCCTGCGAGCAGCGAAGCAGCAACATCCATTTCCGCCCCGGCCCAGATGATGAAAACCAGCAGAATCGGAATGGCGGCCAGTTTCCCGGCTGTCTTTCCAAACTTTCCGGCGATCAGTTCCGGCTGGCTGAAAACAGGGATGTTGCGAAGACGTGGCGCCAGCCAGAGAAAGGTACCCAGTACAATAATCCAGGGCAGACTCAGAACAAAAAATCCCCCGAGGCCGTACTGAAGAAAAACTTCGATGCCATACACCACACTCCAGCTGATGGACATGAAGGTGGCGGAAAGGGATATCCCGGCGCGAAGCCCGGAAACGGAACGGTTTTCTGTCCAGAATCCGTCCGGATCGGACAGACGCTTGGAAATGAAAGTAAAACTCAGTATCAGGGCAATATAAGCAATAAATACAATCAGGTAAATGCCTGCGGTACCGGAGGAAAAGTGGCTCATGATTGCAGAATCCAGGTGGAAAAGGCCTCCTGGTGGAGCGGAGCCGATGCTTCTTTACGTTTCATCCATGCCAGTGATGCTACCATGGCTCCGTTATCTGTGGCGTACTTCATTGAAGGAATAAATGTGCGTTCACCGAAGGCGGCATGGAATCGTTTCCGAAGGTAGGAGTTTGCGGAAACGCCACCTGCCAGAATTACAGACTCAAAGGGCTTTTCTCTTTCAAAACGCTTGATTCTATCGATAAGAATGTCGGCAACAGTCTTCTGGAAGGAAGCTGCAAGTCCGGACAAATCCAGTGCGTCTTCCTCTTCCCGAATCAGACGGAACATGGCTGTTTTGATTCCGGAAAAGCTCATGTCAAGGGACCGGTCGGACATTCTGGGACGGGGAAGGGGGTATCGATTTTCATCCCCGGTTTCTGCCAGTTTGTCAATTACCGGTCCGCCGGGATAGCCCAGTCCCATCATTTTGGACAGTTTGTCGAAGGCTTCCCCTACAGCGTCGTCCCTGGTACGGGCCAATAGGGATAAGTTTCGATCTTCATCAATACGAAAGAGGTGAGTGTGGCCACCGGATGCCACAAATGCGGCTGCCGGAAAGCGGATAGCATTGCCGAATTCAATGAAAGCACTCTGAATATGGCTTTCAATATGATTCAGTGGGATCAGCGGGACGCCGGATGAGAACGAGAGTGCCTTGGCAAAGGAGAGCCCCACAAGCAGAGAGCCCAGTAATCCCGGGCCAACAGTTACACCAATGAGGTCGATGTCATGAATGGTCTTATCGGCCTTCTTCATTGCTTGCCGGTACACGGTGCGGATGTTTTTGACATGTTCCCGGGATGCGAGTTCCGGCACGACACCCCCGTATTCGCTATGGACCGGAATCTGGGATGATACAATTGAAGAGAGAACAGTTGTCCCGTTTTCTACCACAGCGATACAGGTATCGTCACAGGAAGATTCAATGCCAAGGGCGCGGAAAATTTCTGCCATCAACCAACTCCGTAATGGATCGCGGTTTTGTGATGAATTTTTCCATTTTCCCCGATTACAACCTTTATGTGTCCCACCCAGATGCCGCCCCAACCGACCTGGTGGATCAACGTGGTCCAGCCTTTGGGTGTGGAAACCAGCAGAGGGCTGTCCATGAATGTGTGGGAATGGCCACCAACAATCACATCAATACCGTCCACCTGTTGAGCCAGCTGGATATCCCCCGACTCTCCACTTGCACCATCGATTCCCAGGTGAGACAGGCAGATTACAAGGTCACAGTGCTCAACATCCCGAAGCTGCCGGACGGTCTTTCCTGCTGCCGTCACGGGGTCACCGTATACAAGTCCCAGATGGTTCTCCGGCGTGACAAGGCCTTTGAAAGTGACACCCAAACCGAACACGCCGATTTTTGAGTTTGCTTTTTGAACAATGGTGTAAGGTTTTACATGGGCACGCAACAGCGGGTTTGTGATGGTGTAGTTGGCATTGACCATTTTGAAATCACACTTTTGCATGGCAGCCAGCAATTTGTCCACGCCATTGTCAAAGTCGTGGTTTCCGAGGGTTCCGATGTCATATCCCAATTCCGACATCAACTCGTAGTCCAGTTTACCTTCGTAGTAGTTGAAATAGGGAGTGCCCTGGAATACATCACCTGCATCTACGAAAAGGGTGTTCTGGTAACGGTTGCGTAGCTTTTTGAAGATGGTGGCTCGTCTGGCATAGCCACCCATGCCAGGATAGCGCCGATCTGTTTTCGGGAAAGGATCAATGTGAGAATGAACATCATTCGTGTGAATGATATGAAGGGTGTTTTCTTTGGGGAACAACCAATCCATTGGTCTCGCAAGTGCAGTGGTCCCCGCCATGAGGCCCATGCCCTTGATAAAATCTCTTCTTTTCATTGGATGATAATCCTCCCTTCAATCTTCGGGTGGATGACCCGATGCTTTTTTACGTAGGAAATGAGGGCTTCACGGAGCAGCACGTGGGTGTCCTTGATGAGCTTACCTGTCCACATGGACTCAAGTTCACCACCGCCTTTCACCAGGTAGTCAATTGTGGCAACGGTGTATGTTTTTTTCTTATCAAGGGTTTCCTGCCCGATATTTGCGTTGATTATGCCGCCGGTGGAAACTATGGTCAGACCGGAAACAGGAATGCCGCCCTTTTTTACAATTTCAGTGATCATCCCTTCGACCTGTTCGCCTGTGAATCTGGCCAGGACAATACGGTTTCCAAAAGGCATCAGTTCAAACATGTTTTCAACAGTAATATTTCCTTTGTAAACCGGTGCTCTGAGCCCGCCGTTGTTAGTGATGGCAAAGTCTACGTGTCCAAACTGCCGGGCTGTATCGAGGATGACATCGGCCACAAAGTCACCGAGCAGGCTTTCCGGATTACCCCGAACCATATCCACCTCTGCTTTTCCTATCACCGTTTTCATCTCTTTTTCAAGCTGTTCCCGGTACGGTGCGATTGTTTTCTCAACCGCCGGGTCAACGGGGATTTTTGAGGTGACAGCCGTGTGGGTTGCCAGAGCCATGGAGGCCTTCGGTGCCGGAGTTGAGACCGGAGGGGCCTGGCAGGAGATTGTGGCAAGCAAAACCGCAATCAGGGTCAGTTTCAATTTGTTCATATGGGCTCCTTTGAATTTATTTCATTTGGATAGGGCAAGGGGTCAGTGAGTCCGGCTTCCTGGAAACCTCTGAGACGAAGCTTACAGGAATCGCACCGGCCACAAGGGTCACCGTTTTCATCGGGACTGTAGCAGGTGCTGGTCAGGGAGTAATCCACACCGAGTTCGATGCCTTTTTGAACGATTTCGGCTTTTTTCATCCGGGCAAGGGGAGTGTGGATAGTGAACCGAATTCCCTCATCTGCGTATCGGGTACCCAGTGTGATGGCAGACTCCATTGCCTGAATGAATTCAGGTCGGCAGTCCGGATAGCCACTGTAATCCACTGCGTTGGTTCCGATGAAAATATCCTGTATTCCGTTCACTTCACAATACCCTGCAGCCACAGCCAGAAAAATAGTGTTTCTGGCTGGGACGTAAGTGATGGGAATACTGCCTCCTATACTTTCCTGAGGATTATCCGGTACTTCAATTGCCTGATCAGTCAGGGCAGAGCCGCCTATGCTGGTCAGCGGGACATGCATTATGATATGAGGAATGTTATATTTCTCGCAGAGTTGCCTGGATTTTTCCAGTTCTATCCGATGGCGTTGTCCGTAGTCAAAACTCAAGGCGGTGACAGCAAAACCCTGATGAAGGGCAATCGCCAACACGGTTGCCGAATCCAGCCCACCGCTCAACAAGATCAGTGCTTTCTTCATGAAAAAATCCTCCGTGACTGCATGCTACTATACAGAAAAACGGCTACTCATGCAAACTCAAAAGTTTCACCAATTCCAGCTGAAGTGTACGGCTCTTGTCTTTGGCATACCAGAGCTGGACCCGTTTTACAAAATCCTCATGGCTTTCGTCCGGCTTTGTTTTATGTATCCGAAGCAAGTCCTGGGCCGGTGCGGGACGGGGACCCCAATCCCACAGTATTTTCAGAGTATTGGCATCCATGCAGACAAGTTTTGGGATGGCTCGCCCACCGTTGGTCAGAAATGCATCCATGATGTCCGGATTTTCATCCCGCAGCAGAATATTCAGAGATATCTGGTCCGTCACGGACGCCATTTTTGCGATGACGGGAAGATTCTGAGCTGCGTCTCCGCACCAGGCTTCAGTGAGGACAAGCCAGATCAGGTCGCGTTCAAGGTTTTTCAGCGTTTGAACTGTTTCTGTTCGAAGGTTTGTTGTGCGGTCGATCCGGGACATTCGATGGACATTCAGTCGGCTGTATTCCAACATTTTGTCCGAGTGATTGTTCCCGGTGGTTTTGTTCTGTTCCAGAAGGGAGTCAATCAGGTCCCTGTATTCGGAGTAACTGAGGGCTTTTTCCAGGTGTTTTTCTGTCAGTTTGTTCATTGATGTTGTTCCCCTGTTCACTTATGCACCGGGGATCATTTTTGCACCGCAGCTTTCAAGATAGGGAACGACCTTCTCAAACTGAGCAGGAGGGTGTTCTGCTGACCTCAGTTGAGTTGTCCGGGCCGCTGCATGCTGGAGTACGGATAAGCAATCTTTGTCCCGGGCGTTGACATTTGCTCCGGCTTTGACCAGAGCCTGCACTGTCCCGAGAGAACCGCTTTCTGCCGCGTGAATCAGGGGAGTCCAACCCTTTTCGTCCTTGAGTTTAAAATTCGCACCCTTTTCCAGGAGCAGTTCGGTGAGTTTGACATTGCCAGTGTTAGCGGCAATCATAAGGGGCGTCATCCGGAGAATTTTCTCCCTGAAATCTACTTCAGCCCCCTTGTCCAGTATAAGATGAACCAATTTCAGTTCACCTTTTTGGATCGCCAGCTGAAGAGGACGCCAGCCGACATAGCTGCCTTTTTTGGGTGCAAGATCGAGTTTGGCACCCCGTTGAATCAACAGGGTAGCGATGTCTACATTCCCATTGTCAATTGCATACATCAGAGCTGTCCAGCCCTTGTTATCCCCCTTGTCCCGTGAATCAATTTTGCAGTGAGCATCCAGAAGTTTTCGAACTGCATACATGTCACCGATTCTCGAACAGTATAGCAATGCGTTTTGACCGGCGACATTCTTTGCCACATAGAGGTCTCCCAGGTCAATCAAGCGGTCTACTTCTTTCTGATTCCCTGCCTTGACAGCGGCCGTCAGCTCGCTATTGATATCGCCGGCAAAGGTCGGCAATGCGGTCAACGCGAGTACGATTCCCAGAATTAAAAATGACACAGGAAAATGTGATTTACGCATATTTCTACTCCTTATACGGTTAATTAAATTCTGAATTTTCCCGGTGTTTGTCCCGGCACTCACCGCAATAGAATGTGGGGCCGCTCCAGTCGGTCAGCTCTTCAACTCCGCAGGACAGACATTTGCGGTTCTTTGTTTCCTTTACAAGTCGGATTTCATCCAGGTGTTCTTCAAGGAAAAGGTGAGGAAAATCAAATAGGTCCGTACTGTTGAGGAGTTTCTGAGAAGTCGGATAGATGTTACCCAGGCGTCGAAGTGCTGTCAGGAGAGTCCTTTTCCCCATTGCCCTTACACGTCTTAAAACCGGCATGTAGTCAAAATCACCAGCCAGCAGCACGGCCGCGTCAATGGTGCCCGGGAGAGATGCGTAGTGCATCATCGAAGTTGAAAGGGCAATATCCACACATTTTTCATGAGGAGACATTCCCGCCTGGTTCTTGAAGTCAATTTCGTAAATTTCCGTTTCAAAATGACATTCTTTTCTCAGATAGTCATAAAAGGCTTCCTGGGGGCCGGGATCAAATCCGGGTTTGTTTATAGGAATGGATCCGAAAAAGCAGGTACGTACGATGTCGATTTCTTTTTCACTGGTCGCCGCCAGATGGTTGGAAACAACCTGGGGAATGCTTTGATAGTTAATTTTGAAGTCTGGATCATGGAAGGCGTTTACAATCTCTCCCTTGTTGTGAAAAATCCAGCTTCCATCTATAAAAATCATGGTTTTCAGTGCCATTATTCACCTCGTTTACTATAAAATATTTCTTTATTCACGTAGCTTGTCATTTGAATTTTCAAAGAACCGGCAGTCATATTTCATAATGTACTCATTTTCCGGTAGCCAGGCAAGTATTAATCAGGGATTCAAGCTTTGAAAATTGTGAATGAATTGGGTCATTTCATCGATAGAGGTTATTCGGTTCAGGTTGACCCTGAGCTGTTTGCCTCCTGGAATGGAACGGGAGTACCATCCGGTGAAGATTTTCATCTTGTGGAGCGCGAGCTTTTCTGGATAAATGTTGGCCATTTCCAGGAACTGCTTTTCCATGATTGAAAGGAGAAAATCCTGTGAAACATGGGTATCTGATGTCAATTCCGCAAATATCCAGGGCCTTTTGATGGCTGCCCTGGCAATCATGATGCCGTCACATCCCGTGTCCAGCATTCTACTCAGACTTTCTCGATCAGTGATGTCTCCGTTTCCGATAACAGGAATTGAAAGCATGGCTTTCAGTTGGGCAATCTGGTCATAATGAACAGAATCTCGAAACATTTCTTTCCGTGTCCGTCCGTGAAAAAAAATTCCGTTGACACCGTTTCTTTCTGCCATTTTCCCAAATTCCGGAAAGACCAGGGACTGGCTGTTCCATCCACTGCGGATCTTGATGGTTAGGGGGATTGAAATTCGTTTTCGTACTGTAGAAACGATCCGTTCTGCCAGTTTCAGATCTTTGAGAAGAGCTGAACCACTGCCATGACGGGTTATGGTACTGGAGGGGCAGCCCATGTTAATGTCCACTGCATCCGCACCCGCAGCCGCTGCCATTTCTGCAGCGTCTGCCATTCGACCCGGCTCTTTTCCGACAATCTGGAAGAAGAGTGGTTTTTCCTGTTCTGTAAACCGGGCCATATGCAGAGTACGTTCACATTTCCTTGTGTATGCATCGGAGGAAATCATTTCAGTAAACATGGCACCCACTCCGCCAAATGTCCGGACAATCCTACGAAAAGGGCCGTCCGTTATATCTGCAATAGGGGCCAGGAAAGTGGCAGGCCTTACGGTGACGGAACCAATAATGACCGCTGCAGGTAGCGAGCAATCTTGTCCAACGGTGCGGGAGTCCAGAGTCATAATTCTTTTCAGGGGCGGTTCTTGTAAATCACGCGACTGAACATTGGGAGATATGGAGTCCAGTCCGGATGATCTGACTGGACATCGGCTTCAATGGCCTGGCGCATGGCGTTGAGTTTGGCATCCATATTATCCAGGCTGTTAACCATTAATGCCTCCGGAGTTTTGGGTCGTTTTGGGGATCCGAATTCCAATTCACCATGGTGCGAAAGGATAATGTGCAGCAGATGAAGTCGGATGTTGTCCGGGAAGTCAGGAATTTCCCGAATCCGGGCGGCGATATAGTCATATTCGATTGCAATGTGTCCCAGGAGTCGGCCTTCGGTGGAGTAACTGAATTCCCGTTGATAGGAGAGTTCCCAGAGCTTGCCCAGGTCATGGAAAAGTAGTCCGGCAAGAACAAGGTCTTTACTGATGAATGGGTAGACCGGAGTTACCTGAATTGCCAGTTTCAGCAAAGTCACCAGGTGTTCCAGATATCCACCCCTGTAGGCATGATGCAGACTCTTGGCAGCGGGGGCGATTTTAGCCAGTTCCACAACGTCCGGGTCGTTATACACATGGGTTGCCAGTTCCTTGAGAAACTTGCTTTCCAACTCTGTTTCAATAATCTGGTGAACTTCATCCAGCATATGTTCAGGTGGACGTTCGCTTACCGGAAAGAAGATTGTGGGATCTTCTATTTCATCGTCGGTTGCTTTCCGGAGTTTGGTGACCACCATCTGCAACTGGTTGTTGTATAACTGTATCCGGAAGCGAAGCTTTACAAAATCTCCTGGTCTTATGGTGTCCACGGCTTCTTCGAAATTATCCCACATCATGCCGATGATATCTCCGCTTGAATCTCCGAATTTCAAAAACAGGTATTGACCCCCATTTTTCTTGTCCCGAATCGCAAGCAGTTTGAGCATATAGACTTCGTCACCCTTCCAGTCCGGCTTCAAGTCTTTTATAAATGTATGGTCCATTTAAACAGTCTCCTCTTCCAGAATTTCGTAATAAGTAAGTTCCATTCCCTTTTTTACAGGCCGAGTCGGAATTTCCTTTATCCTTATTTTCAGGCGTCGCCGGTGAAGTGGTAATTGCAGGATATCATCCGGTTTTACCTCACGGCCGGGCTTGGCAAGGGAACCGTTGAGCAATACTCGACCCGATCGAACCAATTCGTTGGCTACGGCTCTCCGTTTTACAATCATGGTCTTCTTCAGAAACAGATCCAGTCTCACAGGTCTTCCGGTTTTACATCCACCCGCGTATAGAAAGTTCCCTTCAGTTCAGCAATGAATTTCTTAATGGCGGCATCGATCTGCGGTTCCCGTATTTTGTTTCGAATGTCATCCTTGACGTCTTTGAAAGGTCGGGCCTTAGGTTTATTGATCTCGGTCAAACGAACAATATGGAAAGAGCCGGGAATATCTATTACTGGAGAGACTTCCTCAAGTTTCAAGGACAGCGCGGCATTTTCCAGCTTCTTGTTCAGATCGCCCTTCTTCAGATTTTGCATTTCACCGTTGTAATCTTTGGAGCCTGCCTCAGAATATTTCTGGACTGCTTCACCGAAGCCGAGCTTGTTCGTCATGATAAGTTTCCGACACTCTTCCATTTTTGCAAGTACGCTCGCCCTGTTCTGATCATTGTAGAACATCACTATTTCCTGCAGGGAGTAAGTGAATGGCGATTCATATTCACTCTGATGCTGGGCATAATATGCTTGCATCTCAGCGTCGTCCACTTGAATTTTTCTGACAACCAACTGATTGATGACTGTTCTGGCTGTATTTTGAGTTTTCTGATTTTCTTTAAATTCTTTCAGTGTCATTCCGGTAGATTGCATCAGCGCATTTTCGAGCTGTGCTTCCGTCTTGAAGTTGTTTTCTTTTAACAGTTGCTGAATAAAACCTTCGATTTGTTCATCCGTGATACTTATGTCTTCCTGTTTGGCTTTTTCCAGGAGTAGGAGTTCCTCGAATTTTTCCTCAATGACTTGTTTCTTCAGTGTGGCAATTTGTTTCTGGAGTTCTGTTCCAGTATATTTCTGGAAAAGGGCCGAGGACCGGGCATCATAAATCTTTTTTAAATCCAGCAGGGTGGCCGCCCGGTTGTTAACGATGATAGCAATTTTCTCTACCACTTTTGAAAGGCCAAGAGACGCTGGTGTCAATACGATTAATAGAACGAGAATCAGTGCGCGTTTTGTCATTCTTCCTCCCCATGGGAAACGGGAAACTTCCCGCTATAATTAAACACCAGAATGCGCTCCGGGTAAACAATAATTCGTGATTGTTGAATCATCTCTTGTTTTTTCTTCATAATAAGTTTCTGCAAGCTTTGCGCGGCCAGTTTTTCCCGAATTGTTTCCTCAACATCCTCAAACGGCAGTTTTCTCGGGGCGAGCTTCTGCTTTATCGTAAGTAAATTATAGGAAACAGAAGCGCCAAGTTGAGTTTGGATGATTTTTGATACCCTGCCTGGTTTCAACCCTTCCAGAGTTTTCAGAAAAGGATCCGGTATTTCACTTGCCTGGAAGCAATTCTCTTCAATCTCAATGTCCTGGTATCTCTTTCGGATGAAATCCAGATTCTTCTTTCGGTGAACCAGCCAGTATCTGGCATCCTTGAGCAGGTCTTCATAGCTGGTAGAAAATCGGACGAAACAGTAGCTTTCTCCCTTTAGAAATTCGTTAATATTCTGCTCGTAGTAGTTTCGGGCCTCCTCAGTCGTTACCAGCGGTGCTTCCTCTGAGAGCATGTTCTCGAATTTTTCCTCAGCAAGAATAAGTGAAGTGTTCAAAGCCAGGATACGTTTTTGATGCAGATCGTAGGTGTCCAGTAGTCGCGTTTTACCAGTCAATTGAAGGTACTCGGCAATTTCTTTTTCGGATGGAAGCTGATTCTGACTCTTAAGGTAGTTCAGTAGCGCGCGCTGTTCCAGATAATTATCAAAGAGCCGGTTCAGAATTTCCTCGTCCTTTTTCTCAAGAATGTCGGCGTAATTTGCCTGCAGATACAATACAAATTCGTCACGCACCACGTCCTGGTTGTCTATGCGCGCAATTACGTTGTCCGGAACCGGAGAAAAATTCCGGCCACTGCACGCAAAAAGCAATGGTAATAAAAGGAAAAGGACCAGTTTTCGCACAATTACAACTTGATGTCGATTGCCGCTTTTTTCTTCAGGGTTTCGACCGTATCCGACAGAATGGACCTGTAGAAGTTGCCTTTCAGTTCTTCTTTTTCTTTCTTGGAGAGTTGATCAAAGGGTTTGCGTTCTCCATCCGTCTTGTTGATAAGTTTTACAAGATGATAGCCAAATCGCGTTTTGACAATACCGCTGACATCTCCGGGTTTCATCGTTGCAAGTGCCTGCTCAAATTCCGGAACCATTGCACCCTTTTCGAATGTGCCAAGATCTCCTCCACGGGGTGCGGAAGGGCCTTCAGAATATTTCTTCGCGAGTTCACTGAAGTCCGCGCCGCTTTTGAGTTTTTCCTGCAGCATTTTGATCTCTTTAAGAGCGGCGGCATCGGAGGTTGCATCCGTCCCGGTACTGTTGGATACTTTTGCGTCTTTTTGGGGAGTGATTACAATATGTTTTGCTGTGTAACTCGTTTTGCCCGCCATTACATCGCTATGAGTGGCATAGAATTTGCTCAGAATGTCATCTGTTGCCGGGTTATTCTCTACCACATATTGATAGTATCGGTTGAGAAGAAGCTCGTTGGTCATCAATTCGCGGCGGACAAGGTAAGTGGGATCTTTATCAAGGTTTAGTTTTCTTGCCTCCTGTACCAGTAGTGTCTGGGTAGTCAATTGATCCAGCAGTTTCTTTTTTCCGTCGGGAGACTGGAATTGTTGCTGAGTCTGAGGGGGGAGAGATTCGATCAGGAGTTTGAGTTTGTCCTCAGTAATTTTATTCCCATTGAGATTGGCGATAACCTTACCGCTTCCCTGATACACTTGACTTTTCTTCTGAGATTGACATGCGGACATGATCAGTGAGAAGGCTATCACGGCTGTAATCACACTGTAACCAAAAATCTTTTTCATTTAATTCTCCTGTAATTTATCTACTTGTATATTATCCCAGATTTTTCCAGGCTTTTCCACTGAAAGAAGACACCATAGTGAATGGGAGGCCTTATTCGATCTTTCCCATCAGGTCTGCCATTTCAATGGCTGACAGGGCTGCCGACCACCCCTTGTTGCCTGCTTTTGTTCCTGCTCTATCAATGGCTTGTTCCACGGTGTCTGCGGTGATTACTCCGAAGATTACCGGCGTGTTTCGGGTGATGGATACGCTGGCAATTCCCTTGCTCACTTCTGCCGACACATAGTCAAAGTGTGGGGTTTCACCCCTTATGACGGCACCGAGACAGATGACAGCATGGTATTCCCCGGTTTCACACATGCGCTTAGCTACCAACGGAATTTCAAAACTTCCTGGAACCCAGGCGACTGTAATATCTTCGCTTTCGCAGTGATGGCGGTTGAGGCAATCCACTGCTCCGTCCAACAGCCTTGACGAGATAAAGTCGTTGAATCTGCTGATAACGATGGCAAAAGAGCGACCTTTTGCATTAAGTTTACCTTCAATGGTTTTCATTTTTTGAGCTCCTCCAAAAGGATCTGATGACCCATTTTATCGCGTTTTGTTTCCAGATAGTGAAGATTTGCGGGGTTGGGCTGCATTTCAATAGAGACTCTTTCCAAAACAGATAAGCCATAGCCCTTCAGGGCAATGATCTTGGTGGGATTGTTGGTGAGCAGTCGAAGTTTTCGAATTCCCAGATCAAGAAGAATCTGGGCACCTATTCCATAGTCCCTGATATCGGGTTTGAATCCCAGTTTGCAATTGGCTTCGACGGTGTCGTGGCCCTGATCCTGAAGCTGATAGGCCAGAATTTTGTTCTTAAGGCCAATACCCCGACCTTCATGGGGAAGATAGACGACCACTCCACCTTCCTGCCCGATCTTCTGCAGGGCCGCGGTTAGCTGGTCTCCACAATCACATCGCATTGAACCCAGAACATCTCCGGTTTTACATTCGGAGTGCATTCGGACAAGGGTAGGGTCATCCGCGTTGAAATCTCCTTTCACAATGGCCAGATAATCTTTCTCATCCAGGTCACAATTGTAATAAATCAGCTTAAAATTCCCGTAACGGGAAGGGAAATCTACAGTTGCTACCCGATGCACCAACTTTTCATAACGACTCCTGTAAGCGATCAGGTCGGCTATGGTCACAATAGGTATCTGCATTTTTTCTGACATTTCTGTCAGCTGGGGAAGCCTTGCCATTGTGCCATCTTCATTCATGATTTCGCAGAGTACCCCTGAGGGAGTCAGACCGGAAAGCCTTGCCAGATCCACAGATGCTTCGGTGTGGCCGGCCCGCTTCAGCACTCCGCCCTTTTTTGCCACAAGGGGGAAAACATGCCCTGGACGGGCCAGATCTTCCGGTTTAGCGGCTGAATTTACAATGACCTCAATCGTGCGGGCTCTGTCTGAAGCGGAAATTCCGGTCGTAGTACCGAAGACCGCATCCACGCTTTCGGTGAAGGCAGTTGAGTGACGGGCAGTATTCTTCTGAACCATGGGTTCAAGAGCCAACTCCTGTGCCCGCTCCGCTGTGACAGCAACACAGATGAGACCGCGGGCATTTTGTGCCATAAAATTGATTGCTTCGGGAGTTATCTTGTCCGAGGCGACGATAAAATCACCCTCGTTTTCACGGTTCTCATCATCCACAACAATCAGAAAACCACCTTCCCGGAAACGGGTCAGCGCGTCTTCAATGGGAATAATCATTCTGACTCCTTTTGAAATTGATAAAGATATTTACCAATGATATCGGTTTCAATGTTCACAGTATCTCCCTTCTTAAGAGTATGGAGGTTCGTTGCATTCAGTGTGAAGGGAATGACTGAAACGGTTACAATCAACCCTGATTTACGGGCGATGGTAAGGGACACACCATTCACGCAGATGGAACCATGAAGAACGGTTAGAATCGCCCACTCTTGCGGCAAACGAATATCAAGGAGGCAAGTCTCTTGCCTTCGTATGATTCGGGTGACGGTGGCAACGGAATCTACATGACCCTGAACCAGATGTCCCCCCAGGCGTGCGTTGACCCTCAGTGCACGTTCAAGATTGACTATTGTCTTGGTCTTCCAGTGCTTTACTGTTGTCTTGCTCAAAGTTTCGGCTGCAGCATAAACGGAAAACCCGGTGCTGGAACAACCAATTACGGTCTGGCACACGCCATCCACAGCCACACTGTTGTCCACGGACAGGTCATCAAGAATATCGTGGCACGTGATTTCGATTTCAATGCCACCCGCTCGTTTTCTGAGGGTTTGGATTTTGCCTGTTTCCTCTATAATTCCCGTAAACATATTTTTGCATCCTGTCCTGAAAGGCGAATTGCTTCTGCCATAGTTCTGCCCCGCATGCGAAAGAGCGGGATTCCATCGCCGAGAATGATGGGTGCTACATATATCAGGAACTCATTCACCAGTCCCTGCTCAGTAAACGCGCCAAAAATTTCTGCACCACCTTCTACCAGAAGGGATGTCAGACCCATTGTAGCAAAAGACTTGAGTACTGGGGTAAGTTCCGGCCCACTATCTTCCAGCAGCTGAACGCCCATGCTCTCCAACTTAACTGTCTTTTCATCGGTCATTGCATCGGGAGCAGTAACCAGAATGGTGCCGTTTGTGAAAACATTGGATTCCGGCGGGAGGTTTCCCGAACTGTTCAGGACAATGTTCAAAGGATTGCGACCCTTCACCATGCGGACAGAAAGCTGCGGATTATCAGCCCGAACGGTACCGGCTCCGACCAGAACGGCATCCATCTGGCTCCTGAGGCGATGTACTTCAGCGCGTGACTGGGAATTTGATATCCATTTGCCGTTTCCGGTAGTATCGGCAATAAAACCATCCAGTGTGATAGCGGCCTTCAAAATGACATAGGGTCGTCCCGTTGACACGAAGTGAATAAAAAATCGGTTCAATTTTCTGGCTTCTGCTTCCAGATGACCAACGCTTACTTCTATGCCAGCTTCTGCCAGCTTGCGAATCCCCTGCCCGTTCACTTCTGGATTGGGATCTTTCATGGCAACGAAAACTCGTTTCACCTTTTCCCGAATGAGACGGTCCGCACATGGTGGGGTCTTCCCAAAGTGAGAACACGGCTCCATTGTTACGTATATGTCGGCGTCGATCGCAGGCTCCGTTGCGTTGTTGATGGCCTCTATTTCCGCATGGGGGCCCCCGAAGTGATGATGATACCCTTCACCGATAATGCGGCCTTTTTTTGCGATGACGCAACCAACCATCGGATTTGGCGAAACAAAACCCAGGCCCCGTTTTGCCAGGGTCAATGCACGTTGCATGAATTCAATTCGAAACATTCAATTCCTCCACCGGAATATTGTAGGAGAGAATGACAAATCGTGCAATGAAATAGCACTTCCAAAAAAAAAGGCCGGGATTATTCCCGGCCTTTCATTTTTACAGGAAAGCAGATTATTTTACTTTCAGTACGGAGTCCTTAATCTGAGCTACGTCCTCGTCGGTCAGGAGGGTGTATTTCAGATCGCCGTTTTCTTCAAAGCCACGGACGCGGAATATCTTTGGATACTGAACCACATCTCCGTAACGGTCAAAGGTGATGTCTCCGGAGACGCCCTTGAATTGCTTGACCTGCTGGAGGCGACGGAGAATATCATCGGGACGCGAGCTCTTGGAGAAAGCTTTGGCGGCGATGGTAATTGCATCGTATCCATGGGCAGCATATACGCCTGGTGTTTTTCCGCAGATGTCCACATAGTCACCAACGAAAGCACGGGTTTTTTCATCGGTGGCCTTCGGGTTGAATGGGGCTTTTGCGAAAATCACGCCCACAGCGGCTTCGCCGGTTGATTTCAGAAAATCTTCCCTTGAACCAGAAGACGTAACAAAAATATAAGCTTTTGATTTGACTTCGTGGAGGGCTTTCAAAAGTTGAGCGGAATCTTCAGGGTAACCGGCAATCAAGACTGCTTCGGGAGCCAGTGCATTGATTTTCTCGGCAATGGCGAGAAAATCTGAATAGGTGGAATCCGGGGAATAGCGGATTACTTCGGGAATATTCATTGCCTGGGTTCCCCTGGCAATCCGTATGATTTCATTTGAAATGCCATATCCGTATTCATTCTTGATGGCTACGGGGACAAATTTGCGAATAAACAACTGGTTGAACATCGTGTCAGAAATGCGGCGCGCTTCAATCGTGTCGGAAGGATACACGCGAAATGTATAGTCGTTTCCCTGCTTTGTGAGGCGGGGGCTGGAGGATGTGGGCGAAATCAGTGGAACTTCATATTTCTGTGCCAAAGGGGCAAGGGAAAGTGTGACTTCGCTTGAAACTGCGCCCACAACAACACGGACGCCTTTCTCCCGTACCAGTCGAATATATGCTTCAGTGCCTTTATCCGGCAGCCCCAGTGAATCTTCAAAGAAGACTTCAACCGGTTTGTTCCGGATGCCACCGTTGGCATTGAGATGTTTAACTCCAACTTTGATCGCACACTGAATGTCCTTTCCAATTGATGCCAGTGGCCCGGATAGCGGTAAGATCGCACCGATTTTCACTGTTTTCTCTCCGGAACATCCGGTCATCATCATCATGGAAACTGTGATAAATCCTATGAATACCAGCAGTTTTTTCATAGAGCCTCCCCCGATTAAAATGGTTCTTCAACAGGAATGAACATAGCAAATTCCCCTGGGAAAGTCAAAGAAAGGATGACGAAATAAAAAAAGTGAAATAAATCACTTGCCAAGGAAACAAAATGTGTTAATTTGCAAAGTGTAATCTTTCACAAGGGTGGTGAGGGAGAATGAAAGAAAATCTGATCCAGAAAATGAAGGCATTATCCAACGAGTGCAGAGTTGACCTCATGCTGATATTAGCAAAGGCCGAGGAACCGATGTGCGTCGGGAAACTGGCAGCAGCCATCGGGCTTGCTGAGGCTCGGATTTCCAGAGCGCTTCAAATCCTCTCTTATGCCGGATTGATTGTGGCAAAGCGCGAGGGAGCTCGCGTTTTTTACAATCTGAATGCAGATGACTGCGTGGCGATGTCGTTGAGCAAATGCCTGGTCGGTGCGGTGGAATTTCCCCCAAAATAGAAACCCAAAGAAATTATGAAAAAGGATGGTGAGATGACAACAGGAACACAGGCGGCAATTGATGAGCTGCATGAAATCCTCCTCAAGCATGGGAAGGATCGGACTGAGTTGCTGCCGATACTGGTTGATGTCAACAATTATTTCGGTCACATTGACAGTAACGCAATCGTTGAAGTGAGTCGATACACGAATGTCCCCATAGGAGAAATCCATGGGGTCATTACGTTTTATTCATTCCTTGGCCAGAAGAAGCGAGGAAAGACAGTTATTCGTCTCTGTCGGACAATCAGTTGTGATATGGCTGGCAAAGAGCAGATTGTGCGCGTGCTGGAAAAGGAATTGGGCATCCGTTTTGGTGAAACCACTGAGGATGGAATGTTCAGCCTGGAATATACAAACTGTATCGGAATGTGCAGCAATCCTCCGGCCATGCTGATCAACGACCAGGCATACGGAGATCTTACTCCTGAGCGGGTTGTTGAGATCCTGAGTTCATTTAAGCTCTCGGAGTATCAGGATATGTTCGGGTATGGGGGTGTGGAATGAAAGACGGAAAGAAGAAGATCCTGTTTGGCGAATTTGTGACAGGTGCCGGCATTTCCAGGGCACTTGAAATGGGTGCGGGAAAAGTTGTGGAGGAGGTTAAGTCTTCCAATCTGAGGGGCCGTGGCGGCGCCGGTTTTCCTACCGGTTTAAAGTGGTTTTTGACTGCACAGCAGAAATCTGATGAAAAATTTGTAATCTGTAACGCAGATGAGGGAGAACCGGGAACTTTTAAAGACAGACTCCTGTTGATGGAACAACCCGAGAAAATGCTGGAGGGGATGACAATTGCCGGATTTGCTATTGGGGCATCCAGTGGGTTTATTTACCTCAGAGGCGAATACATTTATCTGAGAAAAGGTTTGGAAAATGCTATTGCTTCCTTGAAGAAGAATAATTTTCTGGGCAAGAACATTATGGGTAGCGATTTTTCGTTTGATGTGGAAATTCGTCTCGGAGCAGGCGCTTATGTGTGTGGAGAAGAATTCGCTTTGATTTCGTCCATGAATGGCTATCGGGGCGAGCCCAGAAACAAACCGCCATATCCCAGTGAGACAGGATACCGAGACAAGCCGACGGTTGTAAACAATGTGGAAACTCTCTGCTATATTCCCTACATTTTAACGAAGGGGGCAGAGTGGTTCAAGGAACACGGAACCCAGGCCTCCACCGGGACTAAACTCTTTTCAGTTTCGGGAGACGTAAAACATCCGGGAGTATATGAATTGGAGTTGGGAATCACAGTCAATCAACTGCTTACCGAAGTGGGCGGTGAAGGTGCAAAATCTGTGCAGGTTGGCGGAGCCTCCGGTTTGAACGTGGCCGAAAAGGATTTTGATAAGCCGATTTGCTTTGAGGGATTACCCCCGGGTGGCTCCATCATTGTTTTCAACCACAAGCGGGATATGCTTCATGTGCTCAAGAACTTCATGGAGTTTTTTGTGGAGGAGTCCTGTGGACAGTGTACACCCTGTCGGGAAGGAAACTACCGGCTGTTGGAAGGAGTAGAGATGCTCGAGAAAGGGGAGTGTTCGGTTCGGTATCTGAAAGAACTCGAGGCTCTCTGTGACGTTATGAAAGACTCGTCCAAGTGTGGACTTGGTCAGACTTCTCCCAATGCGTTTCTGTCCATTGTTGAAAATTTTAAAACTGAAATTCTATACCGGTGAGGATTGACATGAGTGAAATGATTCCTGTTCAAATTGACGATATTAAGTGCGAAGTGGAAAAAGGAACTACCATCCTTCAGGCGTGCAAGTGCGCGGGACTGAGGATACCAACGTTGTGCCACCACCCGGACCTGGAAGTGGCAGGCATTTGCAGAATATGCGTTGTGGAGGTAGAAGGAATGAGCGGCCTCCAGGCTGCCTGCGCTTTCCCGATTCGACAAGCGATTCAAGTTCATACCAATTCTCCCCGGGTGCGCCGCGCCCGCAGAGTGAATCTTGACCTGATGCTTTCTGAGCATTATGGAGATTGCTACACTTGCGTTCGCAATGGAACGTGTGAACTTCAGGAACTGGCCAGAGAATATGGTGTGGACCGATACAGATATCCCAGTACTACAACTCCCAAATTCAAAATTGACCGGTCCACTTCCATCGTGAGAGATCAGAACAAATGCATTTCCTGCAAGCGATGCATCCGTACATGTATTGATCTTCAGCAGGTTTCGGCATTGGAAACAGCAAACAAAGGCCATGACGTCTTGATTCAAACAGCCTTTGATAAACCCATCTCTGATGTGGTATGCATCAATTGTGGTCAGTGCATTAATCGTTGCCCCACCGGTGCCCTTCGATCTAACATGCCGAACGAACTGATTTGGCAGGCAATCGATGATCCGGAAAAGCATGTGATCATCCAGACGGCCCCCAGCCCGCGTGCTGCAATTGGTGAAGAATTTGACTATGAGCCGGGAACATCGGTAACGAAAAAACTCAATGCTGCCCTTCGCAGGGTGGGATTTGACAGGGTATTTGACACGAATTTCACGGCGGATCTCACCATCATGGAGGAGGGAACAGAGCTGTTGACGCGGTTGAAGAAGGCACTGGTGGATGGCGATTCTTCGGTCAAAGTCCCAATGTTTACCTCCTGTTCCCCGGGTTGGGTGAAGTATGCTGAGCACTACTATCCCGAATTTCTGGACCATCTGTCCACGTGCAAGAGCCCGCAGCAGATGTTCGGAGCAATTTTGAAAACCTACTACGCGAAAAAAATGGGAATAGATCCCGAGAAAATGGTGGTTGTCGCATTGATGCCCTGTGTAGCAAAGAAATTTGAATGTAACCGCCCGGAAATGATGGACAGCGGCTGCAAAGATGTGGACTTTGGCCTCACTACCAGGGAGATGGCAGTGATGATTAAAGAAGCCGGGATCCATCTGAAGGACATGCCGGACGAAGATTTCGACCATCCCCTCGGACTGGGTTCCGGGGCGGGTTTGATTTTCGGTGCAACAGGTGGTGTAATGGAAGCTGCTATTCGCAGCGTGTACGAAATTGTGACCGGAAGGGAAGTGCCGTTCAAGGGTCTTGAGATTACCCCAGTTCGTGGAATGGAAGGGCTTCGGGACGCCGCACTGACCATTGAGGACCCCCTTCCCGAGTACCAATGGCTGGAGGGTGTGACATTGAAAGTGGCTGTTGCCCATGGAACCGCTAATGCCAAGGTATTGATGGAAAAGCTGAAAAAGGGAGACTTGGACTATCATTTTGTTGAAGTGATGGCTTGTCCCGGAGGCTGTCTTGGCGGTGGGGGTCAACCGATTCCAACATCTCCGGAAATCAGAGCTGCGAGAGCCCGTGCAATCTATGCGGAGGACCACCAGCTTGTTTTAAGAAAATCCCACGAAAATTCTGAAGTCATTCAGTTGTACGCGGACTTCCTGGGAGAACCCCTGGGTCATTTGTCACATAAATTGCTGCATACCCACTATACCCCGAGGGGGCGGTTCTTTCTGGAGGGAGTTTGATAGACAAAAAAACAGGATTCATCGATCATTCTCAGATATTGCATGTTCTGAAAAACACAGAGCCACCGGAGGTTGGAGAGGTTGAAGAGATTCTGACCCATGCCCTTGAAATGAAGGGGATTTCGCCACGTGAAACGGAACGACTGCTGATGGTGGAAGATAGAGAAATGATTGACGAAATATGCCGGGCAGCCAATCAGATAAAGGAGGAGATATACGGAAAGCGATTGGTGCTGTTTGCCCCGCTGTATGTTTCCAACCTGTGCAAGAATGATTGTCTGTACTGCGCATTCAGGATCACAAACACTGCAATATCCAGACGGACATTGAGTCTGGACGAAATCCGGAATGAGGCTGAAAATCTGGTCTCCCAGGGGCACAAGCGTGTGCTCCTGGTTTCCGGAGAGGGGTTGGGAGAGAGCGCACTGGACTATTCCATCAAGGCGATTGAAACCATATATGATGTGAAAATCGGAAATGGTGAAATCCGCAGGATCAACATAAATATTGCACCACTTTCGGTAGAAGGATTCAGGAGACTAAAGGCCGCAAAAATCGGCACCTACCAGTTGTTTCAGGAGACGTACCACTACGAGACATATCGGAAGATGCACCGATCCGGTCCCAAAGCTGACTATGTGAACCACTTGACAGCTATGGACAGGGCGATGGAAGCAGGCATTGACGATGTGGGAGTCGGGGTGCTGTTTGGTCTGGCCGATTACCGTTTTGAGATTATGGCATTGCTTCAGCATGTTCAACACCTGGAAGAGAAGTTCGGGGTGGGTCCACATACCATCTCTATACCCAGAATTGAGCCGGCTGAGGGTTCGGATCTTTCCCTGCACCCTCCTCACGCAGTGGATGACGACGATTTCAGAAAGATCATCGCAATTCTTCGGGTTTCAGTACCCTATACCGGAATGATTCTCAGTACCCGGGAGACGGCGAAAATGCGGCGTGAAGCTTTTTCTCTCGGCATTTCCCAGGTCAGCGCCGGTTCAAGGACGAATCCCGGCGGATACTCGGAAGATGACTCGGGCGCTCAGTTTTCTCTGGGAGACCACAGAAGCCTGGATGAAGTAATTGCCGATATTGCGGGCCATGGCTATGTGCCGTCGTTTTGTACCGGATGTTACCGGCTGGGGCGCACTGGGGCTGATTTCATGGACCTTGCAAAACCGGGACTGATCCAACTGTATTGCCTTCCCAATGCGTTGACGACATTCAAAGAGTATCTGGAAGACTACGCGACACCGCAGACCCGGACGGCTGGCGAGGCTGTTATTGCGGCTCAACTGGCAAATATTCCGTCCGATGAAGTAAGGCAGAGAACAATTCATAACCTTGAGGAAATAAAATCGGGTAAGCGTGACCTCTATCTGTAGGAGGGATTGCAATGGCTGATGATAAAAAATCGGAGGAGGAGCTGGCTGGGGTTCATACCCTGCAGGCACGAAAGAACTTTCCTTTATCTTGCGCCATGCCGTTCCCCGAACTGATTCATTCTCTTTTCCAGGTGAAACTGGCTTGTCTTGAAACCAACTATCGCCTGGGATATTTACCTGAACATGTTTACACTCCATGCAGGGAGGCGATCCGGGAAGGCCTGGAGGGAAAGCTGGACAGTTATTTTGATGTTTCACTTTTCCAGGGTGGTGCCGGAACTTCTCTGAACATGACTGTAAACGAAGTTGCGGCGAATCGGGCATTACAGCTTTCCGGGAAACCTGTCGGCCAGTGGGAGAGTATCCATCCCATTCTCCACGTGAACCTCCACCAGTCCACCAACGACGTAGTCCCAACTGCCGGTCGTGTCGCTGCAATTGCCCTGGTGATTCGGCTGGAAAAGGCAGTGTTGTCTCTTCAGGAGTCTTTGCAGCAAAAGGAGAGTCAGTTTGAAAACATTGTAAAGCCGGGTAGGACCCAGTTCCAGGAGGCATTTCCGATTACGCTGGGGCGGGAGTTTTCTGCCTATGCCTCTGCGGTGGCCCGTGACAGATGGCGAATTTCAAAGCTGATTGAGCGTCTCAGGGAAGTCAATCTCGGCGGAACCGCAATCGGAACAGGTGCTCTGGCACCTCGTAAATATATTTTTCAGGTTGTGGACGAATTGAAACAGATTACAGGGTTTCCACTTGCCCGGTTTGAAAATCTTGTGGACGGAACCCAGAATGCAGATGTCCCAGTGGAAGTACATGGGATCCTGACGGCACTGGCAGTCACCCTTATTAAGATATCCGGGGACTTACGGTTGATGTCTTCCGGGCCGGAACATGGATTTGGAGAAATCAGCTTACCTGAAGTCCAGGCAGGGTCATCGATCATGCCTGGCAAAGTAAACCCGGTGATACCCGAATTTGTGACCGGATGCGCTCTTCGGGTTACTGCCAACCATCAGATGTTGACAAGTGCAGCGGCCATGGGCAGTTTGGAGTTAAACCCCTTTGGTCTTGTGATCATCCACGGATTGCTGGAATCCTGTACCTTTCTGATCAGTGGCGTGGAACAACTGGCTTCGTGTGTGGATGGGATTGAAGCAAAGAGTGAGAAACTCTCTTCCATTGCAAAGAGCGATTCAATTGTCACCCATGTTATTGCCGGAAAATTTGGTTACGAACGGGCAGGACAGATTTGCAGGACAGCCCTTGCTGCGGGAGAAAAGGTGGAGGAATATGTGTTGAAAGCAGGTTTGATTTCCGAAGCGGAGCTGGAAAAACTGCTTTCACCGGAAAATATACTCAGGCTGGGGTTCTAATATGGCAGGCACACCCAAATCGAATCGTCCACACATCGCAATATTCGGCAGGCGGAATGTCGGGAAATCCTCTCTGATCAATGCGATAACATCTCAGACTCTGTCCATTGTGTCTGATACACCGGGCACGACAACTGATCCGGTGGAAAAAGCGATGGAGTTGCTGCCGTTCGGACCTGTCGTATTTATTGATACCGCCGGACTGGACGACGAAGGTGATCTTGGACAGTTGCGGATGAAACGTTCTGAGGATGTTCTACAGAAAACTGACATTGCAATACTGGTTGTGGATGGGGCAGTTGACGCCACAGACCTGCGACTGGTGGAGAAATTGGAAAAGCTGGAGATTCCGTTTCTTCTGGTTTTTAACAAATGTGATACCAGATCTCCTTCTGAGATAGCCGGTGGAGGATTGGAAGGACTGTCGGTCAGTGCGAAAACTGGAGAGGGAGTGGTTCCGTTGAAAGAACGGCTCCTTGCCATTCTTGAAGGTTGGTCAGAAACAGCGGCTCTTTCTCTTACAGCGGGTCTTGTTCCTCCCGGCGGACTGGCAGTTCTGGTAGTGCCCATTGACAGCGAAGCACCGGCCGGTCGGTTGATTTTGCCTCAGGTCCAGGTTATTCGGGACATCCTGGACAATGACGCGTTGTGCATCGTCATGAAGGAACGTGAACTGCATTATGGGCTTCAACTACTGGACAGAAAACCGGATATTGTGATTACGGATTCTCAGGCCTTCCTGAAAGTGGCCGGGGATGTTCCGGAAGATGTGCCCATGACCTCATTTTCCATCCTCTTTGCCAGGCAGAAAGGGAATCTTGAAATGCTGGCTGCGGGTGCCCGGGCAATTGAGTGCCTGCGGGATAATGACACTGTGCTGATCTCGGAAGCCTGCACCCACCACGCGGTGGGAGATGATATCGGGACAGTAAAAATACCCCGCCTGCTGAGGCAATTTACTGGCAAGAAGCTCCATTTCAAGTATGCAAAAGGAAAGTATTTCGATATGGGAAACGAGGCGGCGCTGGTGATTCACTGCGGTGGCTGTATGCTCAATCGCAGGGCTATGATTTCCAGAATGACTTTAAGCCAGGTAAGCCATGTGCCGATGACAAACTACGGTATGGTAATCGCATACACGCTGGGGCTGTTTGAAAGAGCATTGCGACCATTCGGGCTGTCCTGAGTCTGAGGCCTGCGCCGAAGAAGTCAGGAAGACATCACCTGGCGAATCATTTCGGATAGTTCTTTCATCTGAAAAGGTTTGTTGACAACACCCTGAAAGCCATGTTCCCGGTATTGAGCCATGACCGGATCGTTGGCATATCCGCTGGACACAATCGCCTTCACCTCCGGCATCATCTTTCGAAGCTCCACAATGGTTTCCTTTCCACTGAGTCCGCCCGGAACGGTTAGATCCAGTATCACAAGATCGAATGGTTCCCCCTGATCCATGCTCTTACGGAATTGCTCAATTGCCTGTTCACCATCCAATGTTTCCAATACACGATGGCCGAGAAAGGACAGCATTTCACCAAGGATTTCCAGGATGGCATCTTCATCATCCATGATCAGGATTTTCAAAGGTGAAATCGTTGTGTGAATACTAACGGTCTCCTCTGTGGTTTCTCCGTCGGTTACCTCGTCACTGCTGCTTACGAGAGCAGGCAGCAGAATTGTGAATGTAGTTCCGGCACCGGGCTTGGAATTGACATCAATGTAACCCTCGTGCCGTTTGACAATTGAGTAAGCTGTGGACAGGCCCAACCCATTCCCCTTTGCCTTGGTTGTGAAATAGGGATCGAAAACTTTTGTAAGGTATTTGGAGGGTATTCCCAACCCATAATCCCGAACAAAGATCCGGACATATGCGCCGTCTGGCATGGTGGGGTGCCCCTTAAGCTCTGTATTTTCGGCTGCAATGTCGATGAGGCCTCCCTCCGGCATTGCCTGTTTGGCATTCAGAACAATATTTTGAATCACCTGGCTGATCTGACCTTCGTCCGCGTTCAGGGCGTAAAGGCCGGGCGATATAAAAAAACGGGGACTGACACGCCCACCCGCCAGAATAAAATTGGTTGTGTCTTCGAGAAGATTGGCAATATCCATCCGTTTACGAATGGGGGCGCCCCCTTTGGAAAAAGTCAAGAGTTGTCTGGCCAGATCCTTTGCCCGTATCGCCGCGTTTTTGGCTTCCTGCAGATTCCCTGTGCTCTTCGCTGCCTCAGATTTGATCATGGCCATGTCCAGGTTCCCCATGATTGCCGTAAGCAGATTGTTGAAGTCATGGGCAATGCCACCGGCCAGTAACCCGATGGATTCTAGTTTGCGGGTCTTGAAAAGCTCTTCTTCTACCTGTTTCTTTTCCGTCTCATCACGAAAAACCAGAACGGCACCGATAATCGAACCGGTTTTGTCTCGTATAGGTGCCCCTGAATCTGCAATGATATGCTCTGATCCGTCTTTACTTATGAGGACCGTATGGTTAGAGAGATTTACGATTCGTCCACTGTCCATAACAGTTTCCACCGGGTTGCTTATGGGTTCCCGGGTCGACTCATGCACAATTGAGAAGATCTTGCTCACAGGCTGGCCCACTGCCTCCTGTTCATCCCAGCCGCACAATTGGCTTGCCACAGGATTAAGGAGGAGAACCTGTCCCTTATCATCCGTGGCAATGACAGCGTCACCGATAGATTGCAGAGTGATACGAAGTCTTTCTTTTTCTTGAAGTAAAGCATCCCTACTTTCAATTTTGTCGGTGATATCTATCACCGTCCCCAACGAGCACCATTCGCCTTCGTATAGAATGCGTTGAGCGGAAAGGTCGATCCATTTTGCTTCCCCATTTTTGGTAATGACCTTAAAATTGTAATGATCCGGAATATTTTCTCCTTTGATTCGGGCCATCCCCCGCTGCCTGACCAGTTCCCGGTGGTCCGGGTGAACCAGATCCCAGAAATTCAGTTGAAGAAACTCTTCCTGAGAGTATCCCGAAACCGCTTCTGAAGCCGGATTAGCGAAAATAAACTTTTCACGGTAGATAAAAATGGCCGCCGTGGTATGGTCTGTCATGGCTCGGAATTTTTCTTCACTTTCTCTCAACGCCTGCTCAGTCTTTTCCCGTCTTGTGATGTCCCGAACAACTGACATTATGTACTTTTCATCATTCAGTTCGATCCTTTTCAGTAGAACTTCGACCGGAAATTCTGAACCGTCCTTTCGTTTGCCCATCCACCTGAAACTCGCACGGCCTCGTTCCCATGCAAGAAAAAGCTGTTCCCTTGCCATTGCTTCGGAATACCCGTCCCCGCTGAGGTCGTCTGCGAGGGAGAGTTGGGAAATTTCTTCCTTGTCAAAACCGTACATCTCCGTAAATGTGTTGTTTACCTGGAGTATTTCCCCGGTTCGGGTATGAAGAAGGAACGCGTCGGGAATGGTATCCATCAGGAACTGGTACCGGTTACTGACGGTGACTATTTCTTCCTCGCGCTTTCGAATCTGGTCCACCATCGTGTTGAACTCGCCGGCAATTCGTTCGAATTCCTGTTTCTGGATTAGAGACAGTTTTTCGGAATAGTCCCCTTCAGCTATTTCTATCATGCTTTCACCCAGTTCCAGAAGAGGATGGATTACAAAGCGACGGAGTTGAAAAATGGAGGTCATCAGGACAGCTACTAAAAAAATCAATGACATAAGCGCCATAATCATGACAGTATGGCGAGCCCTGGAATGGGCTTGCAGCATAGAGAAGATGATTGTGACTGTGCCAATGTTCATCTTGTTAAAATAAATGGGACGGGTCAAAGAAAACTGAAATCTTGGGGTTGCAGGATAAGATTTGATCATCTTTTCTTTGACAATCTGCCCCCGTTCATCTCGAACCTGCACCCCGTCGACAAGAGAATTATTCAGGAAAACGTCTGTGTATTGAGCCAGCGTATCTTTGTCAAAATTCCAGAGTGGGCGGGAAAGAATCCCGGCGGCCTGTTCAATTATGGCGTTGCCCTCCTGGCGGAGTCGGCTAACACTGGTATAATAGGTTAGTGTGTATCCGGCAACGACGGCAATAGAGACAATGAGGAAGAGCCCGATGCCCTGGTAGAGGGAAAAAGTGCCGACAATGGATCTCAAAGGGAAATGAAGCCACTTATTTCTTGCCATTGATCAGGCCCTTTTTCAGTTTGTTCAAAAGTTGGCCGAACATAATGTTTTGAATTTCTCCGCTCATGCTCAGCCTTTCGACTACTCGGTCGACCTGCACCCTGACGCTTTCAGGTACATTTGGGCTATATCCGATGTAGGCTTCGGACACAGGCAGACAGGTGAGGCAGAATTCAATCTGGTTTTCGATACCCAATTCCAGAACAACGGTTCCGGTACTGCTCAAGGGATCTACGATGGCATCCAGTCTGCCATGGAGCAGTTTTTTCACATTAATGGCAGGAGTTGGAGCAGTTCGATCTATGCTCAACTTTTCTTCTAATCCCGGTTGCATCAGAACCGGTTTCCCACTGACTGCCCCTATAAGTTTCCCTTTCAGAGAAGACAAATCTTTATAAGGAAAGGCGTTTTTTCTCAACATCCACAACACATTGGGCACTGTATACAAGGGGACATGACTGTATTTGATCCCCTTCTCTAGCCGTTCAGGGGATATTCCGAGCCCCAGATAAGCCTGATACCGATTCCGGGCCAACTCATCAATGCATCGGCCAATGGGCAATTCTCCCTGCTTTGTGAGGCGATAGCGAAGTCGAATCCCTGTAGGTTTCAGGTCCCGGTTAAGGACTTCGAGAAGTCGGAGGCGAACTCCGTGGAGTTGCCCAACAGCATCCAGTCGGAGTTGTCCGACTGATCGATGAACCGGCATATTGAGGATAATCATGTCCGGTCGCTTCTTTGGAGGGTTATCGGCAATGGCTGAAGAGAAGACGAGCACGAAGGCAATGAAAAAGGGTACAATTATTCTCTTCATTTTCACCGGTCCTCCTGATTATGCGGCTGTTCGCTCTAACTAATTGTATCGCATTTGAAGGAAAAACCAAATAGTTTCCTTCTTTGCGGGGAAATGAACAACGGAGTAAAAAAACTGTACAAAAAATAGATATATTTTCTAACCATGTGAGTGGTTTAGGGGGTGGCGGGGGGGAAATGTGGTAACGCGATATCATGTAATTTCCACAAGATATTGTATTGACATGCCGGAAAGTCCCCCATATAATGAATCATAATAGAAAAACACTCGGAGGAACAGATGGGACCAGAAAAGAAAAGCGAATTGCGATTGAACACATTGAAATCTGTAAGCCGAGTGATTCGCCGGGACAATCAGCAAACCCCTTTCGAGGAACAGCGTATTTTCAATGCCATTCTTCGTGCAGGAGAATCCACCGGTGAATTTCGGGATGTGGAAGCTGCCAAACTGACGACTATGGTCAGGAGAATATTGAATTATCGTTTTTCCGGGCAGGATGTCCATATTGAGGACATTCAGGATATGGTCGAAGAGGCATTGATTATGGCCGGTTATGTCCAGACTGCCCGTAGTTATATCCGCTATCGGGAGAAGCATCGGGAACTCCGTCAGGACAGGAAGGCAGCCATTGAAGCAATTTCCACTGTCAACGAGTACCTGGAAAAGCTGGATTGGCGGGTGAATGCAAATGCCAATCAGGGATACTCGCTGGGCGGGTTGATTTTGAACTCGGCGGGGAAAATCACGGCCAATTATTGGTTGTCCCATGTGTACACACCGGAAATCGGTGCGGCCCACCGTCAGGGAGATTACCATATTCACGATCTGGATATGCTGTCAGGATATTGCGCGGGATGGTCCCTGCGGACGTTGCTGGAAGAAGGGTTTAACGGGGTAAAGGGTAAAATCGAAGCAAATCCCCCGAAGCACCTTTCTTCTGCTTTGGGACAGATGGTAAATTTTCTTGGTTCATTGCAGAATGAATGGGCCGGTGCCCAGGCCTTCAGTTCTTTCGATACATATCTGGCCCCCTTTGTACGTCGAGACAGTTTGTCAGAACAGGAAGTGGAACAGGCAATACAGGAATTTGTGTACAACCTGAATGTGCCGTCCAGGTGGGGGACACAGACCCCGTTCACTAATCTTACTTTTGACTGGGTGTGCCCGGAAGATTTAGCAGGGAAAACACCCTTAATTGGTGGCAAGTCCGAATTGTATACTTATGGAGATCTGCAGCCGGAAATGGATTTGATCAATCGGGCGTTTGTCAAGGTTATGCTTAAAGGCGATCGTCGGGGGCGGGTCTTTACTTTTCCCATTCCTACCTACAACATTACAAAGAATTTTGACTGGAATCATCCCAATACAGAACTATTATTCGAAATGACGGCCAAATATGGACTACCATATTTTCAGAACTTTCTGAATTCCGAATTAAGTCCAAGTATGATTCGTTCCATGTGCTGTCGACTGCAACTGGACTTACGGGAGCTTTTAAAGCGGGGGAATGGCCTGTTTGGTTCTGCAGAACAAACCGGCTCCATTGGTGTGGTGACAGTAAATCTACCCAGACTTGGTTATGTGTATCGGGGGGATTTCGACGGATTTTTGAAACGGTTGGATCAGTTGATGGACATGGCAAAGGACAGTCTTGAAACCAAACGGAAAGTCATATCCAGATTGATGGAAAATGGACTTTTTCCCTTCTCCAGGCATTTTCTTGGATCTTTTCAGAATCATTTTTCCACCATTGGTGTCAACGGGATGAATGAGTGTGTACGGAACTTTAGCGATGATCGCCACGACGTGACAGATAGCTGGGGAATTGGATTTGCGGAGCGGGTTCTCAGGCACATGCGGGAAAAACTCGTGGAATTCCAGGAGGAAACCGGCCATCTGTATAATCTGGAGGCGACTCCTGCTGAAGGAACCACCTACCGTCTGGCCAAGGAAGATCGGAAACGTTTTCCGGATATTATTCAGGCCGGGCCACCGGAAGCACCGTATTACACAAATTCCAGCCAGCTTCCGGCAGGATTTACTGAAGATCCTTTCCTGGCGCTGTCCCTCCAGGATAAATTGCAGAGTCTGTATACTGGAGGGACAGTTCTTCACCTGTACATGGCCGAGCGTGTCTCTTCCGCTGAGGTATGCAAACGAATTGTGAAAAATGCGTTGACAAAATTCCGACTGCCCTATATTACGATTACACCCACTTTTTCTACCTGTCCCAGGCATGGCTATCTGAAGGGCGAACAGGAAATATGTCCAAAGTGCGCCGAAGAAGGCCTGGAACAGATATGTGAAATCTGGACCCGCGTCATGGGATATCATCGCCCGGTTTCCCAGTTCAACAAGGGAAAGAAATCAGAATACAAGGAACGAATATGTTTCACGGAACAGGCAGTACAACAGCGGGGCGAACTGTAGTCCCGATTGGCGGTGTTACACCCTTCTCTACGCTGGATTGCCCCGACAGCATTTCCTGTGTTTTTTATTTTCAGGGATGTCCATTCCGGTGCCCGTATTGCCACAATGTCGAATTTCAAACGGTGAATCCACCTGCATATAAACTATCGGATTTTGTGGAGTTTCTCTGGCCGCGAAAGGGGTTTCTGGAAACGGTGGTATTCAGTGGGGGAGAACCGCTTCTCTTTCCACAGGAACTGAGTGAATTGACAAAACTGGCAGTGGACGAAGGTTTTGAAGTGGCACTGCAGACTTCCGGCTTTGAACCGGAAGTTTTGAAGGAATATGTGACCGAATTCCCAGTGAAATGGGTGGGAATTGATCTGAAGGCGGGACTGCAGGATTATTGCCTTGCCACAGGTGTTAAGCAGAACTATTTCTTGCAAGTGGCAAAGAGCATTCATGCCCTGAAGGATTCTGGGATACCGTTTGAGGTAAGGACCACCATTTTCCCGGAACTTCTGGAAGGAGGCAGGCTGGAGTCACTGTTGAAAAGCGCACAGAATCTGGGAGTGGAGAAGACTGTGTGGCAGGTATACTGCCAAAATGGAAGGCCGGATCCGGATGTTAAAGAAAGGGTTGTTGAGTTTGTCCATGAGGGAAGACTTGAAGCCTTTGTCCATGTACGGTAGACTGTCTCCCTGGCGGAGGATCCTCTGACTGGAGGCGGATTTGATAGAATTTGTCGGTAGTGACATCGGCGGCACATTAACGGACAAGAACGGAGAAATCAGTTCCCGAACAATAGACGTTGTATCCCGGCTCCCGGTTCCGTTCTGTCTCGTGACCGGATTCAACCGCCACGTTGCCTTTCGGTACCAGGCTCAATTCAAGTCCGAAAAGCTTTATCTTATCGCACAGAACGGGAGTTTTGCATATCGGAACAGGGAACTTCTTTTCTCAAACCTGCTGGATGCATCGCTTGTGACTGATATTGTCACTTTCATTCTCAGTGCCGGCTGTGTCGCCCGGGTGTTCTGTTCCGACAATAACGTGTATTGCTTTGTTCCGGATGGTTACGACCGGAAAATTCGCCGCTGGGATGAACCGATTTATCATTTTTTCAGCCGGCCGGTTTCGGAAATTCCAACGGAAGTGATCCAGGTCGGAATATTTGAACCGGTAGAAATTATCCAAGAACTAATGGAGTCGGCGATAGCGACATTCGGTGAAGTGTGCATGGAAGGGCCATTGCTCTATGGGACGCATCAATGGCTGGAATTCAACCATCCAGAGGCAAAAAAGCAGATTGCTTTCCCCCGGTTGCTGGCCATGCTTGGCATTTCACCGGATAACTCCATGTACTGCGGGGATAACTACAATGACCTGCCATTGCTGCAAAGGGTGGGGTATCCGGTTGCGGTGGGAGATTCCGTACCGGAAGTACGTGAGGTGGCATGGAAAGTGACGTCAGCGGGATTTGACGACGGTATCGCTGAATTCCTCGCCCGGGAATTTAATCTGAAGACAGGAAGAAACGATGAATAAAGTTGATCTACATACCCATTCCACTGCTTCTGATGGCTCTGAAGTACCGGAAAAACTCCCTTTTTTAGCTAAAGATACGGGCCTTTCCGCTATTGCATTGACAGACCATGATACTGTGGATGGACTGGATCCTTTCCTCACTGCCTGCAAGAAGGCCGGGGTCGAGGGTGTCGGAGGTATTGAAATCAGCAGCAGATGGCATTTTCCCTGCGAAGTTCATCTGCTGGGTTATTTCGTGGAAACAAAAAATGTTGAGTTCTGCAGGCGGCTGGAATTTCTGCAGCAGGCCCGGGAGGATCGGAATGCCCTGATGATCCGAAAACTTCAATCCATGGGTATTGATGTAACGCTGGAAGAATGGCAGAAAGCGGCTGGTGGTGAAATTGTGGGGCGACCTCATCTGGCGCATCTGTTGATAAAAAAGGGAGTATGCCGGGATATGCGGGAAGTGTTTGGCAAGTATATCGGGACAGATGGCATTGCCTTCGTCCCGAAGGAAAAACTGACAACGGTTGAGGCGGTGCGGTTTCTTCGGGAATTCTCGGTAGCACCGGTGCTGGCCCATCCTGGCCTGTTGAAATTGGATACTGCGGCACTTCGGAATTTCCTGAACGAATTAAAGGACAATGGTCTGGTTGGAATGGAGTGCATTCATTCTGACCACGACGAGAAAACAACGAGAAAGCTGCTGGAACTGGCATTCAGACTGGAGCTCGCACCAACGGGGGGCTCTGATTTCCACGGAACGCCGAAGCCCCATGTTCATCTGGGAGTTCCGGAGGTGCCTTTCAGTTATCTCTCCGGGCTCACAGAAGCTTTTTCCCGTAACAATAAGTAAACATTCTAAATTCCTTCCATCTGAGTGTAGAAAAAAGCCACATGCGAAGAGAAATTCAACACATACAGGAACTGTAAGAAAAAGAAAAGGAAAGACCTCTGTAGACAGGACACTGAGGTAAACCTCTACATGAGTGACGCCCCCTGGCAGCTGCCTAAAAATGGGTAAACTGCTGAAAAACCATAAGTAATGAACCCTGGCATCATCCTTGCTTAGTATATTGACAGGAGGTGTGAGATGACGAGCTTATTGGTGGCATTTATGTTTCTGGGTTGTTTCCTGATGATTCGGGAATCAAGCCATCATGGAACAGGCCGCAACCTGAATGGGTTCCCCGGGGGTGTCCCGGATGTGGAAGGACTGAAAGAAGTCTTTCCGAACCTGCCTCCGGATCGTCGGGTTTGTCGGTATTATTTTGGAAATCAGTCGGGAGCGCCTGTTTACTGCGAAAATGAATATGATTGCGCTGCCTGCCATATCCATCGAAAGATGATGGCGGCAGGGTTGGAACAGATGGAAAACCTGAAGTGTGGACCGAAAGTGGCGGGAATCGCGTTCCCGTTGGATCGGTATTATCACCGGGGCCATTTGTGGGCGCGGCCGGAACGAAATGGTTACGTTCGAATCGGTTTGGATGGGCTGGCTTCGCGGATGGTTGGGCTGGCTGCTGGGGTTCATATGTCGGACATTGGAGAAATGCTGGAACAGGGAGAATGCGGGCTTTCAGTCGCTCGTCTGGATGGAAAGACACTTCCTTTTCTGGCGCCGATGTCAGGGGAAGTCATGGCAATAAACTCTCGCATGAAAGAGGACCTGGCTGATCCCGAAAAAATCGGAGAAAGCTGGGCAATGGTCATCAAGCCGTTTGCATTGAGCCGTGAGTTTCAGAATCTTTTGTTTGGAATGGAGGCGGTAAAGTGGTTCCGATACGAAATGGACGCGCTAATCAAGATGGCATCCAGGCAGTATGATGAATTTGAGTTTGCAGCTGATGGTGGTACGTTGAATGTTGAAAACCTCAGTGATTTTCCATGGGACGAATTTGTAACAAACTTTTTGTTGTCAGCGTAAAGCTGAGAGGAGGATGAAATGGTTGTCTTACTGGTTATATTGACTTTTGTGATACTACTGGCGGTCGGAATAATTATGGAACGCCGGGAGAATCGGGAGCGTCAGGAGGCAAGGGGTTTGCGTCGGATGGCTCAACAGGCCGTATTTGCTCAGGATGGTGGAGAACCCATTGACAAAGAAAAGGCCCACGAAGAGGTGGAAAAAGATGCCTGAGGGGGCGTGATATGGTTGCACTACTGGTACTGTTTGCCATCGTAGCCTGTCTCGTTGCGGATGGAATTGTAGTGGCTTTGCGGGAGAAAGAGGTGGTGGCTGAAAGGGACCGAAAACTTGTGCCGATGGAAAGCATGGTATTTGCCCAGGATGGTGGTGAATCCAGGGAGTTTGAAGATGAGAAAGAGCGGAATATCCCCTGGGAGGATGTAGAATCAGGGGAAGGAGCCAAGTTCAAGCCTGACTCTAAGCTTAAGTCCAGAAAAGATTGGGGAAAAGGTAGAAAAGGCTGAGTTTTTTCTAATACAGAATCCACTTACAATGGCCACGCTGGAGCCAGTCTCACATTCACTTGCACTCCTCAAGGTGCAAGTTCTTCCCGCAGGGTAGTAAAATATGATAAAATGTCTGAATAATGTTCTGGTAACTGCCCACCTTAAAGCATTCAGAATCAATCAGAAGACAAAGTGTGGAAAAATACCACAAATGTGGAAAAACACTACAGAATACCTAAATAACTGAAAAATAAGATAAAAATGAAGTATAGAGGCGTGGACTGATGTGAAATGCAACAAGGGCCTTTATTCCTCAAAACTATCAAAAAATATGTAACAAAAACAAAAAAAAGCAGATAGTATTTTGGCACAGCAATTGCACAATAAGTGAATGTAAAGTGAAAGCCCGAGGTCACTGAAATGAAAAACGGCGGGAGCCGATAGGAGGCACGAAATGGTTGCTTTGTTAGTCCTTTTTACAATTGTTGGATGTCTGGTAGTGGATTCGATTGTTCTGTCTGTAAGGGAGCGGAGATCAGTCATGGCTGGCGAGCGGAAACTGGCTGGAGTTGAAAGCATGGTATTTGCACAGGACGGTGGTGAGAAGGTTGAGAAGGAAGTGAAAGATTCCAGTGAGAAGGTGGAAAAGGAAGTGGACGCGAAGCTTGAGAAAGGAGATTGACAATTTTCGAGATAGCTTGAGAGCATGTGAAATTCGGAACCGGGGAATATAGCAGTCTGATTGGAAAGAGGCTCCGAATTTGTGTATAATAAAACCAGTGCGTATCCGGTATAACATCAAAAGCAATGATCGACAAACAGTTCATCTCCCGTTTCCCAGAGGAGGAAGACTTGAAAGGCCGAATATCCGGCCTAACTTATACGGAAGATGAATAAGCATTAAGACAAGGAGTATTCAATGCCCAAAGCCATGCTGGTGGACATTACAGAATGCGTAGGGTGCGGCGTCTGTTCAGAAGCCTGCAAGAAGGAGCAGAAGCTTCCGGGACCCGTGGGGAAGAAACGTGATTGGGAGAACTATACGGTTCTTCGCGAGGAAGGCGACGAGGTCTATGTAAGGGAACTGTGTATGCATTGCACGGATCCCAGTTGTGCCTCAGCCTGTCCTGTAAGTGCACTGCACAAAACACCGGAAGGTCCGGTTGTTTACGATTTTGACCTCTGCATCGGCTGTCGTTATTGCATGATAGCATGCCCCTACAATGTTCCGAAATATGAGTGGCAGAAGCCGATTCCAAGGATACGGAAATGCATCATGTGCTATGACACCAGGGTTCATAAAGGATTGCCGACGGCCTGCAGCCAGACCTGTCAGGAAGATGGCGGCGGCGCCACTTATTTCGGCGATCGGGATAAACTGTTGGCTGAAGCCCATCGACGCATCAAGGAAAATCCGGACACCTATGCTCCCCATGTTTACGGGGAACACGAGGTTGGCGGAACAAATGTAATGTTTCTCGCACCAAAGGATCGGCCGTTTGAATCCCTTCATTTCGACACAAAATTGGGAGTTCAGGCGTTACCTGAATTGACATGGCAAGTACTCAACAAAATTCCGATGATTGTTCCGGTTTGGGCTACTTTCCTGACCGGAATGTGGTGGTTAAACAACCGGAAAGAAGAAGTAGATGAGAATGAAGGTTCAAAGAAAATTAGAGAGGAAAGAGAAAAAGGAAAGGAGGGTGAAAATGACTAAGCCAAAATTCCGCATTACATTCTGGCGGGTTGTGGCAGCCCTGATCCTGATAGCTGGTGCAGTCGCTACTTTTCAGCGTTTTGTGTACGGTCTGGGGTATGCGACAAATCTATCGGACGACTTTCCCTGGGGGATCTGGATTGGGTTTGATGTTATTTCCGGTGTAGGTCTCGCGGCAGGTGGTTTCACGATTACCGCAATTGTCTATATTTTCAATCTGAAGAAATATCATTGTATTGTTAAACCGACAGTTCTGACAGCTTTCATGGGCTATGCTTTGGTTGGAACCGCACTCTTGTGGGACCTTGGTAAGTACTATGACATCTGGCATGCACTGGTATATGGGAACCACCGTTCCGCGATGTTTGAGTTGGCGGTGTGCGTGGCAAGTTACCTCGGTGTGCTTTTCCTCGAATTTTCATCCATCGCCTTCGGGAAATTCAAGTGGCTGCGAAAGCCGGTTAAGATTCTCAAAAAGGGCTATGTTTTACTGGTAATTCTCGGTGTGTTGATTTCGACGCTGCATCAGTCATCATTGGGCACATTGTATGTAATTGTTCCTCAGAAATTACATCCATTGTGGTACAGTCGTCTTTTACCCATATATTTCTTTTTCACATCCATTGGTGCCGGGCTGAGTATGACGGTTGTTGAATCATATCTCAGCTGGCGTGGGATGGGTCATGAAGCTCCCCTTCCGATTCTGGCTAACCTGGTAAGGGGAATGGTAGTAATCCAGCTGACTTTCTTCGTGGCGATGTTTGAAGGACTGATGGCAGGTCACAAACTGGGCTATCTTGTAGACGGTTCTTTTATCTCCATGATGTGGTGGCTGGAAATGGCTTTGTGGGTCTTTATCCCTACGATCATTGCATTTCGGAAGAAGTGGATGATGACACGCTTCGGTGTTTTTGCGGCGGGATTTTCGGGTGTCTTGGGATTCCTGATGAACCGCCTCAACGTGTCCATGACTGCATTCCAGTGGTCAGCGAAAGTGAAATATGTACCCAGCTGGCAGGAAGTGGCAGTGTCCGCATCGTTCGTAGTGGTTTCATTCATCATATTTGCCTATGCGGTTAAGTATTTTGATCTGTTTGAAGAAGGTTCCCATGAAACTTTGGAGGACTCTGCCGTTAAAGCCGTTTAAATTTGAATGGGACGCTCCGGTTTGGGGCGTCCTTTTTTAAAGGGGGGTTCTCATGAACCCATTGCAGAATGTTACTTCTATTCGGCTGAAAATTTTCATCATCATAGCCGTTTCCATTACATTCGCATTTCTTGCTTTTGATCTGATCATGTTGAAACATCAACAGAACATATACATTGAAGACCTGTTGTTCAATGCTCACTCAGTATCCGACACAATCCTGAAGTCTCTGGAACAGGACATGATGGCGGATAATACAACAAGCATCAATATAACGTTACAGGCGATCGGGAAACAGGAAATTATCCAGGAATTAAGAATTTACAACCACAATGGGGAAGTTCGCTCTTCCATGACGGCGAATGAGGTCGATGTGGTGCAGTTTTCACAGAAAGAATCGCGCCAATGTTCTATCTGTCATCAGGCAGGAAATGAGCAAAACCGGTCCCATGACATGTTGACCTACAATTCGGATACAGAAGACAGCTGCATCATGTCCGTGATTGTCCCGATCCAGAACCAGCCCCGCTGCTCCAGTGCCGCCTGCCATGCTCACAGCCCGACACAGCGCATTCTCGGATTCCTGAACATGGGTGTTTGTCGAACGAGACTCCAGGAGGATATTCATAAGAGTCAGATCCAGATTCTCATGGTTTCGCTTCTTTTCATTCTTCTCTTGCCCGCTCTTATCATGTTGTTTATCAAGAAACACGTGTCCAGGCCTTTGCGCCAGCTTCTCATAAGTACCGATCAGATTGCCAGGGGCGACCTTGATTGTAAGGTGGACATCGTCAGCCGGGATGAACTGGGGCAGTTGGCCCTTTCCTTCAATAAAATGCTGGAACGGCTCATCGCATTCAAAACTGAGATTGAAGGGTGGAACGAAGAGTTGGAAGAACGGGTGACACAGAAGACCATGCAACTCAAGGAGGCCCAGAGTCAGATTATCCAGGCGGAGAAGATGTCGTCGCTGGGACGACTGGCTGCGGTTATTGCACACGAAATTAACAATCCAATATCCGGTTTGATCGTATTCATAAATCTCCTGCAAAAAAACATGGATAAGGAGGTGCTTACCGAAGAGGACCGTGTCAAGGTGACCAAGAGATTGGGCATTATGGAAAGTGAAGCCAAGCGATGTGGCCATATTGTATCCGAACTCCTCTCTTTTTCCCGGGCGGAGCAGAAAATGATGGATTGCAATATTGCCGAAATCGTTGAACGTTCGGTTTCAATTCTGAAGTTCAAGACCAAGGATAAGCAGATTGGCCTGAATCTAAATGTAGCACCGGATATCCCGGTAATACGGTGCGATCCGGGGAAAATACAGCAAATCATCATGAACCTGGTTCAGAATGCAATTGAGGCCCTGCCCCAGGGGGGAGAAATTGATATTTCCGCGCAATATGTGAAGGAGAAAAAACAACTGAAACTGGTATTCCATGACAATGGAATTGGGATACCGGAGGAGTTTCTCCCTCATATCTTTGAGCCGTTTTATTCATCAAAGGACAATGGCCAGAGTGTTGGAATCGGGCTCTTTGTTGTGTATGGGGTAATTCACCAGCACAACGGCGTCATTGAAGTAGACAGTGCTGAGGGGAAGGGGACGACTTTTACCATCTTCCTCCCTGCTTAAAGATTGGGCAAAGAGCATGAAGGTGGAATATGATAAACTTTCCTGGAGTACAGCAAACAGATATCCGGCTTGTAGAATAGCTGGAATGAGATGGAGGCCTGAATGAATGATAACGTTAAGATACTGATTGTAGATGATGAGCTGATTGTCCGGGAATCCATGAAGGGATGGCTGGAGGAAGACGGATATCATGTGGAAGTCGCGGAGACTGCCGAAGCCGCGCTGGGAATGATTGGAGAAAAAGAATTTGACATGGCTTTCGTGGACATTAAAATGCCGGGAATCGACGGGATTGAGCTGCTGAAACGCTTGAAGGACCAGTATTCCACCATAGATGTAGTGATGATGACGGCTTATGCATCAGTGAATAACGCCGTTGAAGCAATGAAGATCGGAGCATACGACTACCTGACCAAGCCTTTTGATCCGGATTATGTCTCCATGATGGTTAGAAAAATCATCGCAAGGCGTCAACTGGAGCAGGAAAATATACACCTGAAGGAAAATATTGAAACAGCACTGAAACATGTGCACATTATTGGAGAAAGCTCTCCGATCAAAGCAATCCTGAACCAGGTTGAAGAAGTGGCGCCCTCCGATACCTCCGTTCTCATCGTTGGTGAAAGCGGGACCGGGAAGGAAATGGTAGCCCGGGCAATTCATTATGCCAGCCCCCGGCGTTTCGAGCCGCTGGTTGTAGTGAGCTGCGGGGCACTTCCGGAAGGATTAGTGGAAAGTGAGTTGTTCGGATATGAACGAGGTGCGTTTACAGGCGCATTTTATAAGAAGAAAGGGAAGTTTGAGGCTGCAAACGGTGGCACATTGTTCCTTGATGAGATTGGAGAACTGAACCCCAAAATGCAGGTGGATCTGCTGCGGGTTCTCCAGGAAAGGGAAATCACCCGGATCGGCAGCAACAAGAGCATAAAGGTTGATTTTAGGGTTCTTGCCGCGTCAAACCGAAACCTGAAAGAAATGGTGGACGAAGGGAACTTCAGGGAAGACCTGTTTTATCGGCTCAATGTTTTTAATATTCATGTCCCCACCCTTCGAGAGCGGATGGAAGATATTCCCCTCCTGGTGGAGCATTTTATCTCCACTCTGAGGCGACAGACCGGGAAACAGATAGAGGGGATTACAGCCCAGGCACTGAATAAATTGAAGCAGCATGGTTGGCCGGGTAATGTGAGAGAGCTCCAAAATGCCGTGGAACGCGCGTTTGTTACGTCCAAAGGGAAGCTCATAACAACTGAAGAACTGGCCTTTCTGGCACCTGAAAAAATACCGGTTACCACATCCCCATCCTCTTCCCTGGCGGAAATCGAGAGCATGCACATCGAAACTGTATTGAAGGAATGTGACTACAATATCTCTATGGGGGCCAAGGTACTTGGAATTGACCGCACTACCCTGTACAACAAGATGAAGAAGTATGGCATCGAAAAGTGAAGAGAAGATTATTCTCGGCCCGATTGCTTTTCCGAAAGGCCTTCTGAAAAAGCATATTTTTGAAACGCTGGAGACCATATTTAAACGTCCGGTTTATATTGCGTCTCCGAAACTGGATTTGCACCCATTTTTTGATCCGGCCCGAAATCAGTATCAGTCAACAGCAATTCTGAAGCATTTCATCCAGACCACACCCAAGGGAGGGAGCAAAATATGTCTTCTGGTTGAAGAGGACCTCTTTATCCCTGTGCTGACATTTGTTTTCGGGGAAGCCCACATGCACGGCCAGTTTGCCATTGTTTCTTCTCACCGTTTGAAGGAACAATACTATATGCGCGAAGAAGACCTGGAACTGCTGGAACAGCGGTTGCTAAAGGAAATCGTCCATGAATTGGGTCATACTTTCGGATTGGTGCATTGTATCGATAACCGTTGTGTGATGCACAATTCCTACTCTGTGGAGGACACTGATCATAAGGGTATTTATCCCTGTGAGGCCTGCTTTGCAGAACTGGACGAAGTTCTCTGAGACCTGAAAGCACTCTCAGCCACAAACAATGTGGCAGCAATCCGCTTTTGGTTCGACGCCGTGACACTTCGTGCTAAACAACACTGAATTACTGTTTCAAACCGTGTCACGTTGTGCCACTTCCCGCCACTGAACCAGATTTGGACTTTCATGCAAGCATGAGCACAAATCTGGTCCAGTAGCGGCCCGCTTCGCGTGAATTGAAACAGCAAATCGACATGTAATGAGGACGGAATGACACAACAATTTTCTACCACCCCTCTCCTTTTCAATTGGAAGAACCGTGCATGACCATCTGGCGGCTTACGTGCCCTCCGCTTGTCGTCATGTACCGATGTACTGGAGAGTGGGAGTAGGGGTGGGGGTTGGAGTGAAGAGGGGAAATTTGTTCTTCTCGCACCAACTCCCATCTCCAACACCAACCCGATTG
>CAZRHT010000006.1:0-2236 GCA_964599895.1 uncultured Holophagae bacterium
ATGTGGATATGCCATTTCACCAGCACGGATCGGAACAGTCAACGTGTTCTCTGCAGGAGGAATGGGGCAATTATAGGCAGGGGAATAGTTGCACAACGGGTTGAACGCGAGGTTGAAATCCAGCCGCATGCTGTCACCTGGTGTTTCCTTCAGTTCCAGAAACCGCCCGGCACCGTAACTCTCTTTCCCGGAAGTGGCATCCCGGAAAGGAATAAATAACTCATGATCGTACTTACCTTTGAGATTCATTTTATACGCTGTCAGTTGGCAATTTTCTCCATTCACCTTGAAGTGGAGAATGGCGTACCGGTAGTACCCTTTTTCAAGATTGCGGCTGGTGAGCATTGTGATTCTATCCGGATGTTTAATCCGCTCCACCTTCGCATCCAGTACAAGATCAGAGTTGGGTTCAAAATATCTCAACTGTTGAAAGTGAAGCAGCTCCGGCCTCTTGGAATCAAAAACAATCAGTGTCAAACGATCTTTCGACGTATAGGCTTGAAGGGTATAGTTCCCGAAATGAAACTGCATTCCATCTTCAATAGCATCACTGTTCGCTGCTTTTCCGTTCAACCCCACTGAAAGTTTCTCTTTCAGAGCTTTCCACGTCCAATTACCTTTTGTACTTGAGACCATGAGAAAAGCATCTGCTGCCTTTTCAGACACGTTTACGATATGATCCCCCGGAACAAGATATCGGATAACACCTGCAGGCACATTCAGCCTCCCGATTCCCGCCATGGGTGAAACCGGATCATTTTTGAAATCGACATTTGTCTTTTCCCGCATCTTCAAGAGATTCGCAGTCCAATCTGAAATTTCATTCTTTTTCAACGCGCCGCCGCTATTTGTGCAAGCCACAACCAACAACGCCGCCACACCTGTCGCGAGTACTACAATCAATTTCTTCATCGGCAACCTCCGTTATACCAAGTCTCACGAAGAATATTTTACGCTCATTTTCTCAAAGTTACGAAAGGTTTTTACGATATTGACCAAATACGATACAATGCCAGCATTAGAATCTGAAGGAGAGGGCCATGGAGAGTATTCGCGAGCTATATCGGGTGGGGAACGGACCATCCAGCAGCCACACAATGGGTCCCACGACGGCTGCCGGCATATTCAAACAACAATCCGAAGGTGCCAGCTCCTTTCGCGTAACTCTGTATGGCAGCCTCGCCGCTACCGGGAAAGGCCACCTGACTGACGTAGCCATCACACGGGTATTGGATCCTGCCCCGGTGGACATCCTCTGGAAGCCCAACGAAACCCTTCCTCTTCATCCAAACGGCATGCGGTTCGAGGCATTGGACTCCGATGGAAACGCCATGGGAAACTGGGATACATACAGCGTTGGCGGCGGCGCGATCCGGGATGCCAGGAATTGGGAAACGAAAATCAAACCGGTTTACCCCATGTCCTCCATGGACAAGATTCTGACATGGTGTGAAGAAAACGGAAGCTCACTCTGGGAGTTTGTTGTTCAATCAGAGGGAAAAGAAATACTGACCTTTCTGGAAACCATCTGGAAAGCAATGGAGACGTCACTGCGTCGGGGATTGAAAACCGAAGGACTGCTCCCTGGAACTCTGCATCTTGCCAGAAAGGCCGCGTCCTACCACATTAAAGCCATCAATGCCTCTCATGCAGTGCGGGTCATCGGCAGCGTATTTGCCTACGCACTGGCGGTTTCCGAAGAGAATGCCTCAGGTGGCATCGTCGTAACAGCTCCCACCTGCGGATCCGCCGGAGTTCTGCCCGCCGTTTTGTACTATCTCCGGGAAGTCTATCACTTTGATACCGAACGAATTCTCCGTGCACTTGCAACTGCCGGGCTTATCGGAAACCTGGTAAAGAAGAATGCGTCCATTTCCGGCGCTGAAGTGGGGTGTCAGGGAGAAATCGGCACCGCCTGTGCCATGGCATCTGCTGCGGCCGCCCAGCTTCTTGGCGGGACAGTTCCCCAGATTGAATACGCTGCCGAAATGGGGATGGAACACCACCTTGGCCTCACCTGTGACCCCGTGGAAGGATACGTCCAGATTCCCTGCATCGAACGAAACGCCGTCGCGGCAGGTCGCGCTCTGCATTGCTCCACCTTTGCCCTTTTTTCCGATGGCCATCACCGGATCAGCTTCGATGAGGTGATGACCACCATGCGTGAAACAGGCCTCGATATGGGCACATGCTACAAAGAAACCGCCCGTTCAGGCCTTGCCCGCCACTGGCTGGA
>CAZRHT010000006.1:2336-20079 GCA_964599895.1 uncultured Holophagae bacterium
GTGATGTGAAAAGCGTCCTTTCGGACGCGTTGATAGTGCATACTGGATGAGTAGGAGCTGTGAGAGTGAAAGGAAAGAAACGGGACAAGACCCCTTGACTTAAGAAGTTGCATTCCCCTTCCGGTCAGGACACAGAACACTCTTCTTCCTCAACCTAAGCACCTCATCTGTTTATATCTCTTTCTTTCTTAGACTTAAATTCACACCTATATTTTTTCTCAACTTTGTTTCTTCATAATTTTTTCACCACTCATCACTCATCAATCATCACACTTTCTATGTTACACTTTCTCTGCTGGATTATTTTCAGGAGGCAGGTTCAGATGCAGGATGTTATTTTTGTTATAAATCCCGGATCCACCTCGACAAAATATGGGATTTTTTCTGAAACCGGTGCGATATTGGAAGAGTCTGTCGATCACGATGTAGATTCATTGAAACGGTTTGAAAAGGCTACGGATCAATTTGATCTGCGATATACGGCAGTCATGAAAGCGGTTGAAAGGCATTTTGACCCGGAAACACAGTGCCTTGTGGCAGTTGTGGGACGGGGCGGACCCCTGAAACCCCTGGACGGCGGCGTGTACCGGATCAACGAGAAAATGCTGTCTGATTATAAGTCCTGCCGGTTTGCGAACCACGCAAGCAATATGGGTTCTATGATTGCCGCAAAGCTTGCGGCACAATGGTCCGTACCATCATTCATTGCCGATCCGGTTACAGTGGATAATTTCTGGGACGTGTCCCGAGTTTCAGGCTTTCCGGGGATTAAACGAAAATGTCGGTCCCACGCCTTGAATATCCGTGCCACGGCCCGTCGTCACGCAGAATCCATTGGAAAAACTCTGGTAAATGTCAATTATGTTGTCGCTCATATCGGTGGGGGCATCTCCATCTGCGCGCTGGAAGGCGGTGAGATTCGCGATGTAAACGACGGACTGCTTGGTGAAGGCCCCTTCTCTCCTCAGAGGGCCGGTGTATTGCCGTTGAATGGGGTAATTGATCTGTGCTTTTCCGGTAAGCCCAAGAACGAGATTGAACGTGATTTCTCCATCAACAGCGGGTTCCAGGGCTATCTCGGCACATCTGACCTCCGGGAAGTGATGGAGAAGGTAAAGGACGGTGACAAGGAAGCCGATCTCGTGTATCGAGCCTTTGTTTTTCAGGTAGCAAAGGAAATCGGCAGGGAAGCCGCCGCCCTGAAAGGAAATTTTGAGGCGGTGCTCATAACAGGCGGTATTGCTCACTCTGACGTGTTTATTGAGGATTTAAAGGAATATATCGGGTTTCTTGGAACCATTGCAGTGTTCCCGGGAGAAGGCGAAATGCAGGCTCTGGGAGAAGCCGGATTCCTGGCTCTTTCCGGCACGGTAGCAATTAAAGAATATAGTTGAGGCGATTATGATCACAAGCGCACAGGAAATACTGGACGGTGCCAGAAGGCAGACCGGCAATAAAACGGTTGCCGTTGCTATGGCAAATGACACTTCCGTTCTTCAGGCAGTTGTCGAGGCGGAAAAGGATGGTTTGATTCATGCTATTCTGGTGGGTGATGCTTCAGAAATGAGACAAATTTCGCATGATGGCGGGTTTTCTCTGGATGGTATGGAAATTATCGACGAAAAAGACCCAAGAAAAGGATGTGAATTGGCGGTGGCCCTCGCGGCTGACGGAAAGGCCCAGTTCTTGATGAAGGGATTTGTGAAGACCGCTGTCCTGCTCAAAGCCCTCCTGTCAAGGCCCGAATTGAAGGCCCGCGATGTAATGAGCCACGTGGCCGTCGTTGACATTCCGGGACGGGACCGTTTGCTCTTCTTCACAGACGGCGGCATGATTCCCAAACCAGACTCCCGACAGAAAGAAGCAATCTGCAGGAATATGGTGGACCTGGCGGATGCACTGGAAGTTTCGCCTTTCCGTTTCGGATTTCTGGCTCCATACGCGGATGAAGAATCTCCCGAGCATGAAGATATCTGCAAACGCCTTGGCGATCTGGGGGAAAACATCCATCCCCTTCCCTCCGTGACCGCGGAATACGCATTTCGTCAACTGGATGGCCTGGTAGCCACTGTTATTGAAGAGTGCAATACAATCATAAAAGGATTGACGCTATACACGGACACGATTTTCTCCGGTCTTATCATGGGTGCTACCATACCGGTATGTCTCGTGTCCCGGTCCGATTCCGCGACAAACAAGAAAGCCTCACTGGCTCTGGGCGTATTGTATGCCGGGGGAGGTAGAAAATGATTGCCATAACAGGAACCCATTGCAGGCTCCCTGTCAAGGGACAGGAAATGAGTCCGGTCACCGCATTTGAGTCATTCTATTCAGGGAAGGTTCAGGATGTGATCATTAATGAGGCTGAATCCGCTGAAACTTTCCGGGAACTTCGGGAAATCGCAAGAAATATGAAGTACAGCTTTTCCCATGTGGCCATTCTCCAGCTCAACAACCGCTCTCTTCTTTTCACCGACAGCTTTGTACATCCGGAACCGGACATCTCCACGCTAACCAGAATCGTTGGTAATTCGGCCTTTGTGGCTGGGAAAATGGGAATCGACTCACCGAAGATTTCTATTTTATCCGCTGTAGAGGTGGTATCGCTCCAGATGGAATCAGCTGTTCCCGCTGCCGTCATGGAGGCAATGGGGTCCAGAAAACAGTTTGGCTCCAATGTTCGCGTGGAAGGGCCACTGTCTATGGACGTATCACTCTCACCGGAAGCTGCGGCAGAAAAGCACGTGAACACGGTAGTAGCGGGCAAAGCGGACGTTCTGGTGGGTCATCGAGCTACCATTGCCCAAGGGATTTTCAAGACATTGAGGCTGTTCGCCAAACCCCAGTCTCTCATTTCGGTGGTTACCGACGGGAAGAATCTTTTCCCTATGCCATTGAAAATCATGTCACCGGAAGATATTCGAATCACGTTAAATTTCTGCGATGTGACCGATTAGCAGGAGTGGGCCATCCAGACTGATGGCCCTTTTTATCAATAAAAAAACAGCAGGGCCGAAGCGGTAAAGGCAACGGCTGTTCCCACAATCGCCCGGACACTGATGTGCTCCTTGAAAAACAGCCTTGACAATGGGATCAGAAATAGCGGCGAGAGTGACATGAGGGTGGACGCGATCCCAATGCGGGTGTAGGCGATTGCAGCAAGTGAAAGCACAACTCCCAGAACCGGGCCCATAAAAGCCGCCCCAAGCAGCTGTGCCAACACTGGACGAACTTTCAACTTCTTGAAATGGCTCAGCAATTTCCCTCTGAAAACAGAAATCAAGCCGATGGCAACTGCCGCAACAAAAACACGGATCAGGTTGGCCGAAATCGGGGACAAGCCACCGGCAAGTCCGTTCTTGGCAAACAGCAGGCCAAGGGCCTGTCCCAAAGCCCCGCCGGCTCCCATCAAAACACCCAGCGCGTAATGGGGGTGCACCTCGCCATTTCGGGGTTTTGGTTCAGTCACCACCCAGGCGATAGCCCCCACTGTGCCGGCTACAGCAAGCATTTCCATACCGTTCATGGATTCACCAAGAAAGAAATAACCCAGAATGCTACTGAAAATGGGAACAAGGGTCATCAACAGCATTGCCAGTCGGGGACCAATCAGTAGAAAAGACTCGAACAGCATGGAGTCTCCGAGTACATATCCCACAAACCCGGACAAGCCCAGCCAGAAAAAGGCCGGGTTTCCCGCATGGATCGGAAAGGGGATTCCGAATACCAGAAAATGAATAATCAAAAGAAAACCCAACGCAAACCAGAGACGAATCTGGTTCACGGCATTGGAGCCGATTCGCCTGCCCGCAGCGGTAAACAGAAGGGACCCAAAGGACCAGCAGATGGCTGTCAGAACTGCTGCGATTTGTCCAAATAGGGCCGTCGTTTCCATATGTTCTCCAAATTTCGAAAGGCAATCTTATCATGTCTTACTGCGGGTTGAAATAAGTAATTGAAGTCCAAATTGGAGCAAAACAAGAAAGGGAATTATTCTATTTCCGGTCGGCATTTTGCTATTTTTTCCACGGGACGCTGAGCACTTGGGACGGATGCGAACTGAACACGTCTCCTCCATTGACTTCCGGCCTTTCCTCGCATATAATACGCCTTGTTTATTTTGCAAATAAGGGGATTTTAAATGGATCAACAACAGCTGAGTGAAAACGAATACATTCAACAACGTCGTCAGAACCTTCAAGATATTAAAGAAACCGGGATTGACCCGTTCCCGGTGAAATTCGACTACGATATTACCCCTGAAGAAATAAAGGAAGTTTTCGAAAAATACAACAAGGAAGAACTGGAAGGACTCGAAAAATCAGTGAAGATATGCGGCAGAATCATATCAAAACGAATGCAGGGCCGCGCCTGTTTCATGCATATTGCGTATGGAAGCGCAAAACTACAGCTGTACATCCGGCAGGACAAGGTCGGAAAACCGGCATACAAGTTGCTAAAGAAAATTGAGGTGGGTGATTTCATTGGCCTTCAGGGCAACCTGTTTCGAACACGGACAGATGAACTCACGGTAATGGTGGAAGAATATACATTCCTGTCCAAAGCGATACGTCCAATGCCTGAAAAGTGGCACGGATTGAAGGACAAAGAGTTGCGTTACCGTATGCGTTATCTCGATCTGGTTAGCAATGATGAAGTGAGGCAAACATTCGCTCTTCGTTCTGCATTGATTTCTGAAGCACGGAAGTTTTTTGAAATGAAAGGCTACATGGAAGTTGAAACCCCCATGATGCAATTGATTCCGGGCGGCGCGGCAGCAAGACCTTTTGTCACGCATCACAACGCTTTGGATCTTGACCTCTACCTGCGAATTGCCCCTGAGTTGTTTCTGAAACGCTTGATTGTTGGCGGATTTCCCAGGGTTTTTGAAATCAACCGTAATTTCCGTAATGAGGGTGTGGATACTCAGCACAATCCCGAATTTACCATGGTAGAGTTTTACGAAGCCTATGCCGATCTTCGGGATATGATGACCATTACGGAGGAGTTGTTTACCCAACTTTGTGACAATGTGATTCAGAAACGGAATGTGAAGTATGGAGAACATACCCTCAGCTTTGAGACACCTTTCCGTCGCCTGACTATGCGGGAAGCAATTGTCGAGTATGGCAACATTCCAATGGATAAACTGAATGCAATCGAAACGCTCCTGCCTGAGGCGAAAAAACTTCATATCGAAGACGCAGAAAAAATGGGCTACGGAAAGCTCCTTTCAGAAGTATTTGAGGCGGTAGCGGAGGAGAAACTGATTCAACCCACTTTCATTACGGAATATCCTATTGAGGTGTCTCCCCTTACCAAGAGCATTCCGGAAGATGACCGATTCGTGGATCGATTCGAGCTATTCATCGCCGGGATGGAGCTGGCAAATGCTTATAGCGAACTCAACGACCCTGAAGAGCAGTTGCGGCGTTTCCAGATGCAGCTTTCCGAACGGGAAAAGGGAGATGACGAGGCCCAGATGATGGATCGGGATTTTCTTACCGCTATGGAACACGGCATGCCTCCCACCGGCGGACAGGGAATCGGAATTGATCGACTCGTAATGGTTTTGACAAATTCTCAGTCAATACGAGACGTCATTCTGTTTCCGTATATGCGTCCGAGAAAAGATGAAGATTGAAAATTTTATTGCCTTCCGTTACCTGAAGGCCAGGCGAAACCAGGCTTTTATCGGCACCATTACGCTGATTTCTGTCCTTGGCGTTATCATCGGCGTTATGTCACTGATAATCGCCCTTTCGCTGATGACCGGATTCCACAACAAAATGGAAGAGAATCTTCTCTCCGCCAACTCTCACCTGACAATTCACGGTCTTTCCGGAGCCATGACAGAACAGGATGCTGATTCATTGATCGGACTGCTGAAAACAATTCCCGGCTTCACCGCCGCATCTCCGGAAATTCTAACCCAGGGCCTGATTCGTGGTGGTATGTCAACCGAGCCGTCGCCTGTTGTGGTAAAGGGAATGGAGCTTGCCGGCGAGAAGAAAGTATCCGGAATCCTGAAGAACCTGAAACGGGATCATCTCAACCCCGGAGAAGTGCTGATAGGAAAAGATCTGGCAAGAAGACATGGTATTACAACCGGTGACAAGATTACGATTATGTTCTTCAAACCGACCCAGACACCGTTGGGCATTATGCCAAAAATGCGAACCTTCACTGTCGCAGGGATTTTTTACAGTGGAATCTATGAATATGACAAGACATGGGTATTTACTCCATTGAAAACGTTGGCCGCGATTCTCAACATGAAGCAGAAAGTGGATTTTCTTGCAGTTCGAACCCGTTCAATGGATAGTATTGACCGGTTCAAACACGACCTGAACAGCAAACTTCCGGCACAGTTTTTTGTTATTGACCTCAGGGAAACCAACAAACGCCTTTTTTCAGCCATCAAGGTGGAAAAGATGGTGGTGTCTCTGATTATCGGTCTTATCATGCTGGTTGCGGCCTTAAACATCACATCATCTCTGGTTCTCATGGTCATGGAAAAGCATCGGGATATCGGAATTATGATGGCTATGGGAATGGACAGGAAGCGAATCATGAAGGTCTTTCAAATGCAGGGTCTCGTGGTGGGACTCATAGGAGCGACCATTGGAACTGTGCTCGGTGTTGGTATTTCTGTTACCTTGAACGCGTTCCAGGTACTGAAATTACCCCCGGACGTCTATGACTTTCTCTCCTACATTCCATTTGAGGTACGGCCGCTGGATGTCGCCGTCGTTTTCGTTATAACAGTTGTCGTCTCCTGGATTGCCACCCTCTATCCATCCAGGCGGGCTGCAGCTCTTGACCCGGTTGAGGCAATTCGCTATGAGTAGGCGACTGACTCTGGATAATGTCACGAAGACCTTTCCGGTCAGGCAGTCTCTTTTGACCGTATTCAAAGACCTTTGTCTGACCTTGGAGGATGGAGAATTTTTAGCGGTCACAGGGGCGTCAGGCATCGGCAAAAGTACACTGCTTCACCTGGTGGGACTCCTGGACAGACCGACCAGTGGGGCGATACAGTTGAACAATACACTTTACAGCGCCCTTAAACCGGAAGAAGCCAGCCGTTTCCGCAATCAGGAGATCGGTTTTGTATTTCAATTTCATCACCTGCTGCCGGAATTCACCGTATTGGAGAACGTTGAAATGCCATTTCTGATTGGGGGAGGCGAGCGCACTCAGTCGGAAGAACGTGCAAGAGAAATCCTGGATATTCTGGGACTTTCAGATCGGCTGGGGCATTTCCCTTCCATGCTCTCCGGCGGCGAACAGCAGCGAACCGCCATTGCCAGAGCTCTGATAAATGGGCCAAATCTGCTTCTGATGGACGAACCCACGGGCAACCTGGATCCCCGCAGCGGAAACGCAGTAATGGACCACCTGGACACCCTGAGAAAAAAAAGAAAATACAGTTGTATCATTGCTACACACAATATGAAAATTGCCGCACGATGTGATAGAATCTTCCCCATGAGCGGAAACGGAGAGAACTATGTTGGAGAAATACTCAGATAAGGCGAGGCGAATCCTGTTCTTTGCGAGGAACAAGGCCGCCCAGTTTTCAAATCCATACATTGATACAGTCCATGTACTGCATGGAATCCTTATGGAAGAAGACGCGTATATGAGCCGTCTTTTCCGCCAGCTAAATCTGGACACGGTACAGATGCGCCGTTCTATTGACTCACTGTGCCTGAAACTGGGACGTTCCACCCACAGTGGTGACATGCCCATGACAGATGCCGCGACAAAATTGCTCCAAATGGCTGTAAGAGAGGCCTTTACGCTGGGAGAAGAGAAGGTGGAAGTTCACCATATTTTCCTGGCAATGTTATCTCAGCATACTTCCACAGCGGTTACGGCCCTTCGGGAATCGGGACTGGGCAGCCTCATTGAGGCTAAGAACCAGGTCATTAACGACATTATGCTGGACAACGATGACGAACTGGCAGAAGAAGAGACCCCTGAACAGCAGCTACCCATACTTTCGAAATTCGGTCGTGACATTACAAAGATGGCCCAGAGAGGCCGATTTGACAGATGTATCGGACGAGAAAGAGAAATGGACAGGATCGTTCACATCCTCACCCGGCGTCGGAAAAACAACCCCCTTCTTCTGGGAGAAGCCGGCGTCGGAAAAACCGCCATTGTTGAAGGACTTGCCACCCGCATTGCCACCGGAGACGTCCCTACTCCCTTGAAAGAACGAGTTATTTACGGTGTGGACATTTATAATATTGTGGCCGGCACGAAATATAGAGGACAGTTTGAGGAACGGCTTCGGGATATAATAGAAGAAGCTGCTGCCAATGATGTAATCCTCTTTATTGACGAGTTCCACTCTATTGTAGGAGCTGGTTCCGCTGAGGGATCGCTTGATGCGGCCAACATTATGAAACCGGCCCTTGCCCGAAGCGAGCTTCAGGTCATCGGGTCCTCCACTTACCGGGAGTTTTCCAAGACAATCGAAAAGGACAAATCCCTGATGCGGCGGTTCCAATCTATTTCCGTTCAGCAACCGACTCCGGAAGAGACACTCAATATTCTCAAAGGAATTAAGGATCGATATGAAGATTTCCATTCCGTCAAATTCGAAGAAAAGGCCCTGGAGGCAGCTGTCACCCTTTCAGAACGCTATATCACCGACCGGATGCAACCGGACAAGGCCATTGACCTCCTGGACGAGACAGGCGCAAGGGTAAAACTCCGGCACATGGGACAGAATGAGACTGTAAACGTTCAAAATGTGCCAGAAAATGAGGAAGAAGCTCCATTCAAAGCACTTTTCCCCATGATCGGCCCTGTGGACGAACCGGATTCAGAAGAAACCGCACCGATCGAAGACCGTTCCAACTGGCCGATTGTCACTGTTGCCGACATTGAAGAAGCGGTTTCCATCTGGACCGGAATTCCGGTCACAGCAGTAACCGAAAGTGAGAAAGAACGTCTGCTGAACCTGAAAGACTATCTTGTCTCCCGTGTTGTCGGACAGAATCGAGCAGTCAACTCCCTTGTAAAGGCAATCAAGCGCGCCCGCCTTGGAATGTCCAATCCCGACCGTCCGACTGGCGTTTTTATGTTTCTCGGTCCGACAGGTGTTGGCAAAACCGAGTTGAGCAAACAATTGGCAACCTATCTCTTTCGTTCTGAAAAGAACCTTGTCCGTTTTGATATGTCTGAATACATGGAAAAACACTCGGTTTCAAGATTGATTGGCTCACCTCCTGGCTATGTGGGCTACGAAGAAGGAGGACAACTTACCGAGCGAGTAAAGAAAAAGCCGTATTCCGTGGTGCTTCTGGATGAGATCGAGAAAGCGCACCCTGAACTTGTCAATGTTCTGCTTCAAATTTTTGACGAAGGCCGCATTACAGATGCCTTCGGCGAATTAATCAATTTCAGGAACACGATCATTATCATGACTTCCAACGTCGGATCCAGAATTATTACCCAGGATAAGGGCGTTGGGTTTGATACAGGGGACCCACTGATTCCGGCCAACAGAGGCGATCGAATCTTAAAGGAAGTGCGGCGCTTCTTCGCCCCTGAATTCCTTAACCGAGTGGACGACATTATCGTCTTCAATCCCCTCAGCAGTAAGGAGCTCTCTGAAATTGTTTACATCCTGGTAAATGACCTCAATGAACTTCTGATTGGCAAAGGGATCCAGGTTCGACTCAGCTCAGCGGCAACAGAATGGCTCACAAAACAGGCCTGCATGAAGATTCAATATGGTGCTCGTCCACTGAAACGGGCTATTCAGGTTCATGTTCAGGATAAACTCTCCGATTTGATCATTTCCAATGGCAAGGATGTAAAAGGTGAATATCTGTTTGAAGTAGAAGAAGATCAACTAACTGTTCGTAAGGTCAGTGAAATCCTGGAGGTTAAATGCTGAAACCCCTGCAACATATTCTAATTTTCCTGCTGTTTATGAGTGCCGTAACAGCCAACGCCGAGACAATTGAGAAAATCAACATTGTAGGAAATCACCGGATTTCAAATGGATCTATCGAGTTTCGCATCCATTCAAAAGAAGGCGGTAGCCTGGAACTCTCAATAATCAGAGGCGATGTAAAACGCTTATGGGACCTGAAAGTCTTTTCGGATATAAAGGTCGATGTCACCGACGGAAAAACCGGAAAGATTGTGACCTACTTAGTCAAGGAACGACCCATCATCAAAGATTTCAGGTTCTTTGGAAACCATGCTTTCGGTCCCAACCTGCTGTTGGACAAACTGAAAGAAAAGAAGGTTGTTTTGAGAAAGAACGTTCAGATGGACTACTCCGAAATAAGCAAAATAAAGACTGCCATTCTGGATGTCTATCATGAAAAGGGTTATCGCAACGTATCGGTTGGTCATCGTCTCGAAGATTTGGGGCCGGGTATCGCGTATCTAACGTTCAACATCAAAGAAGGCTCCAAGGCACGCGTCTACGGTATCCAATTTACAGGAAACAAGATTTTTTCCAGCAAAAAACTGAGAAAGGCCATGAAAAAGATCAAGAAACATGGATTTTTCTCACTCATTTCTTCATCCGATATCTACTCTGAAAAAAAATTCTCCGAGGATGTGGACAACATCAAGAAGGTATACTGGAAGAAAGGATACAAGGACGTTTTCGTTGGTCACCCTGTCATTGAGGTAAAGGACTTTACTTCTAAAAGACAAAAACGGAAGAACATAAAAAGGGCCAAAAAGAACAAAAAGATCAAACAGGATCTGCGCATGTTTTTGACTATTCCGATTTTTGAAGGCCAGTCATATAAGATAGGCAAAGTTTCCTTTGAGGGCAATAAACTTATTTCAGACACTGTTCTGGCCAGTAAATGGAAACTCAAGACAGGCAGTCCATTTGACATTGGAAAGCTCAACGATTTTCAGGCCGACATTGAGGAAATATATACCAATGCTGGCTATCTCCAGTTTTACATGGAACGAATTCTCAACCCTGAGCCTGACAATGTTGAGGATATTACTTTCAAGCTTAACGAAAATAAACAGTTCAAATTAAATCGTCTTGAATTTAAGGGCAACCTAGTGAGTCGTGACAAAGTTATTCGCAGGGAGTTCATGATTCCCGAAGGGGCCCCATTTCGTCTTAAAACATTCAAAGACAGTATGCTTCGTATCAACCAGCTTGGTTTCTTCGACGTTTCAAAAACAAACCCGGAGGTCAAATTTGTCCCTGGAGAAGACAAGGTAAACGTCACAATTAAGGGGGAGGAAACCGGGGTTAATGAAATCAATTTCGGTGGCGGATACAGTGAATTTGCCGGCTTTTTCCTCCAATCATCCTACAGCACCCGCAATTTCCTAGGGAAAGGTGAACAGCTTTCGCTGCAGGGCTCATTTGGCTCCAACATCACATACTACAACCTTTCATTTACCGAACCATGGATTTTTGATTATCCTCACTCTTTCACAATCAACCTGTTCAACAGCGAAACCAGCTATTACAACTACAGCCGGAAGAGCACGGGGTTCAGTCTTGGGTTTGGGTTTCGTCTCAAGCCTTTCTTAACCTACTCAATTAGCTATCGCTTTGAAATTGTGGATGTTCCAGGTTCTTCACTGCAAAGCAGCACTATTTTCAAACCGGTTTCCAACCGCCTTACAAGCTCCATCAACCAATCTATCAATTACGTGACATTGAACCATCCCTTTTTACCTACAGAAGGATCCAAATACTCACTGGGACTTGAATGGGCAGGTTGGCAACTGGGTGGAGATAATCTCAAATATACGGTTAATATGCGCGCCATGCATTTATTCAGCGGTTACAAGAATACGTTCTTCCTTGTCAACACACGGGCAAGCTATTCACAAGCGCTCCAGGGGAATACAATCCCATACTATGACAGATTTTTTATAGGAGGTGAGAGTACAGTTAGAGGGTATGATTTCAGACGGATATCTCCAGTCGACCCGGCCACTAATATCTCCATTGGCGGCACAAAAATGTTCGTCGGCAACTTTGAATGGGTTCTTCCAATCGAACACAAATTTCAATTTGCCCTGTTTTACGACATTGGTGGCGTATGGCTTGAAGATGAGTCCTTTTTTTCCAATTCAGAGTCCATGAAAAGATCCTGGGGATTCGAGGCACGGTTCAACCTTCCGGTCTTTCAGATGCCGATTCGGCTGACCTATGGAATGCCTCTGGATGACGTACCCGGTCAGACCAGTGGTGGTGGTAACCTTCAATTTACGATTGGCACAATTTTTTGACAAATCAATATTCTTGAAAAGGAGAATGATATGAAAAAACTCTCAGTTGTTGTTCTGGCTCTTGTGGCACTAATCTCTTCATCGGCAGTGATGGCGCAGAGCCGTGTCGGAGTAGTAGATGCGGATCAGGTTATTTACAAATCGGTAAAGGGAAAAGCACTCCTGCAGGGACTCAATAATCTGGTGCAGCAAAAACAGAACGAAATTAAGCAGGTAGTCGCTGAAGCTCAGCAGACAGAAAAAGAATATAAGACAAAGTTAGCGTCCCTCTCAGATGAGAAAAAACTCGCGATGGAGAAAAAACTCTCCGACTACCAGACGCGAATCAAGCGTATGCAGGAAGATGCAAAGCGGGAGCTTCAGATTAAGCAGAAAGAAGGATTTGAGAAGTTTCAGAAGCTTCTTCAACCCATTATCGATCAGCTGGCAAAAGAAAAGAATCTCGATGTGGTCTTCAGCCGTGCCCAGAGTGGGATTGTGTACCTCTCACCCACAGCAGACTTGACAGCCGAAGCCATCAAAAGGGTTGATGCGCAAAATTGAGGTTTCATTCAAACTATCATACCTGGCAAAAGAACTCGGTCTCAACCTGAAAGGGCCAGATTGTAATATCTCCGGAGTGGCCTCCCTTTGCGATGCCACTCCGGAGAAATTATCTTACTTGAAGGACTCAAAACTTCTTGATACCGCACTTTCCAGCAAAGCCGGGGCACTGATAGTACCGACGGGACTTGCCGCTTCCTTCCCCTGCCCGGTAATTGAGTCAGATGATCCTTACATGGCCTTCATCCGCATTTCCTCCCGTTTTATTTCCAAATACCCGGTGCATGCGATGCCCGCTTTATCATGGATCCATCCCGATGCATCAGTGGATCCGACTGCAGAAATAGGACCATTTGTTACGATATCTCCCGGCTGCTCCATTGGACCTGATGTCCACATCCACTCAGGTGTCAAATTGATGGAAAATGTCCATATTGGTAAATCAACTGTCATTTACAGTAATACTGTTATATTCCCCGGCTCCATAATTGGACAAAATTGCATCATCGGAGCCAATACAGTCATCGGTGGTGAAGGTTTCGGCTTTCACTTTGCTGAAGGGCGACACAATAAGATCCCACAGATCGGGAATGTCCGGATCGGAGATACTGTGGAGATCGGATCATGCGTTTCCATTGACAGGGGAACTTTCACGGAAACCTCCATCGGAGACGGGAGCAAAATCGACAATCAAGTGCAAATCGCACATAATGTTGTAATTGGAAAACACGTGATCATTGTGGCCCAGGCCGGTATTTCAGGAAGTACAACCATCGGAGATTACGCTGTCCTGGCCGGCAAAGCCGGTTTGGTCGGTCATATTCATATTGGGAGGGGTGCCACCATAGGTGGTGCCTCTGTAGTGACCAAATCCGTTCCGGACGGACGCTTTGTTGTGGGATATCCGGCCACAGAACACCGGGTCTGGAAAAAACAGATAGCCTCGCTCGCTCGTCTACCGGAACTGTCCGCATCCATTCGCAGATTACTGAAAAAAGAGCAAAACAAAATAGAAGAATAATGGGGGGGGGTTATGCCTCAAACAATCGAATATGAAGAAATTAAATCCATAATGCCACACCGCTATCCGTTTCTGCTTGTGGACAGGGTTACGCACTATGAAGACGACAAGTACATTGAAGCTTACAAAAATGTAACGGGGAACGAGCCCTTTTTTCAGGGTCATTTCCCTGAAAAATCTGTGATGCCGGGAGTTCTGGTAATTGAGGCGATGGCCCAGGCAGGCGGGATTCTGCTTCTCAAAAACAGAATGGGAGAAGGAGGTCTCGTCTACTTCACTACAATTGAAAGGGCGCGCTTTCGCCAGCCTGTTATACCCGGAGATCAACTTCGGTTTGAAGTTACAGTCTTAAAATTGAAAGCCAGTTACTGTAAACTTTCCGGAAAAGCTTTTGTTGGTGATAAACTTGTAGCTGAAGCTGTTTTTTCCTCCGCTCTTTCGGTAAAATGATCTTGTAAGAGAACAGTACATCTTTCTTGGCAAATATAGGGAGGAAATCATGATCCATCCGACAGCCGTAATCGGTCATAATGCTAAAATTTCAGAGAGTGCCACTATCGGTCCATTTTGCGTAATTGGTGACCATGTGCGGATTGGAGACCATACAACACTCAGCTCATCAATTCAGGTTGATGACCATACAACCATCGGAAACAACAATAAGATTTACCCATTCTGCTGTATCGGGTTCCCTCCTCAGGATGTCAAGTACCATGATGAGCCCACTGAAACAATTATTGGAGACGATAATCTCATCCGGGAAAACTGCACAATTCACAGAGGAACAACCACTGGTCGCGAAAAAACAGTTGTGGGCTCTCGAAACTTTCTAATGGCCTATTCGCACATCGCCCACGATTGCCAGGTCGGGGATAACAACATTTTTGTGAATGCCGCCACCCTGGGTGGTCATGTCACTGTGGGGAATCATGTATATATTGGTGCCTACTCAGGGGTCCATCAATTCTGCAGAATCGGCGACCATGCGTTTGTGGGGGGTTACTCTGTAATTACCCGGGATGCCCTTCCTTTTGTGAAAACTGTCGGTAATCGTGCGAAAACATACGACATTAACACAATGGGTCTGGAACGAAAGGGTTTCCGACCGGAAGTCGTCACCGCGTTAAAGAAAGCTTACCGTATTCTCCTCAGGCGGCAATTGCAACTGGCGGAAGCACTCAACGAAATGAGAAAAGAGTTTCCCAGAATTGATGAAGTTCAATATTTTGCAGATTTTATTGAACACAGTGAGCGTGGTATCTGCCGCTGATTTTTTCTCTGAATTGACATCAAATGCCGAAAAATGGGGGGGCCACGATCGTTTCAACAGTCGGATGGGATATGGCAGAGTTGACCCAGGCTCACAGGCTTACTCTCCTGATCCGGACAGTCTTCCAGGAGCCCGGAAACTGACATACCATTTACTCCGGGCGGTTTAAAGTCCGGCACCACCTCACACATAGGTTCAAGCACAAAACGTCGCGAAGAATAAGCAGCATGCGGTACAGTCAGCGTATTGGTTGCGATCATGCTCTTGCCAAAGAAAATCAAATCAATATCAATCATGCGGGGCCCTTTCTCAACTGTACGAACGCGGCCCATTTCGCTTTCAATACTGGAAATCAATCGCAAGACCTCAAAGGGGGAACACTCCTGACACGTAAATTTACCTGCAACATTGACAAAATCCGGCTGATCTTTCAGCCCCACTGCTTTCGATTCATAACAGCTCGAGATTGCCTCACATTTAAGCCCGGAATTTGCCAGCCGATCAAGAGCATCTTGAATCTGCCCTGCTCGATCTCCCAGATTACTACCCAATGCCAGTATAACTTCCGTCATAAGCCCTCCTTTCGGCATTGTAACACAACAAGCCGACATCTGTTCAAAACAGATGAAACATGCTACCATTGCAGACATGGGAAGCGATTATGAATTTGACCTCACAAAACTCAAAGAAGAAGATCTGAACCATACGGAACTTCTGAGTAAAGCGAAAGAAATCCTGGATACACACCATTTCCCCTTCACCTCAGTGCTCATTTTTGGCGACAGAAAGTTTGTACTGGGAAGAACAGGAAAGCAGAAGGTGTTTATCGAACCTCTCACCGGAATTTCCAGCCTTTTATCCAGTCGGGCAATGTACACGAAACTCCAGAAGAACACACTTACACGTGTTCGAGGACTCAATCACAATGTACGTGGACCTCTCAGCGGAATTCGCAGCCGTCTGGAACTACTAATGAGGGAATTGGATGAATCACCGGAAGTCGTTCAAAATGATGCGGTTCAAATACCCGCTTCAAGGTTCAGGGACACGTTCCACAAGATTCTCCAGTCAGCAGACAGTCTCCAAAAGCAGCTGACGGACTTTGAACAAGTGCTTTCGTGGCTTGATCCTGAACAGGATGTCACAATATTGTTACCCGGACAAGTGCTCGAGACAATCCGGCAATACATGGTTACCGACCTTTTCGTGAAACGGAAAATTCAAATCATACTCCAACCTCAACCTCCCCTTCGGAGTATTACAATTCATCCCACTTTGTTTGTGGAGCCTGTCTTGCGGATTCTTGATAATGCAGTAGAATCTCTACGTTCACAAGAAGGCGGAACCATTCATATCACCGCTTCTTCTTCCGGGAGCGATTGTGTCCTTGAAATCAGAAATGATGGGCCTATGATTCCAGACGAATATCTTGAAAAGTATCTGTACGATCCTGGAATTGGACAATTTGAAGACGGGTTGGGCATGGGCTTGAGTTTCAGCAAATGGCTCATAGAACTTTCCGGAGGAGACTTGACTCTTCTGGAGAACAGAGACTCCAGAGTCAATTTTCGCCTCAGATACCCAAGAAAACCATGAAACACCTCGAATCCGACACATACTTTATGAGACTGGCACTGGAGCAAGCGGAACTCGCCTTTCAGGCCGATGAAGTACCAATCGGAGCCATAATAGTTGGAGAAAATGGTCTCATCTGCGGGAAAGGTTACAATTCTCCCATTTCATTAAGTGACCCCACGGCCCATGCCGAAATCATGGCGATTCGGGATGCCGGGGAATTTTTAAAAAATTATCGTCTTGCGGGATTAACCCTTTATGTCACTTTGGAACCATGTATAATGTGCTTTGGCGCAATGGTTCATTCTCGGATTTCCCGTCTTGTGTTTGGTACCTTGGATAAGCGAAGCGGTGTAACGCGGCGCCTTCCATTCGTAAACGAAATGAACCTGAACCACACCTTCACCATCGATGGCCCCATCCTTGAAAATGAATGTGGTTCAATTCTGACAGAGTTTTTTAGAAACAGGCGCTGACAAAGCGGAGGGGTGCCGGAGTGGTCGAACGGGGGCGACTCGAAATCGTCTGTCCGTTAGCGCGGACCGTGGGTTCGAATCCCACCTCCTCCGCCAGTTTTTAACATTCACAAGAGAATGTTAAGTCTGAGTCTGAGTCTGAGTTTGAGTATAAGTGCAGAATGGGAACATACAGGTAAACAGACACCTCTTTCATTATTCTGTCCACTCGCACTTTCATCTTACAGTTTTTTTTAATGAATCAGTAACTTGAAGGAACTTTGGCCAACTCTTCCAGTCCATCATGGTCTGCAATCTTCATTAGACTGGACAGGGGCACTATTTCAAATGCAGCCTCGCTTTCCCGAAGTTTCTTTGCCAATCCTGCGTGGATTTCGTGGCCTGCACGGTGTGCCACTACATGTCCCCGCAAAGTATAACCCAACAAGCCCATATCACCCATCACATCCAGTATCTTATGGCGCACAAATTCGTCTCTAAAGCGCAGATGGGAATTCAAAACACGGTCCGTGTCAATTACTATGGCATTGTCAAGTGAACCGCCCAGAGCCAGGCCATTCTTTCTCAACATTTCAACGTCTTTTAAAAACCCGAATGTACGAG
>CAZRHT010000006.1:20179-44017 GCA_964599895.1 uncultured Holophagae bacterium
GCCAGGCCATTCTTTCTCAACATTTCAACGTCTTTTAAAAACCCGAATGTACGAGCGCCGGAAACTTCATTTTCAAATGTCTCGGCGTCATCGATCTCAATTGTTTTCTTCTGGGACCCCACAACTGCGTGGTCAAATTCAATTGAATACGTGATTTGATAATTCTCTGATGGGTATACAGATACTCTTCGGTCTCCCGTGGCAAAATGAACTGGCTTCACAATATTCAGGACTTTCTTTTCAGCATCACCATGGCGAACTCCCGCTTCGTTGATAAGATAAACAAAAGCGGAGGCACTGCCATCCATGATAGGGACTTCTTCGGCATCAATATCTACATATAAGTTGTCAATACCCAGTCCAATCAGAGTACCCAGAAGATGTTCAGTGGTCGCTATAGATACGCCATTGCGGCTGAGATTGGTAGCATAGCTCAATCTGGAAGCATATTTGATATCCGCTTTTATGGGGTAGTAATTTAAATCCACGCGACGGAATACAATCCCGGTATTATCCGGGGCTGGCGTTAAAGCCAATTGTACCTTCTTCCCGGAATGTAACCCGATTCCTGAGCAACTAACCTGTGTAGCTATCGTTTTCTGCTTGAACTTCAACATAGACATATTTAGTAAGCAAGAACGGTGCCAGTTTCTGGCACCGTTCTTTTCTTACATTTACATTACAAATTTCAGATATTGTGTGGCTAATATACCACACACGTTTCTAAAAACTCCACACTTTATTGAAGTGCGTTTATCCCATATGAATACATAAAGTTCTGGTCACCGGAAATCTCAAATCCGATAATAGGAACATTAGAAGTCGCTTTGATCCATCGGATATCATCCGTAGCCGTTGAAAAGATGTCGTTAACACCCGTTCCACCCACTACTGAGACAAGACGCTTTCCCGCACCCAGAATCTTTGTGGTATGGCCTACCTGCTCGCCCAACGCGTTATAACCGTTAATGGTGACACTTGCAGTGCTTCCGCTGGCGTTTAGGAGAACAATACCAGACCACACTTTTGATGTCAGCTTGGGTGTGTATGGGTATACCAGACTTGTTGCGGCCGCCGAAGAAGGCTGTGCCTCAATACCCGCAAGAGCATCCTTAGAACTTGCATCGCCGGAAGAATCTATGCCGAAGAGTTCATAACCGGTGATCGGGGCATCGGCAGTAATTCTAATCCAGCTAACACCATTCGGGTACTCTCCGTCCCCCCAGAAGGACTGTACCAGTTTCGCCAGTTTTTCTCCTGCAGCCATCGTAAACGTGGCGGTGGTCAATGCCGTACCATTGTCATCATATGGTGTCATGGTAATACTGACAGTGCTGGCATTGGGGTTGTTCAATGCAATACCCGTCCACCACAACCAGCTCGTGTCAACATGCTGAATGATAATCTCAGTTGAGGTTTCTCCGGTCAGCAGCAAAGCAGCCGACTGGTTCAGGTTGGCATTTTTCTGCGTGAACACCTCCATACCCAGAATTCCCTTGTTGCTGGTAATCTCCCCCCACCAGTGTGAAGGCTCAGAAGCGCTGAAGGGATAGGTCCCATCATAGAGCCCGTCGATCACATTAACAAAATCAGACATCTCCATTCCGGAAAAATTTGGGATCGCCAATGCCGAACCACCCTGGGGCGTAAATTGAACGGCCAGACTGCCATCACCGGGGTTCACGAGCCCAATCATTGTATCCCATTGCGTTGTTTGCTCCGCAATATGCGGAACGTAAAGACTGGTTGAGAGCGTACTGGTTCCGGGAATTGCAACCGCTGTTTTCTGGTCTCCATCCGCAGCCACTTTCTTAATCTCCGCGAACGCCTTCACCTCACGGTTCGACGTCACTACTGCCCATCCATTGTCGGATGGATAGAGATTGTTGCTGGCCGGGAAAATTCGGCAGCCATTTGCTTTCAATGTCCATTCTATCGGTGTTTGAACAATCTGTCCCCCTTCCGTCTTCTTATAGAAAAGAACGACGACTTTTGCAGGTGAGGAACTTGGATTCACAACGTAAACGTTGGTAAGGTATTCTGCTTCCCGGTCGAAATCGGTAAGAGTCAAGGGGATATAGACTTTGTTCGTGTAAGTGGGAATATTGTAAGGATCCGTCGCATTCACAGGGTCTGTGCTTGGGTTGGCATTCAATTCATCTCCGTCATTCACGCCATCACCGTCTGTGTCGGCGACAAAGGGATCAGAATGTACGAAAACTTCATCACTCTTTATAACACCATCTGAGTCATTATCGGATGCACTGCCCGCCGCTGCGAGAGCCGTATCATCCTTGAATCGTCCAAAATACGGGATTGTATAGGTGTTTCCATAGTTGTCGTACAATTCAATGTAACCCTGCAGATCACTGTCCACAGGACCCTGATAACTGGCATCCAGGGTAATTGTACCGGATTCTCCGGGCGCCAGGGTGATGTCCGCCGACGACGCCAGCGAGGCACTCACCTGGCTATTGTCCACCAGCTTAATCATTGAAGAGGACAGCGTGAGATCGGTACTTCCTATATTCTTTACTGTCACGTCGGCACTGACATTTCCGGAAGCCTTTGCCGAAGTTACACTTACTTTACCAAAACCGATGGAGTTGGGAACAACCGTAATGTGCGTCAGCATAGCACGTTCCATGTTTACGCGCCCGGATCCGGCGAAAACAGGTGCCGCAAGTCCACCGCGATAGACCAGATAATCCAACCCTCTTTCCGTCTGGAAGTAATTCTGCGTAAAATCAGCCGTACAGCACAGTACGCCCTTCAGCTCAGCAGCATTGAGAGTCGGGTACAGTTGTTTTAGGACCGCCATGTATCCGGCCGTCAACGGGGAAGAAAAGCTGGTACCCGCTGCCAGAGTGGTAAATCCGCTCACATCGTACATTGTCAATTCCTGACCTGAATCCGGGTCAGTCTGTGAATTGTTTGCCTGAGTGGCCAGCGTCAGCTGGTTACCGACTGCCGCCACATCCGGCTTCAGGTTGTAGTCAATTGCGGTGGGGCCAAAGGAAGAAAAGGTCGATTTGTACCCGGAACTCTGGTTCGGGTATAGGGTCCCAAATGATGCCTGCACATCATCCCCATTATCCAGCATCTGGATAATCTGCTGACCGTTTTCCTGAGTAATGAAATAGCCCGGAATCGTTGTCGGATAGTCTTGCATACATGTTATGTCGTCCATACTCATTGTGACTAACGCATTGCCGGCTACATTGTTGTAGACAATCACACCGACAGCTCCCGCCTGTTCCGCATTGTAGATTTTCTGACAGAAATTGCAGGACCCCCTTTTGATCAGCGCCATCTTTCCGGATAAATCAGCTGATCCGAAACTCATACATCCTTCCGAAGTTACTCCAAGATCCGCAATGTTCACCACCGGATACGGTCCAAACTGGCTTAATGTTTGCGAAACCTTGGTATCTCTTCCATATGAAAACGCCTGGAGATTTTCCGGGACTGCGGAATCGGAAGAACTGATTGTCCCCACGGACTGCAAGTTCCGGCCATTGTCCACTGCTCCCACAGTAACTGCACTGGGCGCAATACCCGGCGTCCCGACACTCTGCTCAGCAAGCCGAAAGGTTTCCCATTTAGGAGTTCCATCATCATTCTCATCCACATAATAGCCTTCGTTACCGGATGAAATACAAACCATGGTTCCAGCTTGTACCGCAGTTTCAATCGCGTCAACTTCGTCATCACCGTCTATACCCATAGCTGTTCCGCCAAGGCTCAGATTGATCACATCCATACCATCCGCAACGGCCGCATTTATGCCCGCAATAATTGACATCTGAGGGGCGCCTGGCTGGCCTGTCGTCGTATCGTTACGGTTGAATACCTTGTAGTTCCCGATATAAGCGCCGGAGGCGCTTCCTTTCAATGTGAAAGAATAAGGACCATATGTCATATCTACTTCGCGGCCCGCAGCAGCCGAAGCGGAGGCACTGCCATGACCGAAATGGTCATTGGCACTACTGTCGTTTCCGAAGTTCTTAGCGACAATCACCTTGTTGTTTGTTAAAGCTGTATCGCTGCTACCACCGGGATCAAATCCTGCCGGATAGGTGTAACCGGTATCATCAAACATAGGGTTCGTGATATCAATACCGGTATCAAGAATACCAATCTTCATGCCCTTACCGGTTTCACTGGGCGAGAGGTTCAGATGATCACGAAGGATATTCATTCTGGATACGCGGTCCGCCATGTCCAGGGTCAGATGATATTTGACTTTGTTTTCTTTTACCCGAAGAACGCCGGGATGGGACTGTACTTTCTCCACATCCTTTTCGTCAATGGACACAAGAACTGCATTTGCCACCAGAGCCACACTCATCTTCACTTTGCCATGCAGTTTCTTTTCCACGAAACTTTGAAGCTCTGCCTGCTGATCCAGTACTTCTTTCATCTGCACTGATGCGGCCTTGCTGCGCAGGTTGGTCTTAACAACTTTTGCAACCGGGGCTTTTTTCAACACGACGATGTAATCTTTCACGGCTGCCTTTGCCGATACAACGGCAAATCCAATCCCTAATACCAGAACAAGAAATCTCTTCATATTCACTCCCCTCCTTTTGAGAACATCTAAATCATTTCTGCTGCATCGATTTCAGTGCAGTGACAAACTGCTTGCATTCCTCAGCATGTTTACCGGTCGGTTCAATTTCAAGGTATTTCTGAAGATTTTCAATACTTTTCGCGTAATCTCCGCCTCTCATAAAGCATACTCCCAGCTGGTAGTAACTGTCTGCAAATTTCGGATTCGCACTGATGGCTTTAGCAAGAAGCTCTTTTGCCTTCGTGTCGTCCCCCGCATTGATTGCTTCAGCCGCCTGGTTGTAATATTCACCGGCCGACACGGAGCCCCTGCTTTCCGCTTCCTTCAGGTATTTCTGGTAGTTCTTGGTATCGCCTTTTCGTTTGTACAGCTCTGCCAGCATCGAATAAGCGCTGTCCATGTCGGGGTTCACCTGGAGAGCCTTATCCAGGTACTTCTGAGCTTTGTCCAGATTATTATTTTTCAGTTCAATTCTACCGGCATGGAAAAGTGCCGGAGCCAATTCAGGATCCAATTGGATTGCTTCTGTCAGTTTAGGCATTGCCTCCTTGTCCTTACCATCTTTCATCAATGGCACCGCTTCATTGAACAGCACAACAGCTTTATCCTTACCTGTCAGTTTTGATTCCGCTTCCTTCATCGCCTCATCAGAAGATATCAACTTGATTTCGATCACTTTCCGGTCACTGAGTTTCGGCTTGAACTTATATGAATAACTCTGGTATCCATCTTTTGTAAACACCGCTTCGTAGTGATCAAATCTCAGCACAGTCTTCGCCTTGCCGTGCTTATCCGTTGTCAACTCAACCTTGAAACTCCCTGCCTTTTCGCTTGTAACTACAACCTGAGCACCTTCAACCGCGTGCCCATGCCCATCTGTTACATGAAAAGTCACCTGTCCCGCCGTCAGGCCCGCTAATGCACTTGTTGATACTACAAAAACAATAGACAACGCCATTAAGGTCGCAAATTTTCTCATATCTTCTCCTTCCATTTTCAAATAATTCTTCCAACCAGATCATAAAACAGTGCCTGCTGAATTTCAACAAGCTTCTTCTCTCCCACACACGCCTCACCGTCATTGATCAGCACGATGCCATCAATATCCGGCGCCTGCCCAATGTGACGCCCCTGCAGCAGCAATTCTGTTTCTTCTGAAAAGCCCTCGACTATCACCTCCAGGCTTTGACCAACAAGCTTTCGATTCAACTCATGTGATATCTCTTTCTGCGCCTCCATTATAACAGAAGACCGTTCCAGTTTCACTGCTTCAGAGACTGTATCTCTCAGGGGAAAAGCAGGGGTTCCTTCCTCTCTCGAATATGTAAATACACCAAGATGGTGAAATCTTGCTTCTCTAACAAAAGACAATAGTTGTTCTATATCTTCATCCGTTTCTCCGGGGTATCCTACAATTAGAGATGTCCTAACGAACACGCCTGGGATGCGATCACGAATTTTCTCCAGCAATCGGAGGTAACTCTCCCTGCCTCCCGTGCGTCGCATGCTTTTCAATAAATGATCTGAACTGTGCTGTAAGGGGATGTCTACGTATGGACAAATCTTCTCTGATCCTGCGATCACGTCCACTAATCGGTCACTCACTTTGCCAGGAAACATGTACATGGGCCGAATCCAGCCCACATTCTCTATCTTTTCCAATTCTTCAAGCAGATCACACAACCCGTCTGTAAGTCCGAGATCACGCCCGTAAGACGTCCCATCCTGAGCGACAAGAATCAATTCCTGTGTTCCGCTTTCGGTCAACGCCGTCGCCTCCTCCACGATGTCCTCAATGCCACGGCTTCTCTGCTTTCCCCTGATTTTTGGAATCGCACAAAAAGAACAGCTATGATCACATCCATCGGCAATTTTCAGATAAGCGTATCCGATACCCGTGGAAACTGCCCGCGGAGATATATGGGAGTAAATGTAGGTCGGTGATTCAGAAATTTCCGGTGAACTCTCTTTCCCGAGAAACTCTGCAATATTTTCAACATCATCAATACCAGACAAGATATCAATCTCGGGGATTTCATGCTTCAGGGCATTCGGATAGCGTTGGGCCAGACATCCCGCAACCACCAGTTTTCCAATCTTTCCAGCCTCTTTGGCGTCAACAGCCTCCATAATCCAACTTATTGATTCTTCCTTTGCCGACTGGATAAACCCGCATGTATTCAGAATTAGCACGTCAACGAAACCGTTGCTTTCCACTACCGGGGTGTACCCTTTTTCAATAAGAGTCCCTGCAATAACCTCTGAGTCTACCGTATTTTTAGGACATCCAAGGGAAATCAGTCGAAATGTTTTCAAAAAAGACAGTTCCTCCGGAAAGCAAAATTTGCCCGGGTCAAACCGGGCGATCGCAAATCATTTTACGGTTCAATTTTATGCACAATCTTCCGCCTTAGGGATATATTCTGCTGAGCATTCGGGGCCAGGGAATAGTTTCCCGAACATGATGCAAACCGCATATCCATGCCACTGTTCGTTCGATACCCAGGCCAAAACCACCATGGGGAACGGACCCATACCGCCTCAGATCAAGATACCAGGCATAGGCATCTGCAGGCAGATTTTCTTCATCAATTCGTTTCAACAGATGCTCGATATCTGCAGAACGTTCACCACCTCCGACAATCTCTCCATAACCCTCAGGTGCCAGCACGTCCACACCTAGAGCGAGATCAGGATTCTCCGAGTCCAACTCAAAATAGAAGGCCTTGAAGCTGGCCGGAAATCGGTGGACCACGATGGGCCGATCATATTCTCTGGTCAGCACAGTTTCATCATCTCCGCCAAAGTCATCCCCCCACTTGATATCCGACCCTAATTCATGGAGTTTGTCTACTGCTTCAGTATAGGTCATGCGGACAAACGGTTGTTTAACCTTTTCCAGGGGCTCAATATCCCGTTCCAGCATAGCAAGTTCTTTTCTTCTGTTGCCCAGCACCTTATCCACGATGTAAATGACAAACTCCTCTGCGAGATCCATCACCTCATTCAATTTCACAAAGGCCATTTCCGGCTCAACCATCCAGAACTCCGTCAGGTGGCGTCGAGTCTTTGATTTCTCCGCTCGAAAAGTGGGTCCAAAGCAATACACTTTCTTGAATGCAGCGATCGCTGCTTCCGAGTAGAGCTGGCCGGATTGAGTTAAGTAGGCGGGATTTCCAAAATAATCTGTTTCAAAAAGAGTGCTGGAACCTTCAGCAGCACTGGGCCCCAGAATGGGCGAATCAATCAATGTGAAATCCCTTTCATCAAAAAAGTCACGACAAGCCTTGATAATTTCGTGACGAATCCTCAAAATCGCCCACTGGCGCTTGGAACGAAGCCAGAGGTGGCGCCTGTCCATCAGGTACTCTACTCCGTGTTCTTTCGGTGTAATGGGGAAAGATTCCGCAATCTGGTAAACCTTCATGGTTTTGACCAGCAATTCTTCAGTATTACTCCGGGGGTTATGCTGAACCGTTCCGGTCACTTCGATGGCACTTTCCTGGGTCAGCTCCTCAAAGCTCTCCAAAGCCTCCCCATCACTTACTCCGTTCACCAGAACGCATTGAATAAAATCAACACCGTCACGTAATTCTATAAATTTGATCTTCCCACTGCTGCGTTTCAATCGTACCCAACCCTGAAGGGTTACCTCTTTATCGAGGTAATCCTTCAGGTATTTTGCCAGAATCACAGGCATCTTTGCCTCCAGATTTCCTATTAGTTATGTCTATTGTCGTTGCCCCTTGGACCATGATTGCCGCCACGATGGTCATCACGTCTACCATTGTCACGGTTACCCCGATCCTGTTGATGACCGCTGTTGCGGTTCTCATCGACATCTTCTCTTGGCAGCAACACCTTCCGACTCAGGTTTAACCGACCCTGTGAGTCGATCTCCATTAACTTCACATCAATCTCCTGCCCCAGCTGTAGTTCGTCTTCTACGCTCCGGACACGGTAATTTGCAATTTCACTGATATGAAGCAGGCCATCCTTTCCGGGGAGAACCTCAACAAAAGCACCAAATTTTTCAATCCGCTTAACAGTACCTTTGTAGACAGTTCCAACTTCAGGTTCCTGAATAATCTGCCGAATCATATCCATGGCCAGCTTGGCTGACTCCTCGCTGGTGGCAGCCACAAGACAGGTCCCATCGTCTTCGATGTCAATCTTGGCACCACTCTTTTCCACAATTTCACGTATCACCTTGCCTCCCGGCCCGATAATCTCGCGAATCTTGTCCGGATGCACCTTAATGCTGGTGATCCTTGGTGCATATGGAGAATAATTGTCCCTTGGAGCAGGCAACGCAGCTACAATTTTATCCAGGATTTCATTATACGCCCGAACAGCCTGATCCAACGCTTCCGCCATCAATGCCTCTGTCAGTCCCTGGACCTTCAAATCCATCTGCAACGCGGTAATTCCATCCCGTGTGCCCGTCACCTTGAAATCCATGTCACCGTAGTGGTCTTCCTCACCCGCAATGTCTGTCAGAATCGCGTATTTTTCTCCCTCTTTTACCATGCCCATAGCAATGCCAGCCACGGGCTTTTTGAGCGGCACGCCGGCATCCATCAACGCCAGAACGCCACCACAAACGGTAGCCATTGAAGAAGATCCGTTTGATTCCAGAATCTCAGATACAAGACGCACAACATAAGGAAAGTCATCCTCTTCCATGTTGGGCATCATCGGTTCTATACCTCGTTTTGCAAGAGCACCGTGGCCAATTTCCCGGCGACCGGGGGATCTCATAAACTTTACTTCGCCCACGCTGAATGGCGGGAAGTTATAGTGAAGCATGAATTTTTCATCCTCTTCCCCTTCCAGTCCATCAATCATCTGAGCATCACCAAAGGTGCCCAGTGTAGTCATTACAAGTGCCTGGGTTTCTCCACGGGTGAATATTGCAGAGCCATGAGTCCGGGGCAGAACCCCGACTTCGCATGTGATGGGGCGAATTTCATCATATGCCCGTCCATCCAGTCTGCGTTCCCGACTCAAAAGGGTTTCACGGAACAAACGCTCCTTGATATGGTCAAACATTAACCCTGCTTCAAACTGCTCATCTTCTTCAAAAGATTCTTTTGTTTCCTTTTTTAACAGGCGAACAGCATCATACTTCATGATTTTGTCTTTGATCTGCAGACTCTCAAGAAGCCGATTTCCCACGAACGCTTTCACCTTTTCTTCCAGTCCGGCCGGGAAAACCTTGGGCGTAACTTCCCACTTGTGGGGTGCCACAAGTGCTTGCAATTCGCGCTGGGCTGCAACGAGTTTTCTGATCTGTTCATGACCGAAAGTCAACGCTTCAACCATTGTTGCCGCACTGACTTCCTTTGCGCCCGCTTCAACCATGACGATGGCATCTTCCGTCCCTGCTATGACCAGGTCCAGTTTGGAATTTTCCTTTTCAGGGTACAGAGGGTTAACCACGAACTGGCCATCAATCAAGCCTACCCGAACGCCGGCAATTGTTGCATCAAATGGAATGTCTGAAATGCACAGGGCTGCGGACGCACCAGTCAATGCCAGCATTTCAGTCTCATTTTCTCCGTCAAAAGAGTACACATTCGCAATAACTTGTGTCTCATTCTGAAATCCTTCCGGAAACAGCGGTCTCAAGGGTCTGTCAATCAGTCGACTGGTCAGTACTTCCTTCTTGGAAGGCCGACCTTCTCTCTTGAAAAATCCACCTGGAATTTTACCTGCCGCTGAAGTGTGTTCGCGGTAATCCACTGTTAAAGGGAAAAAATCAATCTTTTCTCTTGGTTCCGGCGCAGCGCATGCTGTTACCAGCACTCGGCTGTCGCCGCATGAAATTAGAACCGCTCCACCTGCCTGTTTGGCAAGGTGGCCAGTTTCCATCGTAATTATTCTTCCGCCAATTTCGGCAGTAACTGTATGTACCATAAGTTCTCCGTTCGCTCGTGGCTACTTGCGCAACCTAAGCTGATTCAGGATATCCCTATAACGCTTGAATTCTTTCTTTTTGAGATAGTCAAGGAGTTTTCTTCTCTGGGATACCAGCTTCAACAGACCACGGCGCGAATGGTGATCCTTCTTGTGCACCTTGAAATGTTCTGTTAAATAGTTAATTCTCTCTGTGAGCAACGCAATTTGGACTTCAGGGGAACCAGTATCATTTTCATGAACCCCGAAAGTGCCGATAAGCTCCGTTTTCCTTTCCTTCGAAAGCATCAGTCACCTCCTAAATAAATTGTAAAACTCTTCCTGTAATAGCAGGACAGACCAGTCTAACACGACGTTTTCCTAAAGTAAAGAAATTCACCAACTCTATGATTCAGCAAATTATTGTTTAAATCTATTCATATACTGTGACTTTTGTCGCCAGTTTTCTTTTACAACCACAAAAAGTTCCAACTCAACCGGCTTTTCAAAGTATATTTTCAGTTCTTTTTCAGCTAACTTCCTGATTTTCTTGATCATAGTCGCCTGATGGCCCACCATGATGGGCTTTTGCGATTTTCTTTCCACAGCGATGTCCGCCATAATTTCCACATGGGTATCTTCGACTTTCATAACACGAATATCCACAAAGGTGCAATACGGAATCTCCTGCCGGGTTTCCTGCAGCACCTTTTCCCGAATAACTTCAGAAACGTAAAATCTTTCTGAAATATTTGTGTAGTCCGCTTCATCGTACTGAAATTCACCTTCCGGCAGTCGTTCAATAATGATTTTCATCAGTTCGTCGACATTGCTTCCGGTAAGTGCGGAGATGGGGAAAACCACCTCAAAGCCTTCGTTTGCAAGCTTTTCCATCAATGGAAGAACGCGGGATTTCTTGATAATGTCAGTTTTGTTCAAGGCTACGATCACGTCCTTGCTCCGGGGCTTCAATTGTTCCAGCAGATATGTTTCTCCACCACCAACTGCAACCGACGCATCCATCATATACAGGATAAGATCGCAGGAATCCAGGCTATCGTAAACAGTCTGCATCATTGCTTTATTCATTTCATACATTGGTTTGTGAAAGCCCGGCAAATCTACAAACACCATCTGAGCATCAGGTTCAGTTATAATTCCAAAAATTTCATTTCGGGTTGTCTGAGGTTTGTCTGAAACAATTGATATTTTCTGTTTCATCAAGTTGTTAAGCAATGTTGATTTGCCCGCGTTGGGTCGGCCAATCATCGCAACGACTCCAAATTTTTTCATTTCTCCGCTTCCTTTATATCCATTAATTAGGAGGCCTCATTCTGCCCCATTTTTTCAATCCGAACGCTCTGAACGCGTCGGCGCTTCATTTTTTCTACAGTAAGTTTGAAATCGCTCCACTCCACAGAATCTCCTTCCTTGGGGATCCGGCCAAAGATGTTGAAGACTGCTCCACCGACTGTGTCTATTTCTCCAATTTCAAGATTAATACCGGTTTCTTCTTCCAAATCCTCCAGGTTGCACCTGCCATCTACCAGCAAACAATCCTCTCCCAGTTGTTGAATCGTTTCATAATGGCTGTCATGTTCATCTTCAATTTCTCCAACAATTTCCTCAATCAGATCCTCAATTGTCACAATGCCGGCCGTTCCGCCATATTCATCCAGCACAACCGTCATTTTTGTCCTCGCAGTTTGCATGTCACGGAGCAAATCGCTCACCTTTTTTGTCTCCGGAACATAAAGCGGCTTCTGGAGAAAATCAGACAGGACAAATGTTTCCGGCTGTGCGACCACTATATCCTTCAAATGAACAACTCCGATAATGTCGTCCATTGTGTGGCGATAGACCGGCATCCTGGAATGTTTTGCCGTACGAAATAGTTTTATAAGGCTTTGATATGACAAGGCTTGTTCAACTCCGGCAATATCTGTCCTTGGCGTCATAATTTCCTTCACGAGAGTGTCACCAAAATTCAACACACCCTGAATCAACTCCTTTTCTTCTTCCTCAATAATCCCATGTTCAGTAGCCACATCAATGAATGCCTTCTCCTCGGATTCTTTTTCATCTTCATCCTCTTCCCGTTCGTCCTCCATTTTTATCAACCGCCGCGCAATGGTGGAAGCGGGCAGCACAAAAAGAAAGAACAGGTAATAAAAGGGTAGAAAAATTACAATAAACCGGGACAATATCCACTCCCGATTCAGAAAAGCCGTGGCTGAAACAAGAATCTTCTCTATAATCAGATAGATTACAGGCACGAGGATTGCTTTTCTCACATCAAAGGGCACACTGAATGCACCGCTTATTATGACCCACAGCCCGAAAACGCTGAGCAATAACAGCTCTGCAGTTGATGACACGATCAATTGAAACCTTGCCCCACGCTCTAGAAGCATTGACAATGAAGGATACTTTTCAGCAATCTGGCGAAGCTCAATCCTGGACAAACTGACAAAAGCCGTCCGTACAACCGAAATCGCAATCCTCAAAACAATAAGCAGGATTAGAAGTCCTTCCAACATCATCTACTCTACTCCTTGAAAATGAACGGGCAAAGCCTCTTTTATCTCCCGTTGCACGGCCACCATTTCTCCATTATCTGTCTCGTGATCATAACCAAGCAGATGAAGTAAGCCGTGTAATACAAGAAATTTTAATTCTTCTTCCAGCGTGTGGCCAATTTCGACCGCCTGCTCTTCAGCACGCTCTACCGATATCACCACACTACCCAGAAATATCTCATCCGTATCCGGTAGAATATCCCCATCTATGAAGCTCAAAACATCCGTAACCTGGTCCCTGTTTCGATAATCACGGTTGAGTTTGTGTATTTCCTCATTGTCTGTAAAGAGAATCTCCATACAACATTTTTCACTTCCGGGCAATTTCAACCCAACTGAAATATCTTGAAGAAACTCTGTCCAGCTGTCGGGATCAGGAAGTCCGGTCAGGCCTTCTCTGGAGATGATTTCCGACACAATTGTCTTCTGTGACTCAGACATCCTTTCCTCCGTTGCCGTCACCCGATGATTCTGAGTCCTTATCCGACCTGTCGTGTCCTTCCGTTTCCGCATTTTGCTCATTGAAATCAAACCCGGGATAGTCAATCCTGGTGTGAAATGAAGCTGCTATTGATCTCAAAAAGCTGGCTGCTATCAAGTCAAGCTCCTTGAAGGTTAGATCGCAGTCAGAAAACTGGTTATCATCAATCAGGTCTTTGATAATCCGATTCACCAGATTTTGAAGTTTTCCGGCGGATATCGGTGCCTTTAGTGTTCGGGATGCCGCCTCCACCGCATCTCCAATCATAAGTATGGCCGTCTCCTTCATGGTTGGTTTCGGTCCTGGATATTGGTATTCACTTTCTTCCACAGCCTCGCCGTTCTCCTCCTGCAGAGAAAGCGCTTTGTTATAGAAAAACGCCATCAGCTTTGTTCCATGGTGTTCTTTGATGAACCGGATAATCTGTTCTGGAAGTTTCGCTTCCTGTGCCAGCTTGATTCCATCTTTCACATGGTTGGTCAGAATAATCGAACTCATTTTCGGGGTAAGACGATTATGTCTGTTTTCATCCCCTGGACGCTGATTCTCAATAAAATATCCCGGCTTTTCCATTTTTCCAATGTCATGATAGTACGTACCTACCCTGGCCAGCAATGAGTTCGCGCCGATCGATTTCGCCGCGGCTTCCACCAGATTTGCCACCAGAATTGAATGCTGGTAGGTTCCAGCCGCTTTCATAGACAAGTCCACCAACAGGCGGTTGTTCATATTCGCCAGTTCCAGAAGTCGAATATCGGTAGTAATACGAAAAGCACTCTCAAAGGTAGGAAGAGAAATTGTCACAGCCGCTGAGACAAAAAAACCACCTGCCAGAGCAATCACAAGAGCAGCCCCATACCATTCCAGTGAGGGATTACCGGAATAATGAAGGTAAAGAACAATCAAAAAAACAAAATGAGACAAACCCAGCCAGAAACCGGAAAAAAGCACAGCAGACTGTCCAGATTGTTTGCGCAAAATATAGATAGAAGATAGGGATGAAAATATGAGAAAAAGGGTAAGAGGGATATTCCCCGCAGTTAGCAGCAATAGTATGATAGCCACACAAAGCGTGACAATCAGGGCTGGGATTCCCCCTGCAAGCAATGCGGCCAAAGAGGCGGGGAAAGCATAGGGCACCGCATAAAACAAAAGCTCACCCTTGAAAAGAACCGATAGCGAAACACTTCTTTCCACAGCGCCCAATACAAAAATGGACAACTTTATGAGCACAATACCAGCCAGTGCACACCAGACAAGCAAAAGAAATACCGGCACTTCATCCCGGACATATCGCTTTTGAAAAACTACGGAAAGCCGGTACAGGAAAAAGACTGTCAGAATCAGCAGCAACAAAGTCGATACTATTCTCCGGGAAGAAATATTGGCTAGAAGCCTTTCATTCTGTTCATTAATAAATCGTGCCGCTACCGGAGATACTCTCTCGCCCTTCCTCACTATAATTTCCCCGGTCTTCTTTCTGAGATATGAGGGCTCCACACTGTCTGCAGCCTCTTCCCTGGAGGCCTCCGTCATTTTCTTATCAAAAATGTAGTTTGGGATCACAATATGGTTGACCAGCGCAAATATTACGGAAAGCTCCTCATCATGCACGACTTCCCTATTTCTAAGAAAAGAATACACAAACTTCTTCAAGCCTGCCCGATCCACAACCGGTGGAAATCCCTTGGTCAGATACTGTTGGTCCTTACCGGGATCTGCCAATACCGCTTCCCCATTAATCAGTTTTAAATTATTATGGTCTTCTGCAAACTCGCGGGTGTACAGGCGATCCATCAGTTCCGTAAGAAGTGGTTTTAGGTTCTCGAGATTCCTGCTGTCTTTCAGGGCCAAAAAAATCGCAGGGGGGACCAGAGATGAAAGCTCTTCCTGATACTGCTTATTCAATACTTCAATCTGTTTTTCCGTCTCCGTCTTCTGTGTCTTTCCATGTACCGAGATCAGTGACTCTCGGAGCTCTTGATATCCCTCCAATTTCTGAAACAGCTGATCCAGAATGAATGTCACTTTCTCATGGGCCCTGGGATCATAGATATAGACATTTGGTGCCTGTTCCCGTGCCGCCAGACGTCGCGCTTCAGTCGTAACTGTATCCGGTATATTCAAATCCAGAGTGGCATAAATGTCCGACCTCGCAACATCCCCGGCAGCGAACTTTTCGATGTTCGCGAAGGAAAACATCTTTAATATCAATGCCCCTGAAACAGCAACCAAAAGCAGAGAACTGAGAATTTCCCGAAAAGTGGGCCTATTCCCCGTTACGATCAGTGCTTTCTTCATGCCGCTGATAGGCTTTGATGACCTCTTGAACAATTGCATGTCTTACCACATCCTTTTCTGTAAAATGAATAAACCGGATACCCTCAATTCCCTGTAAAATCTGCTTAGCTTCTACAAGTCCGGACTTTTTCCGTGTCGGTAAATCAATTTGTGTAATGTCACCCGTGACAATTGCCTTAGAGCGAAATCCGATTCTTGTCAAAAACATTTTCATCTGTTCAGATGTCGAATTCTGGGCCTCATCGAGAATCAAAAAGGCATCATTCAGCGTACGACCCCTCATATATGCAAGGGGAGCAACCTCAACCTGGCCCCGCTCAACAAAACGGTTGGCAAGATCTGTAGGAATAATATCAAAAAGCGCATCGTAAAGCGGCCTGAGGTACGGATCAATCTTCGCCTGAAGGTCCCCGGGCAGGTACCCAAGGTTTTCTCCTGCCTCCACCGCCGGTCGCGTCAGCACAATTTTATCAATTTCTTTCTCAAGGAGATATTTGATTGCCACCGCCATCGCGATATAGGTTTTGCCCGTGCCCGCGGGACCGATGGAAAATACAATATCGCTTTGCTCAATGGTATGAACATATAGTTTTTGATTCAAAGACTTGGGATATATTGCTTTCCTTGAATTGGGGACAATGGAACTGTCGTTAAGGATTTCTGAAAGCGACATATCAGGGGCTTCCCGACGAATGCGTACGAAAGATTCAAGTTCTTCAGGGTTTGCGCCAGGGCGCTGTGTCAGATAATCTTCCAGATTGGTGAAGAGAGTTATCAGTTCCGGACGGTTTTCATTGCCCACGAAACCGATTTTTTGGCCCCGGGCTGTCAGGCGAACCTGAAATTCCCTTTCGATGGCACTAATCACCTGGCTCTGGTTCTCGTAAAACAAAGAAATATCGCAGTGTTCAAATATATATTGATTCATAGACGGAAAAAGAGCGGGAAAGTATACCTTCCCCGCTCATTTTCTAACCTCAATCTTGAATATTACTTGCCGTCGAAGAAGAAATTCTCAACAGGCCACGGACGGTTCTTTGCTTCTTTAATTGCCTGCTGAACTTCCTCATCGGATACGTTTCTCGGAATCGCAAATACCTGTCCCGGATGAATCAGATCAGGATCCTTGATTTGAGCTTTGTTTGCTTTGTAAATCAACGGCCACTGGAAAGGATCAGCATAAATCTTGTCGTAACCGGCTATCTTCCACAGGCATTCGCCCTTAACAACTGTCCATTCCTTCGGATGACGCTTCAGTTCTTCTTCCGCGGCCATACGGGCAGCTTCTTCAGCTTTCCGTTTTTCTTCAGCAATACGTGCCTTTTCGGCAATCGCCTTTGCGGCAGCATCGCCAAACTTGGCAGCGGCATCATCAGCCATTTTCTTGACCTGATAATACTTACATTCATCGTTCGCCATTAGGTTCTTAGCTTCACCCAATGCGGCATCACCGGCATCCAACTCAGCTTTTGCATAAGTTTCAGCGTCTTCCGCCTTTGCCGTGTCGCCTGCCTTGACCGCAGCAGCAATTGCTTCGTCTGCAAGGGTTTTTGCTTTTGCTTTCTCAGCAACTGCATCCTGTTCTGCTTTCTTGGCAAGTTCAATTGCCTGCAGGGAAGAAGCTTTGGAATCTTTGCACTTCTTATCATCTGCAAAAGCCTGGGCCTTGTCCAGCATTGCTTTTGCTTCGTCCAATTCCGCTTTCACGTAATCAGCGGCGCACGCAGATTCGGCAGCCTGGTAGCCTTCCTTGGCGGAAGCAAGCTCCTCCGGCGGCTTGGTGCAGCAGGAAACTCCAAAGAGCACCACTGCAAAGCCCAGCACAACAATCGTTCCAAAAGTTTTCTTCATATTCGTTTACACCTCCTAAAGGGTTTCATCTGCGCTAAATATAGCAATTTTCCAACACAGTTGCAAGCTGAAATGTGTACATTTTTTCTATTAAATGCATAGAAAAGTGACCGAAGTCTCAATTTTTGCCATATTACTATACATTCTCTCCCGCTTTTTCAGGGAAAAACCTCTCGATTACCTCTGCTTCGGGGGCTTTGGTGAAGAAGGAAATCACAATTAGACTGGCCAGAGAAATTGCCAGAGCTGGGTAGATAATCGGGACGCCAAAGGGATCGCCATTGGGGTTGTTCAGTGGGACCATAATGCTTGGCCAGATATATCCGGCAAGCTTAAAAAACACCGTAAAAAGTGTCCCAAGGACAATAGAAACCAGTCCTGCAGTATGTGTTACTTTTTTCGAAATCAATGCCGCCAGTAAAGCTGGCGTAATGGCAACCCCATAAATTGTATAGGCAAAATACGCACTTTCCAGAACAGACTGCATGCGCCAAGCCATAAAAAATGCAGCTATTCCCACAACAATGATCAGTCCTTTCTGGAGAAGAACACCGGCTTTTTCGTTTCCATTTTCATCTTTCTTCTTTCCAAAACGTCCAATCAAGTCATGCATAATTGTGGTTGTCGGCGAAAGAAGATAGTTCATTCCTGTGGAAATAACCACGGCCGTGGCAGCACCAAGCAACAGGACACCCACAGGTAATGGCACCATTCTCCGCGCAGCTTCCAGAATCACCGCAGCAGGGTCAATGCTTCCCGCCTGGATCTCCTTCCAGAGAAATGAAGAGGCATACACCGCCATGATAATTACGACAGATTCCACAATCATTGTTCCAACTACCCATAAACCGGCAGCCTTTTTTGCTTCAGCAGGAGTTCTTGCACTGTAGAATTTTTGGTACATACTCTGGACACCCAGTAGAAGGAGTAGTCCTGACAGGCCGATTGCCGGAATTTTCAAGTAGGGGTTCCCTCCGAAAGCAGAGCTGAAAACCTGAAAGTGCGAAGCGGGAAGTACAGATTGAATCGTCTGCCAGCTTCCTGCCGTCATCATCACAAGCGGCGTTGCGATGACAGTGGACAGTAGAATAATAATCCCGTTTGGAAGGTCTGTATTCGCCACGGCCACCATTCCACCAACAGCCGTAAAGAGAATGACAAAAAGCGCGGCCATAAACATGCCCTGGTTCACACTCACCTTTCCGTCCGTAATCACGTTGAGTATAAATCCCCCAGCCTTGAATTGATAACTGACAATTACAGTAAAACTGATGATGATGGCCATGGCCCCGAAAATCCTGGCAACCGGTCCGTAGCGCACTTCCAGAATATCTCCCACTGTGTACTGGCCGAAGGTCCGAATCTTGGATGCAAGAAAATAGATGATAATGATACCGACCCATGCGCCCACAGGTTGCCACAAAGCGCTCCATCCCGCCTTTGCAGCAAACTCTGCACCTGCTATAAAAGTTCCGGAACCGATCCAGGTACAAATCAGCGTAAATACCATCTTTGTCAACGACAGGTTTCGCCCTGCCAGCATCATGTCATCCTTGTTCTTCACCTGCCGGGATTTCCAGAAATTCATCCCGGTCAACACAACAAGATAAGCGATAATTACCCATAGATAAATACTCATTCAGGGCTCCTTATTGAAATTATTTTCTTCATACTTCCACAAAAGCGCGCCTTATAATGTGATTAGATTAGAATCAGTTCCTCCTGTTCATCTCCCGCAACAACGACCTCACCGTCCAATGTAATAAACACATCAATCTCGGTACGAACACCAACCTTGTCCGGGATGTATATCCCCGGTTCAATGGAAAAACAGATCCCCGGCATAAGTTGCCGTTCGTCCATAGTTTCCAGGTTGTCAATATTGACTCCGTTACCATGTACTTCTTCTCCAATTGAATGACCGGTACGATGGACAAAGTACTCGCCATATCCAGCATCTACTACCACTTTACGGCATGCGTCATCCACCTCATATCCAAAAACCTTCTCACCCTTACGAAAGCGTTCACGGACAAAATTCACTGCCGCCTTTCTGGCATCCCTGACCACATTAAACACCTTCACATAATCTGCCGGGGGATTTTTACCGATGTATCCGCACCATGTAATGTCATAAAAAATCGCGCCCGGCTTATCCAGCTTGGCCCACAGGTCAATGAGCACCTGATCACCGTCCTTGAATGCCACGCTGTTTTCCGCCGTCGGTTCAAAATGGGGGTCAGCCGGGTGAGCATTGACTCCCACTATGGGGTATTCTTCCATACAATTCAATCCATCTTCTTCAAATCGGCGGGCAATGAACTGCTGTAACTCGAATTCTGTCAACCTTTCGCCTCTGTCGAGAAATTCCCGGATTCGGGCAAAAGCCTCATCCTTAATCGCCTGGACCAATCTGCCCGCCTCCAGATGGCTCTGATAACCGGCTTCATCAATGATTGCCTCAAACTCCTGAACCAGGTCGGCAGATGTGACGATCTCCACTCCGAATGATCGGATCAGTTCTATCGTGCCACCGTCCACAACGGAAACGTAGGGAATGTTATTCATCGGTGAATACTGCATGGCAATCTTCTTGTAACCAGCCACCATGTCACGGAGAGATTGGTGCAATTCTTTCCATGAAAGATAGGTATTCTTTTTCCCAATCAGCGGGTCCAGTTTAGTGCTTTCTACCTTTGAAACAAGGCCGCGTGGTTCTCCCTCTGCCGGAATAAAGTAAAACCAGCGTCTGGATGTGAACTTTACCGGCAAATCAAGAATCCTATAAGCCATCAGATCCCTGTGGTGAAAATCTGTTAGCAACCAGCCTTCCATTCCCCTCTCTTTGAGAGAGTGCTGGATTTTTTTCAGATCAAACGACATAGTATCCCCCTGTGATTATTTTGAATAATGAGTCAGTCGAATTCCGGTTACCCGGTCCCCTGACAGTTTTTATAAAGGAAAAGAATCTATCAATCTCTAATCCATGATCAAAGTTATTTGACATTTAGGCCTGACAACCGTCACAACAGATCGGCGTTTCCGTCCGCCACATACTCAATCAAAGCTTCATCAAAAATACGGTCGGGAATTTCATCAGAATTTGGAAAGCGCTCCCGAAAGGAATTGTAACTTCGTTCAATATCCACGGACAGCAGGCCTCGAAGTCCGCCCTCCTGCAATCCTTTGCTTACCGCCTTGTCATTGTACAACTTGATCTCGGAGGCCAGGAGTTTTGCGTACCGGATTGCCCGTTCGAGCGGAGATTCCATTCCGATACTGGAAATGGAAGCGCGGGAACCTGAGGACGCTCTGCTTGGAGAAACCTGGGCGCTTTCTGTTGTTCCTGTTTTGTTTGCAAGAAGGGCTTTGGCCTTGTACGGCATCAGGGTCAGCTCGCGGGACATGATGGCTACGACTGTTTTCATGAAATCCAGCAGCCCGCTCTCACTGAGGACCGTCAATACAAAACCTGCCGGTTTGAATTTCAGCGTCAATGGCAACACATACACATCACTGATTCCTTCAAATTGCTTCTTTATGTCATCCGGCAGAGGAGAATCCGCTAAAGTCTTCGGTTCGCTGAAGCGTTCCAATTTAACCGTCATGCCTTTCTGGGGAAAGACTTTGTGAGATGTTGCGTCATAACAGTTCGCGCCATCCCCTTTGAAAATAAAAAAACCGTTGTAATCACAGAAATCTCCACAAATCTTTAAGAAAGACTCAATCAGGCTTATCTGGTCTGAAACATCCGCCCACTCATCCTCAATACCACCCAGGCGAGCCATTGCTTCAACTAGATAGCTTTTGTCCGGTTCCTCAGTCTTTTTCACGACTTCCAGCATTCGTTCCAGTTCCTCGGGAGACACGCTATGGCTCTTCGCTGGAATATCGGATATTTCCCTCTTGAAGTCCTGAAGACTCTGTTCAATTTTTGTATTTATGAAATTTACGAGCAATTCATTAAGTTCGTTCATAATACCCCTCATTCCTTTTTCAATCATCTTACCCCAGCCGCCCCGTGGGGTCAAGCTTTGTAAGGAGGAACGAGAGAAAAGACAGACAATTTTATGCTTGAGGTTCAGATGGTTATGACAGCAGCTGAGCGAATCCCTGTCACTATTCCCGTAACTGACATGCTGTGCCGTGACACAGGCACTGTTTTCTGTCTTTTCTTTCTCACTCATTAACCAGCCATCACGTGCCTCAGGCTTTCCCGGGATACATATTCAAACAATTTTATACTAATATCGTATTGCTTTATTCATTAGGAATTTGGTCGCCGATTTCCGACGGCTATAGTAGTTGCCCTAAATTTATATCTTTGGAGGTTATGATGAAGCGTCTATTGTTCCTTTTAGTTCTGGGCTCGCTTATGGCTTGCCAGGGGAGCAGCCCCATTGATCAGAGTACGAACGCGGTAGAAGGTGTTGCCTTCATCCGGGCGGCACTGGATCAGGCCATGACAAGAGCAAAATCTGAAAATAAACTCGTATTAGTAGATGTATATTCAGACACATGAAGCTCCTGTAAAAAATTAGACCAGGTGGTCTTCAAGGACAAAGAAGCGGGGAAAACAATTAACGGATTATACGTAGGTGTAAAACTGAATGGAAACAAAGATAAAGGTGCAAAAGAGTTTCAAAAGAAATACGCCGTCATCGGATATCCTACGGTCTTGCTCCTGAAAGATGACGGAACTGAAGTCGATCGAATTGTTGGTTTTGGGGGCACAAAAGATGCTTATCTACAAAAACTGAGAAATTATGCCGCTGGAAGAGACACGCTGAAATCGCTATTGGATGAGGAGTTTGTGAACGCCTCGGACCCGGAACTCCAGTATAAACTAGCCCAAAAATATGTATCACACTACGCATTTGGCAAGGCGGCTGAACATTTCAGTCGCGTTCTGGAACTGGATGCAGAAAACAAGTTGGGACATCGGACCGAAGCTCAATTTTATGTAGCGCTGGGCAAGGCCCGTGATGGTAATATCAAGGAACTGGAAACATTGCTGGCCTCATCCAAGGACATAAATTATCTGCAGATGGGATCCGGCGTACTCATAAAATGTTACACCAAGAACAATGAAGTGGACAAGGCTGTACAGATGTTTGATCGGATGCTGAAGTTGTCCCCCGATGACACAAGTTTAATGAACAAATTCGCGTGGACGGTCTACAAACAGAAATGGTCCAACCAGTACGCTCATGCAATTGAAATTGCCGGACGTGCCGTCGAGCTGGACCCGAAGGCGGCGGCTATCTGGGACACGCTGTCCTGGCTGTATGCGGCAAACGGCAATCAGGAGAAAGCGATTCATGCCATGGAACATGCCATTGCGGTAGATCCGAATGAACCGCTGTATAAACAGGGCCTTGAGAAGATCAAGGGTGGGAAATCCTGATTCCAAAGCTCATTTTTGATAAAGGGAAATGGGAACGGGTTTGCCGTTCCCATTTCTTTTATTTAGTCTTATTCCGCCTGTAATAAACAAGTCCTCTGACATTCATAACTACAGAAAGCAGCATTGCTGCGGTTCCTAAACCAACACAAAAGCCTCGCCAGAAATCCGCACCGACAACTCGAACCAGCATTGGCGGTAACGTCGCTCCCCTATAAATAACCAAGGCCAGTAGCAGGAATACAAAGCCGGTAATCATACTGAATTGCCCCACCGCAATCATTTTTCGCCAATCTTTTTCCTTCCAGATCCTCAGTAGCATAGTTTTCCCCCTCAGTTGAATAGCCGATAGTAAATCATAGCGCCCACCTTTGCAACTACCAGGACACCCAGAAAAATAACAATTTCCCACCGTATCACATGATGAACAAAAATTTCATACTCGGCGTACGCACCCATTGCGACCGCAGTAACGACCGTTGCAAACCGTGTAGACTTCAGTCGATGCATAATGAACCTCTCGTCAAACAAACTACCGAACAATTTCATTTTTCCGCCTCCTTTACTTGAAACATGGTATCAGTGGGGCATTCAAAATATGAAGCGAGTTTCAGAGCCAGAGGCAGTGATGGAATATACTGCCCCTTTTCAATTGAAATAATGCTTTGTCTCGATACACCCATGACATTTGCAAGATCTTCCTGCGTTAAGTTTTTCTTCTGCCGGAACTCCCGGACTCTGTTCGTTACCA
>CAZRHT010000006.1:44117-52963 GCA_964599895.1 uncultured Holophagae bacterium
ATGAGGCTACGTGTGCGTTCCAGCGCCTTTAATTCCAGTTCTCCATTTCGACTTTTCTTCCCCAATACACTTTCCAACCGGGTGTCCATGGATTCCAGGAATTCCGGATTTTCCTTCAGATAATCGTCCACCAACCGTACAGTCTCACTACTGGCAGTACCGGAAAGATACGATGGCAACAGGTCCCTCACAATCTCACTTGTTATGGTCACATTCTTCATAATTCCTCCTTGATTCGTTTTCCGAGCCGTTTCTTTGCGCGATGGAGAGCCACCTTAACGGCAGCGAGGCTGAGGCCCAGACAATCCGCAATTTCCTGATAGGACAATTCTTCCGTGTAACGGAGAAACAGTATATGCCGGTCTGATCCCCGGAGGTACGCCAGAGCTTTCTGCACTGACTCCTCCGCCTCGGTTCGCAGTACGTTTTCCTCGGGATTTTGAGCAGTATCCACAATCAAATCCGGCTCGTCCAGACGTCTTCTCCCCCGTTTCAGCTGATCAAGCCAGAGATTTCGCGCAATCTTAAGTAAGTACCCTTTCAGGGTCTGCGCTTTCAACCGGCCCGAACCCGCCCATGCCCGGACAAACGTCTCACTGGTAATGTCCTCAGCATCATGGATATTTCGGCAAAGCCAGTAAGAAAATCGAAAGACATCCGGTTCATATTTCTGATACATGTCCTTAAAAGAAATCACATCTGCCTCCCTTCGCCTACAATACTGAGAATCTGGCCAAAGGTTACAGCATCCAAATGATTTATTATGGGAATTTCACTTCGTTTCACTGATGTCGCTGAAATATCCAGCAAAGGTTGGTTGGCCGCGCTATCTACAATTTCCCGCAGCCCACCAGGATAATTCCGCATTGTCATTACCTCCACTTTTTCACAGTTTAGCAAATCTTCTGTTGTTGCATCCATCGCCCTTCAACTTCAATTGACCTTTGACATCTCAGCCTGTATCCTCATTCTGCAAAGAGACTGATTTCGTTTGAACGAGACGCCGGGGGATATTAAAGATGTGCGCTGGACTTGCCTTGTTTCGTGACATGAATGAGGTAAAAGTTTTTTTTCCGAACCCATCAGCCCGGATTTTATGCAGAACCAAATCCGGCACTATGTTAGACGCCGTCTGGGGGCGAAGAAATGAAAAGGAAAATCCGGAAACAGGGTTCCCGGTTACCGGATGGGCGCGGTTGGAGAGCATACAGAACCTGAAATGGGACCGATTTCATGGAGAAAAAGTACACATTCCAGCCACAAGCTACATGGAAAAAGACTCAGCAAAAAAGAGTCACTGGTTTCAACTGGAGAAGGAAAGCTTTCTGGTCGGCGTGCTTCTTCGCTGGCGGGACCGCCACTTCGTCTATGTGGTAACGGTCCCCGCACCTGAAACATACCGCCACATCCATGACCGCTGGGTCCTGATCAACCGGTTGAAAGGTATAGACAAATCCTCGCTTTGACTGCGTCGGCGTGGCCTGCAGAGTACTGCAAATATGAGTGCTCCTTCTGCTTAAGCTTATTTCTTTATGGCGGAAAAAATGATGCGTTTTACATCTTTCCCTGCGATATTCATCACCTTGGCTATTGTTCCGCCAAACATCATTCCCATCATGCTGATATTCATCTCCGATACATAGACATTATTCTTCTTGTCTTGATAAATACCAATCGTAAGAGGCATAATGGATGTCACTTTTCTGTTTGCGACCTCAGACAGGATACGTGAGGCGTAGTCCGGATTGCAAATGGCCACACTGCCAACTTTTTCAATTTCTCCATAACCCGCATCATGAATATTCTTCTGAAAGTCGAATTCTTCAGCAATTTTCCATTCACCAGTTGCGCTGGTTTCCTTTCTAATCATTTCCAGAGTGCTCTCGAAGCTTCTTTCGCTTTTATATGTGGTCAACATCATTTTCGGCATCATAAACCATACAGCAATACTCATTAATAACATGCCTGATATCAAAGATATAATCGCGATTCCCATCCGGACCTCCTTCTGAAATTCAAAAGAATTAGCAACTTGATATGTAAATATATTACTGAAGATTAGATCGGGAGTATAGAGAAAATATCGAAACCAGGATAAACCAGATCCCAATCAATACAAATAACATAAATTCCGCCATCTCAACATTCACCATATCGCGAAGCAGCCTTTTGCTCACTTCTGGCCTCTTCTGTGTGTGCTCTACGAGCGCTCTCCTTCTCAGGAACTCAAGCTCTTTTTCTCAAGGCTGATAGAAACCGGGATCTCAGGGACTCGCTCATCAGGGCTTTTTTAACCGGTGGGAGTTTTAGAAAACCTCCAACAAAACCTCTCATGAATTTGTGTGAAAAATCAGAGGGATTTGAAAAGATAAAATTCTGAAGATTGCCCTGTTCCAGCGCCTGTAAAATCACACGCTCAAATGTATCTTCAGGGTGAATGACTTTCTGTTTCCTTTTCTGAAGCTTTATTGAGTCAAAATTGCATTTTAGAACACAAACCCCACACCCCAGACAAAGTGATTTGTCAACAACGGCCCTTTTCTTTTTCGAGCCTTCATCAACCGGCTGCATCGATATCGCGTTTACAGGACAAGCTTTTTCGCATAATGAACAACCTGTGCAGTTGTCCTCATTCACATGAGCAATGTATGATGATGTCATTACGGCATTTTCATATCCGTGCTTTGTAATTCCAAGAAGCGCATTGCAGCAACAACCACAACAATGGCACATGAAACCAACGTTCTTTTGAACATTGTCCGCATTGATTACGAGTCCCATTTCTCTCGAGTTGGCAAGGTTCTCAAGCATTTCAGACTGTGACACTTCTTTAGCAAGATTGTGTCTGATGAGATATTCAGCACTGCCCCCAAAAGATGAACAAGTTTCCAGCGGTACGTCACAGTGCTTGTCTCCGGTGTGGAGCTTCTCGTGTCGGCAGGAACAAAGACCGATAGAGAATTTTGAATTGGATTCAATTATTTCGGCAGCTTTTTCATAATCCAATACCTCCATGTAGTCTTCCATCGTGTCCGCATGGGGCATTGTTCTCATGACAGATATTTTCTGTCCTTTACTGAAGTTCGCGTCCCAGAATGCCGAGTTATTGACCAGATATTCCTTGAATAACCGGGCACATTTTTCTGAATTTACTCCGTCGCCTGTCCTCATCATTGTAAATTCAAAAATACCGATCACCATCGGAGAAATTGTATAAACGTACTTGTCCCTGGCCCATATGTCCACCAGCAGACCTTTGTCCGACAATCTGTCAAGATTGGGCTGAAGAACAGATTCCTTATACCCCGTTGCTTTTGCGATCTTTGCGACTGAGGCCAGGCCATATGGCATTTTAACGATGATGTCCGCTTCCGCTTCTGAATACAGTTCTTTCAACATTTCATAAAGCGTCTCATTCCACGGTGTCCGAACAGTGAGATTATCCAGTTTTTGTCCAAGTCTCCTGTAAATATCTTTCCCCACCAGATGACCCATAACTTCTCCCATTGACTTGATCGGTTCAATTTTAGCAGATTGCAGACATGTAGAAAATGGAATGTTCTCTCAACGGGGATGTAGAGCACCAGTACACGAAGGTAGGCGGTTCTGGAGTTGACTGTATGTTCCCACTTTCAGCTGTGATAAAATCAGAAAAATTTTCCGGTACAAGGAGTGCATCATGAAATCAAAATGGATCATCCCGGCAATCATGGTACTACTGACAACTATCCCCCAGGTGAAAGCGGTTGAACTCGGACAGGTTCCGCCAACTGTCCAGCTCTCGGGTGAAAAGGGTGGCCGCGTGGATGGAACGCCCTGGTCTTCCACTGAAATCAAGGGGAAAGTTTACACACTTATGTATGTGGATCCCGACGCGAAAAACATGAATATTCCAACGGAAAAGGCGTTGAAGGCACAAAATTTTCCCAAAGACCGCTACGGATCCATCGCAATAATCAACATGGAAGCCACCTGGAAACCCAATGTCATCATTAATAAGATTCTCAAGGGCAAACAGAAAGATTACCCTGATACCATCTATGTCCGTGATATGGATTACTATATTTCAAAAGCCTGGAAGCTCAAGAAGAATGGAAGCTACGCCGTTTTATGCTTTGATCGGGATGGAAAACTGATTTTCCTGAAAGACGGAAAGCTGTCTCCGACTGATACTCAGGATTTGATCACTATAATCAGGAAGGCTCTGGAGCAAGCTCCCGAAGAAGCCCCGCCTGTTGAGCAGAGCAATGAAACACCTATGGAGAAAAATGGCATAAACTGAACCGGCTCCAGCGGTTGAGCATATTTCATCAGGAAATGAGCCGAGAAGTGAAGGACGGAAAATTTCACAGATCTGAGACAGTAGTTTTGCTGCACGGCCTTGCCCGGACTTCCCGCTCCATGTCAAAGATGGGCAGGAGGCTCCGATCCAAGGGATTCCGCACAGTTCTTCTCAACTACCCATCCAGAAAACACAATCTGGAAATACTGAGCCAACAATACATTGTTCCAGAACTTAAGGAATTATTGTCCGCCGCTCATGGACCGGTACACTTTGTCACCCATTCCATGGGCGGCATGCTTCTGCGTATGGCTCTTCCATATGTTGCTGCAGAAAATATCGGGAGAATTGTAATGCTGGCACCACCGAATCATGGTTCAGAAATCGTAGACAGGATGCGAAAGTTCAAATGGTTCCGGTCCTTTTTCGGACCCGCCGCCATGGATTTGGCTTCAACCAACCATGTTTATCTCGAAAAATTGCCGTCTCTGCCCAATCACTGCGGAATCATTTCCGGTGATCGGTCTGCCTTCCATCTCTTCGACAACATCCTTCCCCGCCCAAATGATGGCACAGTGAGCGTGGCCAGCACAAAGATTGATACGGTCCGGGCCCATCTCGTGCTGCACACCAGTCATCCCTTCATCATGAGATCCGCTAGAGTGATTGAAGAAACAAGTTTCTTCCTGCAGAATGGCAAATTTTCAGATCATTCTGATTGATGATAAATGAAAAATACCCGCAACCTGAGCCCCGCAAAGCAGCCACTATCCCAGTTTCTTTGCCTTCAGAGTCTTTTTCAGATCATCGGGATCTGTACTTCTGGCCAATGCGTCCTGCGGATCCACTATTCCCCGCTCCACCAGTGTCATAAGTGCATCGTTCATTAACATCATCCCCATCCCTTTTCCAGTCTGCATGAGAGAAGGTATCTGGAAGGTTTTTTTCTCCCGGATCAGGTTTGCAACAGATGGTGTAACAATCAATACTTCATAGGCCGCAGCACGCCCGCCACCCTTCTTTTTACAAAGCACTTGAGAAATAACACCTGATAACGCATCGGAGAGCATAACCCGTATTTGCGATTGCTGATCTACAGGAAACTGATCCACAATCCGATCCACTGTTCCCACAGCCGTGGCTGTGTGGAGAGTGCCCAGAACGAGATGGCCCGTCACAGCCATTTCAACAGCAATAGCGATTGTCTCCAAATCCCGCATTTCTCCTACAAGGATCACATCAGGGTCTTCCCGAAGGGCAGCTCTCAATGATCTCTTGAAAGATTCCGTATGCGTATGCACTTCCCTTTGATTCACCAGCGATTTCTTGTTCGGATGGATAAATTCAAGCGGGTCTTCAATGGTAATAATATGTTTGTTCTCCGTTCGGTTAATGTGATCAAGGAGAGCGGCCAGCGTCGTAGACTTTCCACTTCCTGTCGGGCCCGTCACCAGAATCAGACCTTTGCTGAGCGATGTCAGCGCCACCACTTCCTTTGGCACATTAAGATCCTTCGCGGTGAGTATCTTCGAAGGAATAACTCGAAAAACAACGCAGGCTCCCCGATGATCCCGAAAAATATTGGTCCGGAATCGCGCAAGGCCGGGCACTGAATAGGCGAGGTCCACATCATTTCGTTTCTCGAAATCCTCCAGCGCACTTTCAGGTACGATGTCCTTCAGTTGTTCCAGAAGTTCATCTTCCGTCACCAGGTTGTATTCAGTCAGGGTCGTTATATCCCCATCCAGACGAATTATGGGATGACAACCGGTCGAAAGATGAAGGTCGGATGCACCCTTCTCCACAATGAATTCAAGAAGCTTTTTTACACTGAATTTCTCAACAGCAGGCTTTGGTAGAGTTTCCTGCTTGAAAATGGTCTTGCCTTCCAGTTTCGAAATCCGGAATCCCGTAGCTCCAATCTTACAAAAGTCCTGGCCAAGGGAAATATTCTCCCATTCCGAAAGCAGCAACTTTATTTCTCTTTCACCCAGAGGTGACTTGGTCAGCTTTCTGGTGCCTTCCGTTGTAATGGCATGCGGGATTTCGCCCTCACTCAATTCCAGTGCAGTTCCGTTCAATTGTATAACTGCGTCGAGCATTTTTTCAATATTTGTCATTGGTCTGTCGCCGAAACAATCATATTCTTATTTAAAAGTAACTGGGTGTTTTCTGATACGAACTCCAGAAATATGTCCGTTCTATTGAGGTAGTCCTGGGCTCTGCCACGGCTTTCCGGGAGAATCTCTGTCAACTGAACAGTGAAAAGTTTTGTGCTTCTCAGCGTCAGAAGAATATGTTTACCCACGCCCTCCCTATGCTCAGAAACATCACGAAATGCTACGATGTGATTAAGATTCAGGATATTGACCTTTCCCTCCAGTTCTACCGGTACAAATTCTGGACCGGAATTGAGAAATTCAGATACAGTTTCCGGCCCATTGTGGGAAGGGGACGCGCTACTTAAAAACAGGCTACATTCCTGAAATCCGGACGCGCCTTCACGGAGGATCTGGAGCTTTGTGGGAATTTTGGGGACCTTAAAATCTCTATTCATCGGTTCTTTCCGAGTATTCGCACGCAACGAGACCGAAATGAATTCTGTCACCATCTTCAATCGGATATCGCTGGCCCGATTCCAGTTTTTCACCATTGAGGTAAGTTCCATTGATAACGCCCATTTCTTCCTCCAGAAAACTAGCATTGTTTTCTCTCAGAATCACCGCGTGTTTCCGGCTGACTGTTTTTTGCGGATCAAACATGCTGATATCAATATCGGGGCAGATGCCGATTGTCGGATCATAACGACCAATCAAGTTTTTCTTCAGTGTAAGGGGGAAAACCTGTTCGCTGCCCAATACTTTCAAAATGGCAAACATGTCGGATGCTTTCTTGAAACCGGTCCGTTTGATCAGTTCATCAATTTTTTTTGTAGCATCACTGAGGCGTTCCGAGAACTTTCGAATCATTTTGACCGCGATTTCAGGATTTTTTCGGATTAATGTCATGAACATCTCGCGGTTGATCACAACGACTCTGGCCTCTTCCACCGCCACAGCGGTCTCATACCGCTTCCCGGTTTCAATGACACCCAATTCACCAAAAATGTCACCTTTCCTGTAGGTACCCAGATCAATCTGCTGATCGGTAGAATCCTTTTTGAAGAGTTTGACTGCTCCGCTGGAAACAACAAACATAACAGACGCATTGTCCCCATCCCTGTAAACAAGCTCTCCTTTTTTGTATTCCACCTGCAAATTTCCAAAAGGATCTGCCAAGAGCCCCCCCATTCAAATAGAAGGGCCGAGAGCCTTAAATTCACTCCCGGCCCTGTTGTATGTTACTGCTGCGCCTCTACCACCGTTAACGCTGCCATGTTCAGAATCTCCTTCAACTCCGCGTGTTTCTGCAGGATGTTCACAGGTTGTTTGAACCCAACCAGCACCGGGCCAACAACCGTTGCACCGCCAAGACGCTGCAACAATTTGTATGCGATATTTCCCGCATCCAGATCCGGAAATATCAGGACATTTGCCCCACCCTGTAAAGTACTGAAGGGATAATGCTCTTCCATGATTTCCGGAACCACCGCGGTGTCGGCCTGCATCTCCCCGTCAATGAGAATATGCGGTGCCCTTTCCCGGACGATTTGTACTGCGTCATGCATTTTGTCAGCAAAACGATGCTCAGAACTGCCAAAATTGGAGAATGAAAGCATCGCGACTTTGGGTTCCACATTGAAATTCCGGGCATACTCTGCCACCTGAATGGCAATGTCCGCCAGTTCTTCAGCGTTGGGTGTGATGTTCATTGTCGTATCGGCAAAAAACAGCAGCTTGCCTTTTACAATTACGATGTACATGCCTGCAACTTTGCAGACACCTTCTTTCCGGTCAATTATTTCCAGTATTGGTCTCACGATTGTTGGATAATTGTGGGTCAGGCCGCCGAGAAGGCCGTCCGCCCGGCCCCTTCTGACCATCATGGAACCGAAATAGTGAGGATCCAGCATCCGCTTCTGTGCGTCGGTTGGCGTCGCCCCTTTTCGTTTACGGAGGTTGTAGTACTCGGAAACATAGTCGGGATAATCATCATCGTTCAGCGGACAGACGATCTCCACATCTTTCTCAGAAATGCCATGGTGGTACAACTTGGCTCTAATTTCTTCATCGTCATTGCTGATGAGAATGGGCTTTAAAACCCCATCCACAATCAATTCACGGCAGGCAGACAGAATCTGTTCATTGTCCCCTTCCGGGAAAGCAATCCGTTTGGGATTTGCCTTTGCCTTGTCGATAATAACCTGGAGAAATTCCCTGGATTTATCCAGAAGCATTTCCAGGTGGGCGCGGTATTCATCAAAATCTTCAATTGGTTTCCGCGCAACACCGCTGTCCATCGCTGCCTTGGCAATTGCCGGAGCTTCCCAGTACAGTACACGGGGGTCAAAGGGCTTCGGAATAATATAATTGCGACCGAATTTAAACTTTTCACCGCCGTAGGCCCGTGTCACGTAGTCCGGGACTTCCTCTTTAGCAAGGTTAGCCAGGGCATGGACTGCAGC
>CAZRHT010000006.1:53063-67876 GCA_964599895.1 uncultured Holophagae bacterium
TTGATATCATACACATCCACATCTGCAAAACGCTTGAACAGAACGCCCTTTCCTTCCATAACGGGTTTTCCAGCCAGCGCACCAATATTCCCCAGTCCAAGAACTGCGGTTCCGTTGGAAACAACACCCACCAGGTTTCCCTTGTTTGTGTACTCATATACCAGGCTTGGATCTTTCTCAATCTCCAGGCAGGGAACAGCCACACCCGGAGTATACGCGAGAGCCAGATCCTTCGATGTTTCGCACGGTTTGCATGGGGTGACTTCCAGTTTACCTTTTCGGCCTTCCCCGTGGTACGCTAATGCGTCTTCCCGTAAACCCATAATATTTCTCCTCAAAAAAAATTACAGTTTCATTGTAACGCATCAACTCTCCTTTGCAACGGTTTTCAAGTTGCAGCCATTCGTTTTGTCTTTTACAATGGGTGTACACAAGTTTGGGCGATCCCGGCACACCGTTTTCCCTGTTTGCCGTTTGTGGTTAAAAGCCCCTTAATTTTCGAGGTGGAGGATATCTTGAATCAGGATGAAGTCAAACGCTTGAAGGCCCTGGCCCGAAAGTTCAGAAGAGAAATCGTGGAAATGGTATACACCGCCCAGTCCGGACATCCCGGGGGCTCTCTGTCAATCATTGACATTTTAACCTACCTGTTTTTTTACGAAATGGAATACCCGGTTAAGAACCGAGATGTTTTTTCCACAGACCGCCTCGTAATGAGCAAAGGGCATGCGACCCCCGCACTTTATTCATGTCTTGCTGAAAAGGGTTTTTTCCCGGCAGCGGAACTCAAACGATTTCGTCAAGTCGACTCCATCCTTCAGGGTCATCCGGAAAATGAGTTTATACCCGGCGTGGATGTTACCACCGGCTCTCTCGGACAGGGATTTCCCCAGGCTGTTGGAATGGCGTTGGGGATGAGATTGTCCGGGTCCGACAGGCGTGTATTTGCCATCCTGGGAGATGGCGAATGTCAGGAAGGCATCATCTGGGAAGCGGCCATGTCTGCCGGCCACTACAAAACCGGAAACCTGACAGCCATAGTGGATTTGAACGGTCTCCAGATTGACGGCAACGTGACAGATGTGATGAATGTCAACCCTGTACCGGACAAGTTCGCAGCATTTCACTGGCACGTTCAGGAAATTGATGGTCACGATTTTGGCCGGATACATGAAGCGGTACAGAAAGCCAATTCGATAACAGACCGTCCATCCGTCATCGTCGCCCACACCGTTAAAGGAAAAGGCGTTTCCTTTATGGAAAACAACTACAAATTCCATGGATCTCCTCCCAATGATGAACAATATGCAATCGCCATGAAAGAGTTGGCTTTATGAAAAATCTTCTAATCGGTATTTCAGGGGGTACCGGATCCGGAAAAACTTCTTTCGCAAGGGAGATCATGCGCCGCTTTCCGGGAAATGAAATCGTATTGATGGACCAGGATTCCTACTACAAGGACCTGGGGCACCTCCCTCTCGAAGATCGGCGAAAAATCAATTTTGACCACCCCAACTCGGTGGATTTTGACATGCTGATTCACCACATGAGGGAACTGAAGAAAGGAAATTCGGTGAAAAAACCCGTGTACGACTACGTTGCCCATACGCGTAAGCCCGAAACATTCCTTAAAATTGAACCCCGCAAAGTTATCATTCTTGAAGGTATCCTCATATTTGTGTTCCCGGAACTGAGGGAACTCATTGATATCAAACTGTACGTGGACACCGATGCCGATGTCCGTGTCCTGAGGCGCATCCTCCGGGATATCCATGAGCGGGGCCGGGACCTGCAGAACGTGGTCGATCAGTATCTGGGACAGGTAAAACTCATGCATGAAGAATTCGTGGAGCCCTCCAAACGATGGGCAGACCTCATCATCCCTGAAGGCGCCCACAACACTACCGCACTTGACTTTGTAGAAAACCGAATCAAAACCCTGCTGACGGAGTAGAAATATGGAAAAGAAAGCCACTCGTGTCGCCTATGGTGAAACACTTCTGGAACTCGGTAAGGAAAACCCGGATATTGTCGTCCTGGATGCCGACCTCTCCGGATCCACTAAAACCGCATTGTTCGCGAAGGAATTCCCCAACCGGTTTTTCAACATGGGGATCGCCGAACAGAATATGATTACCACAGCTGCCGGGCTTGCCACTGTAGGTAGGATCCCTTTTGCCAGCTCCTTTGCCGTATTTGCCACCGGCCGTGCATGGGAAATGGTTCGCCAGGCTGTCTGTCTCGGAAACAAAAACGTCAAGATCGTTGCCACCCATGCCGGCATTACAGTGGGAGAAGACGGGGCCACTCATCAGGCACTCGAAGATATCACCGTCACCCGGGTGCTGCCTCATCTGACAGTCATAGTCCCGGCAGACTACTACGAAACAAAGGCCGCCATCCGTTTTGTCGCAGCTTATAAAGGTCCGGTTTATGTGAGGCTTTCCCGATCCGCCACACCGGTCCTCTTTGACGAAACGGTTGAATTCACCCATGGCAAAGCCCGAATCCTGCGCGACGGCAGCGATGTCTCCATTTTCGCCTGCGGCGTTATGGTGGCAGAAGCACTGGGAGCCGCAGAAATCCTCGAAAAAGATGGAATCAATGCAGAAGTAATCAATGTATCCACATTGAAACCTCTGGACACAGAAACCATCCTCCAGTCGGTCTCCAGAACCGGCTATGCAATCAGTGTAGAAGAACATAATATCATCGGAGGTCTTGGGTCAGCAGTGGCCGAAACGCTCTGCGAAGGGCACCCTGCCCCACTTCGTCGAATCGGGGTAAAGGAAAAATTCGGTCGCTCCGGTAAGCCGGACGAACTGTTGAAGGCGTACCATCTGACGGCAGACGACATCGCCAAGGAGACTGCTTCCTTCTTGAAGTCATGATACATTTTTTTCATGTGAGCAAGGTTTACGAAAAGGGGAACCGGGCCCTCCACGAAGTCAATGTTTCCATTGGAAAAGGGGAGTTCGTATTTCTAACCGGTCCGAGCGGGGCAGGAAAAACGACGTTCCTGAAACTTATTTTTCGGGAAGAACTCCCCTCCTATGGCCGGGTTGTGGCAAACAATCAGAATACTATTGCATTGGGGAAACGTCAGATTCCGGATTTCAGAAAAAAAATAGGCGTCGTTTTCCAGGATTTCAAACTCCTGGAAAATCGGACCGTTTTTGAAAATATCGTTTTCATATTGAATGTATTAGGGTATCCCGCTTCCTTCTTACGGGACCGTGCTTTTTACGTCCTCAAACTCGTTGGGCTTCAGCATCGATACGACGACTACCCCCGCCAGCTCTCCGGCGGCGAACAGCAGCGGATTGCCATTGCAAGAGCCCTGGTCAATGAACCTCTTATCCTCCTCGCGGATGAGCCCACGGGAAACCTGGACCCCGACCTCTCACTGGAAATTATGTCATTGTTTGAAAAAATCAACAGTAGGGGCACAACTGTTCTCATCGCCACCCATGACCGTGACATGATTCGACGGATGCGAAAACGAACGCTCTATCTGGACCACGGCCATCTTCAGGAGCACAGGAAATGAAACTGTTTATTGATCTCGGTTTTTTTGGACGCGAAGGTTGGGCTAACTTCACCCGCTCCAGGATGCTCAGCCTGTTTTCCATTCTCATCATCTCCATCTCCATTGCCATTATTACCCTTTTCTCCACTGTCTTTTTTAATGTGGACAACTACCTGAAAGAAATGGAAAACAACCCCGTCTATTCGATTTTTCTGACACAGGACACCACTGCCAAGGAAGGGAAAGATCTTTCTCTCTACCTGGAAACTCTGAAAGGTGTGTCAGACGTAAAACTTGTATTGCCGGATGAGGGGATGAAAAAGCTTGCCGCCCGGTTCCCCCTTGCCGGCGAAATTCAAAAAACCTTGGAGGGGAACCCGCTTCCAATCAGTATCCGACTTCGAATCAACACTTCAGCATTGACGGTAGTGAGGAAGGCCTTGAAACCATACAGCATTGTGGAAAGCATTTACTCCCCCCATTTCTTTCTCTCCCAGCTGAAATCACTTTCTTCTGCCGTCTCATTTTTCATCGCCCTTATCGCCGCAATACTGGTTCTTGCCTCCGTCTTTACAATCTACAATGTCATTCGAATTACCATCCTTGCCCGGCAGAATGACATTGCGATCATGCAGCTCGTGGGAGCAGACATGAAATACATCCGGGTCCCATTCACCGTTGAAGGAACCCTTCAGGGCCTCTCCGGGGGCATCATCGGCGCGCTGTTCGGCAGCGGCCTCATCTACGTCATCCGTTCGCACTATCTGGCCCATTTTCAATACCTGCCCTTCCTCTCCCGAATCACCTCATTACCCATGTCTTACTTCGCAGGCATTATTCTGCTTTCCATTGCCATGGGTATCTTCGGCAGTACTATGGCCGCCTCCCGAATCGAGTACGTCTGAAGATGTTTCCTGCCAAATCTTGAATTGTAAGCGCTGAATGTAAAATTATGTAAACTCGGGAACGTGCCGCTCACCCCTAATCAACCAATCTATTTCGTACCCGGAGTCAGATTGCAACCCCAGCGACAACCCTGGCCCTTCTTGACAATCATTCCTATATTAGTATAGTATTATATACAAACAGCTGAAGGAGAGTTCTTAAATGACTAACAACAGACAGTCTCGAAGCAATGTTTCCGAAGCACAGATTGCCGTGCACTGGAAGGAGGAAGAAACCTACAGGCCATCGACCAGTTTTATAGCTCAGGCAAATCTGACTGATCCCGAAGTTCTGGATAAATACGGGGAAGCAAACTTCCCCGACTGTTACAAAGAATACGCTGATCTGCTGGATTGGTACGAATACTGGCATACCACACTCGACCACAGCAAACCACCATTCTGGAAATGGTTTGCCGGGGGAAAGCTCAATGCCTGTTACAATTGTGTGGACCGTCATCTTGACAAATACAAGAACAAAACCGCCCTCCATTTCGTTCCCGAGCCGGAAAATGAAAGAATTGAGCATATTACATTTCAAGAGCTATATGTCCGGGTGAACGAGTTCGCCGCCCTTCTCAGGGACTACTGTGGATTGAAAAGAGGAGACCGGGTTACCCTTCACATGCCGATGATTGCGGAACTCCCCATAACAATGCTGGCATGTGCAAGGCTGGGGGTTATCCATTCCCAGGTATTTTCCGGATTTTCAGGGAAGGCCTGCGCCGATCGGATCGTCGATTCCGGAAGTCGTATCCTGATAACCGCAGATGCTTACTATCGCGGTGGAAACCTGATTGATCACAAGGAAAAAGCCGATATCGCGGTGGCCGGAGCCGAAAATGAGGGACAAAAAGTGGACAAAGTCCTCATCTGGCAACGCTATCCCGGAAAGATTTCCGCCGAAACACCCATGGTGGAAGGACGGGACGTCTTCATAAATGACATTATAGGCAACTATCATCATGCAATTGTGGAACCTGAAAAGATGTTGTCGGAAGATATTCTTTTTCTCATGTACACGTCGGGAACGACAGGGAAACCGAAAGGTGCCCAGCACTCCACCGGCGGCTATATGGCCTATGTCACCGGCACTTCCAAATACATTCAGGACATTCATCCTGAAGATGTGTACTGGTGTATGGCCGATATCGGTTGGATTACCGGCCACTCTTATATTGTTTACGGGCCACTGGCACTTGCGGCATCGTCTGTCATTTTTGAAGGTGTGCCCACTTATCCGGACGCAGGCCGGCCATGGCGTGTGGCTGAAGAACTGGGTGTAAATATTTTCCATACATCTCCCACTGCTATCCGTGCACTGAGGCGGGTGGGAGCCGATGAACCGGCAAAATACAATTATCATTTCAAGCACATGACAACAGTGGGAGAGCCGATCGAGCCGGAAGTATGGCGCTGGTACTACAAAGTTGTCGGGAAAAAGAAAGCCGTCATTGTAGACACCTGGTGGCAGACGGAAACCGGCGGATTTCTTTGCTCCACAATTCCCGCCATCCATGCAATGAAACCGGGAAGTGCCGGGCCGGGCGTACCGGGAATTTACCCGGCCATACTGGATGACAATGGTGAACCACTGCCGGCCGGTTCCAACAAGGCCGGAAATATTGTGATCCGAAATCCATGGCCAGGCCTGATGCAGACAATCTGGAAAGATGATGACCGTTTTGTCCGCCAGTATTACAGCCGGTACTGCAAGGACAAAGAGAGTACGGACTGGCGCGACTGGCCCTACTTTGCCGGCGACGGCGCCGTCGAGGGCCCGGATGGCTATTTCCGTATCCTGGGCCGCATTGATGACGTAATCAACGTGGCCGGACACCGCCTGGGCACCAAAGAACTCGAGTCCGCCGCTTTGATGGTACCGGAAGTCGGTGAAGCGGCTGTTGTCCCGGTAGCAGACCCAATCAAGGGAAAAATCCCTCACGTCTTTGTTTCACTGCGCCCGGGCATCCAGGCTTCAAAAGAACTGGAAGCCAAAATCACTGCCACGCTGGCCACGGAAATCGGACCGATTGCGAAACCGGGCCGGGTCTGGATTGTTCCGGACATGCCAAAAACTCGTTCCGGCAAAATTATGCGTCGTGTTCTCGCCGCTATTGCTAATGGGCAGAACACAGGAGACGTAACCACGCTGGCAAATCCCGAGGTGGTAAAAGAAATACAAAAAATGTCATGAAACCAAGTTTTCTCAGGGCCTCCTCTTTCGGAGGCCCGCTTTTTTTGTCATAATATCGACAGTCATATGAAATCCTGAAAAGAGGAAGTGCAAAAATGTTCCGAGTGATTCCTGAAGGGCTTGATTATCGAGAACATGTCCTGTTGAAAGATGGCCAGGGGATAGAACTGCTTCCAGCCATTCCTGCACATATATCTTTAGTGACAGATTTCATGGATACGCTTTCAAAAGAGACACTTCGCATGCGGTTTATGGCAGCAATTTCGCAGGTGTCCAGGTCCGTGATTGAAGCCCTTTGCCAGGGAGACTTCAAAGAAAACGGCTGCCTCCTGGCGATTTCGGAAAAAGACAATGCCAGAAAGGTAATCGGCCTTGGGAACTACATTGGCATGGGCAACGGTCGCTCAGCAGAAATGGCGTTTCTTGTTTCTGATGAATACCAGGGAAAGGGCATCAGCACACTGATTCTGGAGCGACTGGCCGGACTCGCCGCAGCGAACGGCTATGTGGAACTGGAAGCGGAAGTACTCCCGGACAATCAACCCATGATCAACGTTTTTAAGAGTTCCGGATTTCAAATTCATCAGGTCTGGGACTCGGATTCGGTCCACATCGAATTGCCTGTCTCCAGTGGCATCGCCATGCGGCAACGGGCAGAACTGAGGGAGCGGATTGCCATCGCAAATTCCCTGACCCCGTTGTTTAACCCTTCCGTGGTGGCTGTTGTGGGTGCATCCAGAGACAGTTCAGCCATTGGGAATATGATCTTTCGAAACATCCTCCGAAATGGATTCGGAGGCACTCTCTATCCGGTAAATCCGCAAGCCGCATCTGTGAATGGAGTTAAAGCCTATACCCACCTGAAGGATCTCTCTGAAACCATCGATCTGGCAGTTGTGGCCGTTCCGGCTGAAACTGTTCTGACCGTGGCAAGAGAAGCCATTGAAAAGGGAGCAAAGGGTCTCATTGTCGTTTCCGCGGGATTCGCAGAAGCGGGGGACAACGGAATTGAACGTCAGAGAGAGCTCGTGGAACTTGTCCGTTCCCATGGTGTACGACTCATTGGTCCCAGTTGCCTTGGCGTCATGAATACAGCACCAGATATCCGCATGAATGCAAGCCTGGCACCTTCTCTGCCCTTACCGGGACCCGCAGGCTTCTTTTCCCATTCGGCGGCTCTCGGGCTCGTGATTTTGGAGTATGCCACTAAAAAGGGACTGGGATTCACAACCTTTGTTTCCGCCGGTAACCGGGCCGATGTGTCCGGTAATGACCTGCTCCAGTACTGGGAGGAAGACAGCAACACCCGGATGGCCATTTTATACCTTGAAACTTTCGGAAATCCCCGGCGCTTTGTCCGAATCGCCCGCAGAATGAGCCACAAGAAACCTATTCTCTGCGTAAAAAGTGCCCGGAGCCGGGTCGGTCGGAAAACAGCAGAAGCCAAAACAGGGAATATTTCGGGAGAAAATACCGCCGTTACCGCCCTTTTCCACCAGACTGGGATTATTCTTGCCGAAACATTGGATGAGCTCTTTGATGTTGCGGTTGTTCTCGCACATCAGCCTCTGCCGGAAGGAAACCGCGTATCCATTATTGCCAACTCCAGCGGAGTTGGCACCATTTTTGCTGATGCGTGCGAGGTTAATGGGCTGGTAATCGCCGGTCCCGGGCTGGTGGATCTGGGTGCATTTACATCTCCGGAACGCTATGAATCAGCTGTATTTGAAGCACTTTCCCACAAGGAGGTAGACAGTTTGATGGTCGGTTTTGCCTGCGTCGGTCACTGTAGCTCAGGACCTGTTTCAGCCGCGATAAGAAAAGGGGTAGAACGTGCAGAAGCAACAATCGGGAAAAGGAAACCAGTCTTACTTTGCATGATGGGAGAGGTCGGCAGTATATCGCTTGTGGAAGAGTCGGGAAATCCAGGTGAAAAACGATTGTTCCCCGCCTTCCGCTTCCCGGAATCCGCGCCCCGCGCCCTGTCCCGAGTCGTAAACTATTCCAATTTTCAGAAAAAGCCTGAAGGACAGATCGTCTGGTATGAAAATATCCAGGCGAATATCGCCAGAAAACGGGTAACATCTCTGCTTTCTGACGCATTGAGTGAAGAACCGGTTTCCCTGGACAGCGACGCAATTGAAGACATATTATCCTGCTTCGGGTTTCAGCCGATCCTCCAGCACAAGGCAGCATCGGGGGAGACGCAAACCATCGAAGTCCGACCGGATAAGCTCTTTGGTCCGCTCATCGTATTGAACCTGAAGGATCGTGTGCCTGTCATTCGCGTCACGCCCCTCACGGACCGGGATCTTGAGGAAATCAGAGAATCGAGCGGTATTGAAGTCAGCGGGAAACTTCTGGAGGCATTGGGCCGTCTGTCCCAGATGATTGAGGAAATTCCGTGGCTCTGGACTGTCAGATTGCCAATAATTTCAGATGATTTATCGGTATTTATCCCGAACGCGACCATTACCGTAAAACCGGGAGGGGCCAGAAACCCGAATTGGTAAGGACTGAAATAAGGAGGCTTAAATGTTAATTGGTGAAATCATGCGTGAGAACCCCATCACCGTTGATTATCACACGAAACTCTGTGACGCTTACGCGCTGATGCAGGAGAAGGGAATTCGCCATCTACCGGTGATAAAAAACGGGGAAATGGTGGGTATTGTAACGGACCGGGATCTTCGCCTCGCCACCAGTCGCCTGGCAGTTCATCCTTTTGAACCGGAAGCAATAGTTGAACAGGTCATGAGCCATCCAGTCCAAACGGTCCATCCCTCTGAACCGGTAGAATATGCCATCAAGGTGATGAGAGAGCTGAAAATCGGGTGCCTCCCAGTACAGGAAAACGGAACTCTGGTTGGAATTGTCACCGGAGCAAATCTCATGGATGCCATGCTGAAGCTGGTTGGAATTCATCAGCCATCCGGACGTCTGGACATTCGTTTGCAGGATCGGCCCGGAGAAATGGCCCGGCTGACGGCACTCATGGCAGACCGAAACGTAAACATTCACTCCATCATGACCTATCCGGAAAATGGAAAACGAATTCGCGTCGTACTCCGTGTGGGAACCATGGAAATTCGCCCGCTGGCAAAGGCAATATGTGATTTCGGGTTTGAAATCATGTGGCCCCCTCATATTTCATGTGTCGACTGATTTACACCCCCGACTACAGAAAATATGACCTTGGGAAAGAGCACCCATTCAGCCCGGTGCGGATTGAGATGCTGGTGGACCTGCTACGTGAACTGGATGGCACAATTCAATTCACAGCACCGGTACCACTGGCCCCTGAAGAATTGTACGAAATTCATGACCCTTATTATGTGGACTTTGTCGAAGCTATCAGCCGGGGGGAAGAAAGACCGGAATCTGACCAATATGGCCTCGGAACAGCCGACACCCCAATTGTTCCCGGAATGGCCGAAGGGGCCCGCTTTCTGGCAGGCGGCTCCGTACTTGGCACCCGGCTCCTTCTGGAAGGACGGACGAAACGGGTCCTTCAACTGGGTGGCGGACTTCATCACGCACGCAACGCAATGGCTTCCGGCTTCTGTTTGTACAACGACGTGGCGCTGGCCATCAAAGAAATGACAAAAGTCGGATGGCACGTTGTGTATCTCGACCTTGACGTCCACCATGGAGATGGTGTACAGGAAATATTCTATTCAGATGAACGCGTAATGACGATTTCCCTCCACGAATCCGGTGAATTTCTGTTCCCCGGAACCGGTTGGCTCCATGAACTGGGTCGGGGAATGGGACGGGCTTTAAAACTGAATCTACCTCTTCAGCCCTTCACCGAAGGGGATTCGTATCTCGAAATTCTCCAGGGCATCATGGAACCTGCCCTTTCGTGGTTCAGGCCGGATGCGCTGGTTGTCCAGGCGGGAGCCGATGCCCACTACTCCGATCCCCTTGCGGACCTGATGCTGACAACCAGAGACTTTGAAAACATCTATACCATGGTATTGGATCTGGCGGAAAAAAAGTGTGGAAATCGCGTGTTGTTCACATTGGGAGGAGGATATCGCATCCAGGCCACGTGCCGGATCTGGGCGCTTCTCTACCTGCTGCTGAGTGGAAACCCGGTTCCGGAACGGCTCCCGGAAAAGTGGGTGGACAAATGGTCTGCCATTACCGGCAAAAAGATCCCCGGACAACTGCACGATCCCACTCGCTGTTATGAAGAAATTCCGAGGAAAGATATCATCACCCGTCTCAATAAACAATTACTCACGAAACTGCTGGACGCCACCAGCCCCGACTGGCTTTGATTTAAAGTCCACTCCTTTTGAACAGGGACCGGGAAAGTTACGGAATTTACCATTCCGGGCCCTTCCAAATTACCATTCACAAATTACAGGTCACGGTGTATCGACGCGGCACCATCCTTCTTCTTTTCAAGTCCCGCTTTTTCAGCTACAATCCATATATCAAATCATGTCAGCCAACCGGATAGGCAACTATGTCTATTTTTGAATCCGGTGGGGGGAGGAAAGAATGAAGTGTCCGAAATGTCAGGAAACAATTACTGAACGCAGTGGGCAGTGTCCCCATTGCGGCTTGATGTTTGCCAAAGAAACATCTGAGAAAATCTCACTCTATTTTGATGTAAAAGAGCAACTTTCCTATCTGGACACCCTGAAATCCTACCTCGACACATCCCTGAACACCCTCTCCGGGAGTCTAAGCCGTCTCGAAGCATTGGTAACAGATTCCCTGAAGACAACAGCCTTGGATACCACCGGGGAATCTGCGGCGAAGAGTCCGGAGGCAAAACTCGATTCAGAGCCGGTAACCGAATTTGAGGACAAACTGCCGACAGAGTTCTATCCCCATAAAGATAAATCCGAACATCCGGAAGTGGAAGCGCCCTCCGCACAACCGTCTGGAATCGGCGACGGTGAATTTCGGTTCGGCCAGAAATGGCTCCTTATTATCGGCATCATCACCATGGTTTTTGCAGTAGGCTATTTTCTGAAATATTCCTTCACGAAGGGATGGATTGGCCCAGCCGGTAGAATCGGACTTTCCTATTTCTGGGGTATGGCCTTTCTGGGCCTCGGGGAATGGTTCAGGAAAAGAGAATTTCGCAGTTTCGGACTGTCCCTTGCCGGAGGCGGTATCGCGGTCCTTTACTTTTCCACCTTTGCCGGGTTTCAACTCTACCACCTGATTCCGATGTGGCTCTCATTCGCAATCATGGTCCTGATTACGGTATTCTCATGTGTACTCGCCGTTGTCTATGATGCCAAATGGCTGGCCGCGTTGGGGACACTTGGTGGATTTCTGACACCTCTCTTTCTTTCCACCGGTCACAACGCACAGATTGCTCTGATGAGCTATATGACCATCCTCAACCTTGGTATACTGGCGCTGGCGACAAGAAAGAGCTGGCGTGTACTGGAATCACTGGGATTCGTGTTCACATGGATTCTTTTCACGTCGTGGTACGCTGTCTACTACAAAACGGCCGAGTTCTGGCCTTCTCTCATTTTCCTGCTGGTCTTTTTTCTCATCTATGCCATTCTTCCCGTTGCCGCCACACTGTACCGGAAAGAAACCCGGTCCCTTGGCAGCATGTGGTTTGCCGCTCCCAACGCTCTCATCGCATTCGGTTTCGCGTTCGGTCTGGTTGCGGACCGCTACAGCACTCCCTACGTTGCCATTGTCACTGTCTTCATCGCCGTGGTATTTCTCACACTCTCCAACTGGCTTTCAGAACATGAATCCGTGGATGGCCCCGCCTTCTGGTACCTGATCGCCAACGCCGTATTTTTTCTGGTCCTCACTGTTCCCATCCTCTTCTCCTCAAACTGGATTACAATTTTCTGGGCCCTTGAAGCCGCCCTCCTGATCTGGCTGGGACTGAAAGTGGATCGGAAATGGATGACAATCACCGGCATTGTGCTGGTTTTTCTTGTCACCGGAAAATTCTTTCTTTACGACTACCCTGTTGTCTTTCGCCTGGGAAGAAAGTGGTCTTATTTCAAGGGGGCATATACTCAAAACCTGCTGGAACGCCTCCTCACCAGCGCCGCTCTTATTGGCTCCCTTTACTGGGGAGGAAGGAAACTGCGGGCGACAGCGGGAGTCACATGGAATAAACTGGGCGCACTGTTTTCCTGGTTTTTTGGTGGCTCTCTCTTCCTGGTACTGACCATTGAAACAGCCTCATTCTTCTACCAGTACGCACCGGGGGCCCGCTTTGCATCCATTTCTGTACTCTGGGCCATTTTCGCCTCTATCCTCATGATTCAGGGATTTCGGGAGCAAAACAGCACCATGCGCAAAACAGCCATCGGCATCTTCCTCGTTACACTCATCAAAGTATTCTTCATGGACATCTCCCATTTCAGTACGCCCTACCGGATTCTGTCCTTCATGGTTCTGGGGCTGCTTCTCATCGGTTCATCCTGGCTCTATCACCGGTTCAGGGAAAAGCTACTGGAAGAAGACACCAGTTCAACCGGAGTTCAAGATGAAACGGCTTAACCTTATCCTCCCCGCACTTCTGCTTCTGTACTCCATGGCGCCTGCCGCGGAACCATTGAAAGCGCAAAACTTTCAATACTCCAGAAACCTTCCTGGGCCATTGAAGCCGGGGAACATTTACAAGGTCCCACTGCCGGGAGAAGTCCTTGACCACACCACCATCGACCAGCGGGACATCCGAATACTTTCCCCGGAAGAAAGCCTGGTACCGTTCACAATCTTGAAAGAGCATCGGCCCGCTATTGCCCGGAGCCAATACAAGCTGAGCATTCGGGACTTTTCCTCAGCAAACGGTACCACCACCATGATACTGGAAGTCCCGTCAACTGCTGAACCGGTTCGAATGCTTTACTTCTCCACCCCCAACCGCGACTTCAAAAAATCTATTTCCGTCAGCACCAGCAATGACCGGAATTCCTGGACACCCCTTGTCAATGAAAGCATCTTTGACTTCAGTCGAAATGTAGACTTGCGCAAAGTATCCGTTTCCTTTGAAGCGGTAAAATGCCAATGGTTTCGGATTGAATTGAAAGACGCCGAGCTTCCTCCGAAAAACGAAGCCATCCAGCTGAACTACAAGGGACTGGAATTTTCCAGTACGGGCAAATCAGCTCTCCCGTTTCGGATTGATGCTGTCACAGCTTCCACCAGGGCCAAGAACACCATAACCGATACCACAGATACCCTGGAACTGAAGAACTTCTCCTCCAGAATCGATTCCAAAGGCAACACTGTGCTTACCTTCTCAACGGGAATTCCTATTTCCAGCGTGGTCATTACAACCACGACCCCCGCCTTCTATCGCACTGCCTCCCTGACAGGTGAACGGATAACACTGGATCGTCACGATGTCTCACTGGGACGGGGAACTTTCTACAAATTTTCACTGGGTACCCGGACGGAACAACAACTTCGGCTGTCGGCCAGGCCCTCCGACACCGGCAACTACAAACTCATCATCTTTAACGGCGACAACGCACCACTTACCATCACCGCTCTGCAATTGAGCTGGATCAGAAGAAACCTTTTTCTCGTTCCGGAAGCGGGGCCCATAGACAATGCTACCCTCTGCTATGGCAATCCCAAAGTAGCAAAATCTCATTTTGACGTGTCGCGTTTTATCCGCCAGGACAATTGGGAACAACACAACGCCACCACAATAAAACCGGAGTCCCCGGTGAAGAATACCGCCTTCCAGCAGGCAAAAAAGCCATGGACCCCGGAATTCTCCCGCGTCGCTTTGCGCCTCCTTGTGTTGATGATTGTTGGAGTGCTTGGGATCTGGCTCTACCGCCTTTTGAAACGGAGTGCAAAGGAAGAAGATTGAATCCAGCTTCGGCCCCGTCGCGTTTCATGCTCCAGGAGAGATTTACCGCAGAGACCGCAGAGAGGGGACGAGGGGGAAGAGCGGAAAGGGAATTAACACAAAGTCACGGAGGCACAAAGGACAGAAAGAAAGAGATATCCTCCCGCGAAGGCGCAAAGCACGCAAAGTCCGGGAGGAGTCAATTCCCTGATTGTGTCAAGTCCGGAACCTTTTATCATCCTTTACTTTTGATTCGACCCCGTAGCACTTCGTGCCACTCCTGCCACCGTCACCGAACCACTCTTTCATGCGAGCATGAGAGCCGTTCGG
>CAZRHT010000007.1:0-32563 GCA_964599895.1 uncultured Holophagae bacterium
TCTTTTCGGGGAGATTTTCCAAATGACTTGTGAATGCGCTTCGCGTGGCGCTTTTTCGCGATTTTCTTATCCTTCGGACTACCATCTTCCCGTTCCGTCACCTCTGCCTTCAGCTTCAGGTAACGAGCTACTCTGTCGGCATCCAGCTCACCGGATGAGATTGCGGCCAGCACGGCGCAACCGGGTTCGTGGTTGTGTGTGCAATTTCGAAACCGGCAATATTCCGCTATTGCAACCACATTCGGAAACACTGAAGCCAAGGCATCTTCTCCCACCACCAGCCCTACCTCCCGAATTCCCGGAGTATCAATGAGAATCTGTCCATTCTTCAACACAAAAAGTTCCCGCTTTGTGGTGGTATGGCGACCTTTCATATCAAATTCCCGGACATTGGCAGTCCGTGCCACTTCGCTTCCGGCAAGAAAGTTTAACAGCGTAGATTTACCGGCACCGGACGGACCAATGAGGCAACAGGTCAAACCCGGCTCAAGATGCTGGAGCAAGCCGTCCACTCCCTCACCGGTTATGGCGCTCAGCATCACGATGGACACACCGGAAGTCATTGCCAGCACTTCCCGGTATACCGCCTCCCGATTTTCCAGCATCAGGTCCATCTTGGAAAGCACGACAACCGGAACAGCACCGCTCTCATGAACAATGGCAAGAAAGCGCTCCAGTTTGCTGGATGTGAAGTTTTCGTCAACCGAATGGACAATGAAAACGGTATCCAGGTTTGCCCCGATGACCTGAGACTCCTCTGTGGATCGGACTGCCCTTCTTTTCAATGTGGAATGGCGAGGCAGAATCCGATGGATGGCCGCCCGGTCTCTGGATTCCGGTGTCTGGAACAGTACCCAGTCCCCCACCGCGGGGAAATCTTCCAGCCCAACCGTTCTGTGGAGCAACTTCCCGGAAATTTCAGCCAGATATTCATTGTGGCCGTCCGACAGAAAATAATATCGCTTGCTCTCAGCAGTCACCCGTCCGACATGTGCATTTTTCTCCAGATTGGGCTGCATAACAATTTGATACCGCTGCCACCCCAACCGGTTCAGCCTGTCCATGTCCTGTTTATTCATTCAGTTTCTCTCCCATTGCCAGACTGTACCACAACAGGCCGGCTACTCACAAACCCTTGCAAGGGTAAACACAGAAACCTTCACTACGCCGCCTGCCTGTTTCAACAATTTCGCAGCACGGTTGACCGTAGCACCGGTCGTAAACACATCGTCCACAATCAAAATGTGGTAAATCCCTTCAGAGACGGTCTCCGGGCCTTTCAAAAACTGCCGGATCACCTGCTTTCGCTCTCCGGGAGTACGCGTAGCAGACAAGCGGCGCTTGAAGAGCTTTGCCCTCTTCAATAGCGGAAGACAGGGGATATCCAATGTTTTCGCCACCATGTTCGCCATTTCCCTGGAAACATTGTAACCGCGTTCCCACCGGGTATGCAGGGAAGAGGGGATCCATGCCACCGCATCAGCGCTCCAGTTTTCCAGCACCGGTCGCCACACAATTTCTGCGTAGTTCAGTATGCTCAGCCATTCCAGCCTGTCCCGAAATTTGATGTGATGAATCAGGGTTCGTCCCTCTTTTTCGTAAGGGAACAGAAAAAAAGCCTGGTCAAAGATATCCTTTCCCTCCAGACAACGCTGGCATATGGTGCCCTCCCCTCTGATTATCAGTCCGCAGTTTCGACATCGGGACGAAGCTGAATACTGTTGTACTGCGTTCAGACAGTCCGGGCACATTCCGAAACGGATATCCTTCTTTGACTTGCAATGAATACAACGGGGCTTGATGATCAGTTCCAGCATGGTCAGATTATACCCCATTCGAAGGCGATGAAAAGGCAGGAAATAGATGAGGGTGTGCGAACCCGTCTGCCTACTGAAGCAGGCAGTGCGGGTTCAACCCTGTCTTTTTCCAAGGCCCGTCACCCATCACAGTGCCGGACACCTGACATTTAAGATTTAATATTCGGCGCAACGCGACGTGAACTTGCAATGGGGGGAATGGGGCTCTATAATTATTCCAGCACAAGTGGTTTATATTGCATTTGCCCACCCAGGGGGGAAAAGTAGATGAATTGGATTGTCGATACTCCGGAAAAAAAGGTGGTTGTAATGACCGGCTCGGGGATTTCAGCGGAATCCGGAATTCAGACTTTCCGCGGTGCCAATGGCCTGTGGGAAAACCATCGGATTGAGGACGTCGCTTCCCCCATCGCGTTTCGACGGGACCCGGTTATGGTGTGGAATTTTTATCTCCAGCGCCGGAAACAGGCACTTGGCTGCCAACCCAATGCGGGACACCTGGCAGTCTCTGCACTGGAGAAATGGGTCACCGAAGGTGGCGGTGAATTCCTGCTTGCCACCCAGAATGTAGACGGCCTCCATACACGGGCCGGTTCTCGAAACGTAATTGAAATGCATGGTTCTCTGTTGATCAGCCGCTGCACAGCCTGCGGAGAAGTTTTCCAGGATGAAAGCGTCGACTGGGAATTACCCCCCCACCATGACTGTCCACAAAAAGGTCTTCTTCGCCCCCACATTGTCTGGTTCGGCGAATCACTGTTCCCCGGTGATATGGAAAACATTGAATCCGCGATCAGGGATTGCGATATTTTCATTGTCATTGGTACTTCCGGTACGGTTTATCCGGCAGCGGGACTGGCCCACTATGCCAACAGGCTGGGAAAACGAACCGCATGCGTGAATAAGGATGCGCCTGCAAACGTCGACCTGTTTGATACGTTCATTCAAGGCGAGGCGGGAACCGAACTGCCCAGACGGTTGTTTCCAGAGAAAAGAGCAAAGGGGAACGCTCCATGAAATCAGACACATCAAAATCCGTGAAAATTGCAGAAAATATATACTGGGTGGGAAATGAGATCCCCGATGATCAATTCCAGTGTCACGTCTATCTGATTGTGAACGGGGAAGATTCTGTCCTGATAGACCCTGGTTCCCGGATCACCTGGCCTGGAACCAGGAAAAAGATCCAGGAACACATCCCCCTTGAATCCATCAAGTATCTGGTTTGTCATCATCAGGACCCGGATATCACCGGGGCGGTGGACTTCCTGATCAGGGAAGCTCCCCGTCCGGACCGAGCCATAGTCTGCCACTGGCGCACCGAAGCACTGCTTGTTCACTATGACTGGGGACTGTCCTTTTATCGCCCGGAAGATCATGACTGGAAACTGGAATTGACCGGTGGCCGACTGCTTCAATTCGCACTCACCCCTTACCTGCATTTTCCAGGTTCAATCTGCACGTTTGACAAAGTATCCGGTATACTGTTTTCATCCGACATTTTCGGAGCCTTCACAGAAGACTTTCAGCTTTACGCAAGGGATGAATCCTATCTGGAACAGATGCGCCCTTTTCACGAGCATTACATGCCAAGTCGGGAAATCCTGAATCACGGACTGAAACAACTGGATAGATTTCCAATCCGAATGATTGCACCTCAGCACGGCTCCATCATTCTGGAAGAACTGGTCAGGCCATTGATGGCCGCCTTGAAAGAAATGGACTGCGGTATTTTCCTGATACCGGGCTACCAGGACAGCATCCATGGGCTTTCCAGACTCAACAGCCTCTATCGAAACTTGATGGACTCGCTCCTGAGTGGTGTCCGGCTTCTGGATACACTGGATAAAACCCTGGAATTTCTAACAGCTATCTCACCGGTAGAGTCCCTTTTTTTCTATGTCTGGGACAAAGCGGAAGTGGTTTTTCGCGTTGGCGGTGCAGGAAGTGACGTTGAAAAATCCCTGGAAATCCAAGTGGATACATTGCGAAAAACAGATCTATTTGCCCAGTTGTTTCGGGATCGGGAAATCATGTCTGTGATTACGGACAAACTCCCGGGTCTTGCGTTACCGGAAAACCGAAATGTCTGCCTGGTACCACTTGCCTCCCACGGATCACCTCCCAACGGCATTGCGGCTGTAATTATGAAATCCGGTTCAGACACGGGCATCATCTGCCCCTTCCTGGACGAACTGAGACCTCTGCTCGGTGTAATTTCAAAGCGTGAAGAAGCCTTCCTTACGGTTGAAAAGGAACGCGAACAGTATTACCGCCGCGCCGTTCTGGACATGCTCACCGGATTGTACAATCGGTATTACATGACTGCGGAAGGAGTCAAGGAAATACAGAAAGCTGTGCGGTATGACTATTCCCTGTCCGGTATCATGATGGACATTGACCACTTCAAAAGCATAAACGATACCCACGGCCATCCCGTTGGAGATTCCATTCTGGAAGAGATCGGTCACATGATCCGGAAGATTGTCCGGGATGTGGACCTTCCCATTCGTTACGGCGGAGAAGAGTTTCTCCTGATCCTTCCCCATACGGGCTTGAGCGGTGCAGTAAAACTGGCAGAACGACTCCGCAATCAAATTTCCTTTCACACCTTCCGCCCCTCCGGCGTACCAATACCGGTCACAATAAGCTGCGGCGTAGCGGAAATGGAAAAGGGAGACACGCTGTCCAACCTTGTGAAGCGGGCCGATGTCCAGTTGTACCGGGCAAAAGAAGGTGGGCGAAACCGGGTAAGCTTCGAAAAGTATGAAAATGAAAGCCAATCAAGTGAAAATGGAATTGATCCCACAGATTGAAAACATCAGACAAATCCTGCAAAACTACTATGGAGCACTGGACTGGTGGCCCGGTGACAGCCCGGATGAAATTGCCATCGGCGCTGTTCTCACCCAGAATACATCCTGGAGCAACGCTGAAAAAGCAATTGTGAGGATGAAGAATCTCGGACTCCTATCCTTTCCTGCCATTTTGTCTGCAAACCTCAGCGACCTTGCAGAGACCATACGTCCCTCCGGCTACTTTAACCAGAAGGCAAAGAAGCTCAAGGCACTGGCCAAAACGGTCTGTCAGAATGGACACGAAACGATACTTCAAAGCCTTTCGGGAAAGACAACAGACGAAGGCCGAACTCTGCTGCTGAGTGTCTGGGGAATTGGAAAGGAAACCGCGGATGCTATTCTTCTCTATGCTATCGGGCACCGGATCTTCGTTGTGGACGAATACACGAAACGCATATTTTCCCGTCATGGAATTTTGTCACCGCACACAGAATATGAAACTGTAAGAAAAATGGTGGAGATGTCCATTCCGGCGAAGACTTCCGCCTACAATGAATTTCATGCAGGAGTGGTACACCTTGGAAAAGACTTCTGTCACCGTCAGGTTCCGGATTGCACCCATTGCCCGCTGGGTTCGCTGGACCAGTACGTTAAAAAAGGAAAGTACAATGAACACTGAACACGCACTCTTGTTGAAAGAAGTGTTCCTTGAAGCGCTGTCAGCATGTTCTCCGGACATCCTGCTGCCTTCCCTTATTGAGGAATCACAAAAATGCGTACGGATAGCGGGCCATGATCTCGGCAGCAAGCCTTTGCACGTGTTCGGCAGTGGGAAAGCCGCCGTTTCCATGGTCAATTCCCTCCACATGGCTCTGGGGAACCGGATCGCGGGAGGCACACTCGTCTCCCCGGAAGAGTCCCCGTCCCTTCACCTGGCCCTGCGACATTTTACCGGGGATCATCCCATTCCCACCGAACGAAGCTATCGGGCCGGAATAGAAATGGTTCGGGCAATGAAATCACTCCTTCCATCTGATCGATTTGTCTATCTCCTCTCGGGAGGAAGCTCCGCCCTCATGGAAGTACCTGAGCCCCCCCTTTCCATCTCTGATATTGCCATTGTAACCAGGCTGCTCCTTGAAGCAGGGCTTCCCATTGAAGCCACCAACATGGTTCGAATTCACCTTTCCCGATTGAAAGGTGGCGGTCTCTCAAGACAGATCCGGGCAAAGGGCCTCGTGTTGGTCATGTCGGATGTACTTGACAGTCCCTTGTCCGTTATTGGTTCGGCTCCTTTGTGGCAGGTCAAACAAAATTACAACGACTGCGCGGATCTCCTTCAAAATAATGGTTTATGGTCCGCACTCCCTTCCAGTGTCCGTACTTTTATTTCAGATCGGCCAAAAGAAGCGGAGCCACGCTCCCCTGTCATTCCCCATGAAATTGTGGCAGACAATAGAACAATGCTTAATGCCGTGCGGGCAGCCCTTGAGAATCGAAAGGTTCCGGTTCGCATCGTAAGCAATCACCTGGACGGGGAGTCCGCAGACGTCGGCCACTGGATTGCAAGACTTGCACTCACTGTCTCCGAATCAATTGAAGATGGGGAAAAGCTCGCACTGCTGTTCAGCGGCGAAACGACAGTGACTGTGAAGGGGAAGGGGAACGGCGGTCGTTGCCAGGAACTGGCCCTTGCAGCACTCGCAGAAGTACGGGGAAATCCGGCCATTACTCTGTTTGCTGCCGGAAGCGACGGACGGGACGGTTCTACGGATGCGGCGGGAGCAGTTGTTGATCATCGAATCTGGATAAACTCTCGGAAAATGGGGCTTTTTCCAGAAGAATTTCTAGCCCAAAATGACAGCTATCATTTTTTTCAGTCAACCGGAGGTCTTATCAATGCCGGCCCAACCGGCATCAATCTTCTGGATATTGTCATCGTACTGATTCAGCGTTGACTCTGCCCTCCCGAAAATCAATTTCAGAAACATGATGGAATGAAATTGCGTACAATCTACAACACTGGACTACGGAGGATTCCGATGAGACATTTTCTTTTCACCATTGTCTGGATCACTTGTCTGATTTGCTCACCCGCCGTCGCAGAGGGGACAAAGCCGGCCGGCATCACGGACGGCACACCTTTGAAACTGGGAAATGTCCGAATCATTCACTCACGGGTACTGGATGAGGACCGGCCGCTATTTGTAGCCCTGCCCCCTGACTATGAAATTGGAAACCCCCACCCCGTCCTGTATGTTATGGATGGCCGGACAAGTTTTCTCCCTGCCGTGTCCGTATGCAATTTCCTGGCGAAGGCCGGGCGTATGCCTTCCGTAATTGTGGTGGCGGTACTCAATACCAATCGAAATCGGGATTTCACACCCGTTCCCACAAAAGGCTGGACTTATTCAGGGGGAGGGGACAAGTTTCTGGATTTTATGCAATCTGAATTGATCCCCTTCATTGATCGGGAGTACCGGACAACCAGGTTCCGGATATTCAGCGGACATTCCCTTTGTGGAATGTTTGCTGTTCATGTCCTGACGCAGCGTCCAGGCCTGTTTGACGACATACTCGCCATGAGTCCGGCGGTTGGCTATGAAAACGAATACACCCTGGACCAGCTGGAGAAACTGCTGAAACGGCCCTATCCAACTTCACTTCAATTGTTCATTTCCCTCGGGAATGAGCCCGGGTACACAAAAAGTCTCAATCGTCTCACCGATCTGCTCAAACTTGATTCCGCACATTCAATTCAATGGAAATACCGCGAGTATCCGGAACTGACCCATGGCACAATCCCCTTCAAATCCTTTTATGATGGACTTTCATTCGTGTGCAGAGACTGGCCGCTGACAGAAAACCTTGCAGAGCCGGGACTGGAAGGTTTGAAACAACACTTTGCAGCCGTCAACAAGCGCTACGGGACTTCAATCGTTCCATCTGAAGCTGCAATAAACCAATTGGGCTACAACCTGTTGCAGCAATCGAGTTTGAAGAAAGCGATTCGGGTATTCGAATACAATGTGGGCCTGCATCCTGATTCGGCCAATGTGTATGATTCACTGGGAGAGGCGTTGGAAGCCTCAGGGGATATCCATAAAGCACTGTTGAACTATTCAAAAGCCGTCAAACTGGCAGAGCTGGCAAAAGATCAAAACCTTCAGATTTTTCACTCTCACCTGATCCGTGCCAGGAAAAAATTGTCAATTGCCCAGTAACAGCCTGACATTCTAACCCACCCGGGAACGGGCCAGGTTTCCCGCAGGTTCATGAAAAACAATGAACGACAACTGTGTGTTCGCTCCCGTCCAATGCCATTCACGGTATCCCGTTCCGTTGCCCGCAAGCAACCATTTCTCAATCATATTTGACAGAAACAAGGGAATCTGGTACTCATATCCTATCAAACGGGAAGAGGGAACACATGAAAGTCAGGGTAATCGTTCGATTGAAAAAAGGAGTGCTGGATCCCCAGGGAAAGGCCATTGAAAAGACAGCGGCCAAGCAGGGGTATGAGAAATTCAAGGGGTTCCGTCTCGGAAAGATCATTGAATTCCAGACAGATGAACCCGATCGTGAAACTGTATTGCGCCAGGCAGAGCAGCTGGCAGACAAATTTCTGGCCAACACGGTTATTGAAAACTACGAAGTTCAAATAGAGGACAACTGAGATGCGGTTTTCCATCCTGGTATTTCCAGGTTCCAACTGCGACTACGACGCTTACCACAGCATCCGCCATGTACTGGGAGAAGAAGCTACTTTTATCTGGCATGGGGACATAGACTTGCAAAGGCCGGATTGTGTAATTCTGCCGGGGGGATTTTCCTACGGGGATTATCTTCGCTGCGGCGCAATGGCCGCCTTTTCTCCCGCAATGGAGAGCGTGAAAGCTTTTGCGGCAACGGGCGGACTGGTGCTTGGAATATGCAATGGGTTCCAGGTACTCACAGAAACCGGCATGCTGCCCGGCGCCCTCCTTCGCAACCGTTCCCTCAGCTTTATCTGCCAAGATGTTTACCTGAAAACTGAAAATATCGACCTGCCCTTCACCAGGTGTCTGGACAAAAACACACCCATCCGGATCCCCATCGCCCACGCAGAGGGGAATTATTTCTGCGACACGGAAACGCTGGATGAACTGGAAAGTGGAAATCGGGTGGTATTCCGCTATTGTGACCGGAATGGGCAAGTGACCGAGACGGCCAATCCCAACGGCTCTCTGAACAATATTGCCGGCATTACCAACCGGGAAGGGAATGTATTGGGCATGATGCCCCACCCGGAGCGGGCAATGGAAACTATTGTGGGAAATACGGATGGGATGGGCGTGTTTCAATCAATCCTGACACAATTCCAGGAGGTACATTGATGGCCAACCGAAATGAAATTACCAACTACCTGCTGCAGACATTTCAGCCGGAAAAATTCCATGACTCATCCCTCAACGGCCTTCAAGTCACCGGCACGGATGACGTAACCGGCATCTGTCTCGGTGTTGACGCCTGCCAGGACCTGTTTAATGCCGCACTGGAAAAAAATCTGAACTATATTGTGGTTCACCACGGTTTTTTCTGGGGAAGCCCTTTCGCAATTTCTCCAATGTGGGGGAGACGCTACCAGACACTGCTGAATAATGGATTGTCTCTCTTTGCTGTCCATCTTCCCATGGACGCGAATCCAGAAATCGGCCATAACATTCTTATTTCAAAACATCTTGGACTGGACAATCTTTCTCCTTTTGGCCAATACAAAGGTATTCCCATCGGATTTCATGGACGGTTCACAAACCCGCTTCCCATGTCCGAAGTCCGTTCCCGCCTCGAAGCGAAATTCGGGAAAGGCATCCATCTTCTTTCCTTCGGAAAAGATATAATCTCCACTGTCGGTGTGGTTTCCGGCGATGCGGCCACTCCTGATATTCTGGACGAGGCAGCTCGCCTCGGGCTGGATCTGTTTATCACCGGGGAAACCGATCATACCGCTTTTAATCCGGCTAAGGAAATGGGACTGAATGTGGCATTTTGCGGCCACTATGAGACAGAGAAAACTGCCCTTCTAACTCTGAAAGAGCTTCTTCAGGAAAAATTTGATGTACCTGCCGAATTTGTAACATTACCGACGGGACTGTGATTTCAAGAAGTGATGAGTGATGGCGTCCCTCCGGCACTGTGATGGGTGAACGGGCATTCTGACCGGATAAGAAGAGAAATCAGGAATTGAGAGATATTACCAGTTCCCACTATCCCTTTTCGATATATCAGATTGTCCAGAAAGCGGAGCGGTCAAAGGGATAGGTCATTCCGGTATCAATGGCGCCGAAATCGGGGACATGGATCCATTTGCCATCCTTACCCTGAACAGAGGCACTGAGGTGGACGGTTTCGCCGGGGGTGAGCTTCAATATTTTCGCGGGGAATCGCACATCCAGGGTTTCTGCCAATGCCACCCTGGCCAGTTCCCCGGTTGGCTCGCATTCTCCGGAATCAAGGCACTGCTGAACCGGCACGTCCGCAACACCCGGCTTCACTTCAACCTTATAGCCGATTTCGTCCTGAAATAACACCTTGCCCAACACCGGTTGAAAATCTGCCGAAGTCAATAAGCGGACAAAAAGGAATTCTTCGTCCTGACCGAACAATATTCGGCGCACAGGGGATTCCCCTGTGAACATGGCGCTGCCCCGGATACTGTTCAAAAATGCCCCGGCATTTCGCCACTGGAAGAAGCCGTCCGGCTTCCCGGTAATCTCCGGGTGGATAGCACGGCCGGGGAAGATTAACCGCCCTCTGAAGGTAGTGGCCCGGATTGGCGCCGTAAGGAATTGAGGCGGCGCCTCACCCAATTTGTTGTACACGTTGGCAAGATGTGCCAGAAAGAGACGGTCAAATCGACCCTGATCATAGCTTTCAAAGTCATCACCATACCACCAGAACCAGTCACTACCCTCGGCAATCATCAGAGATTCCCATGCTTCCCGGACGGCAGGATCAGTGCCTTCCTTCCCCGGCGGGGTAAGGATTCCGGTTTTTTCCACCAGGAACCGTCGAGTACGGGCCAGGTAGGTCCATGCAGTGTTGGTCTCCCTGTGGCCAATCCAGATTCTGTAGTTGCTGTTAATCCAGGAGCCGGAATGAATCGGTCCAGGAGACGGCAATGCCGGAATTCGGGCCAATGCGTTGCTGACGGTATCCACAGTAACGTCCTCTCTCTCGGACAATGCTTCAAACAACTGAAGCAGGAATGGTTCTCCGCTCTGTTCGTAGTTTTCCCATGGGTTTTCCCCGTCGAGAATCACCGGTACAAGCAATTCTTGCCGGTTCTCCCGATGGTAAGCATCAATGCTGTCGAGCTCGGTCAGGAACTGGTCAACCGCCGCTTCCGGGGTCATGTCATAGAGACTGAACCCCATCATGTCAGAGAGGATCCGGTCCCGAAAAATACAGGTCAACGGGCCAGAGGCTGTTTCAAACTGATAGGGATGGTAAAGATATCCCTGGCGGTGACGGGCTTCGAATCCGGATTTTTTGAGAACTTCCTCATCACTGGCCGCCCAGCGGATTCCGGATGCCGCGATGATATCCAGCACCTCGGGAGACACAGATCCTTCCGACGGCCACATGCCGGTCGGTGGGGTCCCGAAAAGCTCTGCAGCAGACTGAACTCCCGCATTTATCTGGTATTTTGCGTCAGCAGATGCTGAAAAAGAGGGCGGAAGTTTTGCTTCTGGCATGGCCCGCCGGGCAATGTCTGTATTTATCAGGAGTGGAAGAATCGGATGGTAGTATGGAGAAACAGAAAATTCCACATTTCCGTCTTGCATCCGGCGCCGGCAACGGGGCAGGACCTGAGCCAGCAGTTCTTTCTGAATCTCCAGAATCCGGTCGATTTCTTCCCGGGTAAAAGATCGGCCCTTTTCCTTCAGGTCCTTCAGTTCCGGGTATTCATGAAATGCGGTGAACCCAAACCAGCTCAGGTTGAATAATGCCTGCAGATCCTGAATATCCCGATCATTGAAAAGGGGCAAACGGCTTAATAACACCTCACGGGACGAAGCTGAAGAACGCTTCATCAAGAGTTCCCGGTACCGGCTGCCTGCCTTCATGTGCACCTTCTTATTCACAGAGAAAAAATTGTCCATAATAAAGAGACGTTCATTCTCCGTCAGCGCAAAAACCGGTTTCCGGGACAGCACGAGCCACTGGTCATTGGCATCTCCCTGGTCGTAGGCCATCAGTTGCTCTGTCAGGGACGGGACCATATTGATGGTGATTCGCACGTCGGGAACCCGGGCCGCAATGGCCGGAATGTCTGTGTAACCCTTCAGCGCATGAAGGCGCACCCAGGGCATTTCAAACTCACCGGTTTCCAGGTTCCGGTAATAGGGCTGATGCATATGGAACATGAAACAGATGGTTTTTTTAGCCATCAGGCTCCGCGTCCCTTATTCAAACTGATAGCCCTTGGGAATCACTACAATTCCTTTTTCTGTGACTGTAAATCTTTCCCTGTCTTTTTCAAGGTCGTATCCAATGATGCTTCGCTCTGGAATCCGCACGTTTTTATCGCAGATAATATTTCGAAGCCGGGAATAACGGCCCACGATAACGTTGTTGAACAGAATGCAGTGATTCAGGTTGGCATAGCTGTTAATTCTGGCACCGGGGAACAGGATGGAATGGTTCACAAAGCCGCCGGACACGATGCAGCCCTCTGAAACAAGTGAATCCATCGCCACCCCGATGCGTTTCTTTTTCTCATTGGCAAATACAAATTTTGCAGGTGGATTGTCGTGATTCAGGGAGAAAATCGGCCATTTCTTGTTGTACAGGTTCAAGGTCGGGGATACCGAAACAAGGTCCATGGATGCACCCCAGTAGGCATCAATGGTACCCACGTCCACCCAGTAGCCCCTGGATTTGGGGTTCTGCCCCGGAACTCTGTTTTTCTTGAAATCGTAGGCAAAAACCTTATGATGACTGGCCACCATGGCGGGAATGATGTTCTTGCCAAAATCATGGATAGAATCCGGATCAGTCGCATCTTTTGTCACCATTTCCACCAGTGGGGCAGTACTGAAAATATAGTTTCCCATAGATGCCAGTGCTTTTCCAGGGCGCCCGGGAATGGGCTTCGGAGTCTCTGGCTTTTCCTGAAAGCCGATCACACGCATATCCCTATCCACTTCGATGATACCGAAGCGGTTGGCAGTTTCGATGGGCACCGGTACTGCAGAAATGGTCAGGTCCGCCCGTTTTCGCCGATGAAAATTGAGCATCTGGCCCACATCCATCTTGTAAATGTGATCGGAGCCGAACACGTAGACATAATCCGGTTCCTCATCTTCAATTAAGTTCAGATTCTGGTATACCGCATCCGCACTCCCCAGGTACCATTCCTTGGAAACCCGCATCTGTGCGGGGATAATATCAATATAGCGGCCAAATCGGCTTTCCAATACCCAGCTCCGGCTGATATGTTTGATCAAAGAATCTGCCTTGAACTGAGTCAACACGTTTATCCGTGTGATATCTGAGTTCACGAAGTTACTCAATACAATGTCAATAATTCTATAGCGACCGCCAAAAGGTACGGCAGGCTTGGCACGGTCAAGGGTCAGCGGGTTCAATCTCTTCCCTTCGCCACCCGCCAGCAGCATGGCAATGCTTTTGTACATGGCCCCTCCTGTCAGGAGATCAATTGGTTGTATTGTACCTGAATTCTCAGAGGACGGTCAAATGGCATTGGTGCAACAAAGAAAACTGTGGAATTCTGGAACACCCGCTCAATACCGGATTCACTCAAGTTAACAGTGTAAAGTGGCGCGAGACGGATTTCCACTCCTTCAGAAAACTGAAACGTAATAGAAAAGCCACGATATTCGTCCCTGAACTGGAGGTTGTCTGCTTTCAAAGCGCTTTCTGTTCCGGCGTGGCCAATGAATTTTTCATTCGCGAAAAAACCCTTATCCGATGCGTCCGGTGACAGTGTAAAGAGATTCCATTCCATTGCGAGAAGGGGAAATTCGCTTTTCTGTTCACACTTGATCTCAACAGAAAGTGTATTGCCTTCTAACTCTATGCTTTTGTTAACACCAAATTGTTGGTCGACCATGGCCAGCGCATTGACGGAGGCGGTGAGAGCCATGGGGCGCCTTACAAACGACAGGTCCACCGGAAATTCCAGGATACGAATTTCATCCGGTGAGGGAACCTGTTTAAGTCTATGCTCCAGTAGGGACAAGCGCTGATAGCTGTCGTATACTAGATCCTTTTTCAGGTCCGGTTCCTTCAATACCGGGACATCGTGCACACCGGTCATTTCAGAACCCTTCCCGCTTCCTTCCATGACGTATCGATGGTAGTATTCCGGCCTTCTGGTGAACGTGGACTGAATATTCGTGAGCTGCTTCTTAAGATCCCAGCTTACAAGACGACCCCCCCGATCCGGGTCAAAAATCAGTTTCATATCATCGGTGTTTGCAATCCATTCATCTCTTCCGTCCAGGTCCAGGTCCGTTGCCGTGATGCCTGGCAGTTCATTCAACACTTTCTCCCCTGCAATGATATTCTCAAACACAGCGTTTCGAAGATGAGGCAGGTAAATGCCGCCAAAAACCCCGTGCCAATAGGCGCAATTGCACTGGGAGCGGTGGAGAAAGGTTCGGGATTCTTCCGTATTCGCCTTCCTTGACAAGGACAGCATTCGGGCATACATGAGAAAACTCTCAGGATATTTCTTCCTGAAATTACGGTAAGAACCGCCTCTGATGAACGCCTGTTGCACTGGACTATCCCCAAAGTCCTCGTAGAGTTTGTCCAGACTCGCCTGCTGATCCGGTTCCAGCGCCCATTCCATCATTTCCCGGTAAGACGCGTCCGGAAGATATGCCAGTCCACTGGATTGATTTTCCCTGAGGATGTTTTCCATGGAAGTCAGTTCCAACCAGTCTCCATTGACCATTGCGAGATCCAGAAATCGCCGCAGCCATTTTTCCTTGTAGATCAGATCGAAGGTACCGGGCCAGCTGCCGAATTTTTCCCCATCGTCTGCGTACACCACTATCGCTTCCTCGTCGGGTTTGCTGAGAAAGGTCTTCAGATAGGCAAGCACTTTTTCCGGCTCTGAAAAGGGAATCAGGTAACGGAGGTTTTCATTAATGGGGAAAAGAGTCACCGCCTTTCCCCTGTCTTCCGCGGTATAATATCCACCTGGAACACCCTCAAACCCACCGTAGTTGAAATGAGTATGATCCACCAGAGTGTAGCGCACTCCTGCGTCTGCAAGACCTTCCACGAGGCTCTGTTCCCATACTCGCTCAGCCAGCCAGAAGCCACTGCTGTCTGCCTGGAACCGGTTCAGAAGGTACTGCTGCATCAACTGAATCTGGGCAACGCGATCCTTCGTGGGTAGTAGAGTGAGAATCGGTTCGTAAAAGGCGCCCCCGACCATTTCCGCCTGCCCGCGATCCACCATTGCTGCGATTTTCTCCAGATAATCCGGATGGTGTTCATCCAGCCATTCCAGTAGCGGCCCACTGTAATGCAGGGAAACCGGTATTTCCGGCATATTCTCAAAAACATTCAAGAAAGGAGCATAGCTCCGGCGGTATACATCTTCAAAGACAAAATCAAGGTTTCCCACCGGTTGATGGGAATGCAGGCAAATAACAAACTTAACTTTTAGTGCCAACTCCCATCTCCATCTCCGTCCACAAAGAACGGATTGGTGAAAGCAATGGGCTGGGTATTCGGATATACAATTGAGAAATTACCACCCGGGAGTGAACCAGCTGCGATATCTGCCAGTGACGCCCCGCATTCCACCACAACGTAGCTGTCTACGGACGGTACCTGAACCTGTACGGCTCCTGAATATCTCGTCACACCGGTCACCGTGGACAAATCCATTGTCTGCACAACCACGCCATCCACGACAATCCTGAGCTCGTTCACCGGAATCCAATCCGGTGCCTGCACCTTAATATTCAGGGTTACTTCTCCTCCGCTGGCAGCCACAGTGTCTCCCGGAAATTTGTCCCCCGATGTCACATCCAGGAAAGGGCCAGTTGAGACAAAACTATGACCGGCGGAAAATTCCTGAATGAAAGTATCCTCATTGTAAGAATCTGTTCCGTAATGAACCCAGGTCCGGGGACTGCCAACAAATTCAGGGGCATTCACCAGATAACCGCTCCCACCACACCCGATAAGGGCACGGCCCTCCCGGAGGATATTGAACCAGTCTTCCCGAACCATCAGATAGCGACCGTAGTCATTTCCAGAGAGGACCTCCATCATGCCAAAATCACCGTTGGTCGTTCCGGTACCCAGCTCGGACGTCTTGCTGAAATACGGATCGCTGAAGGTTGCCGGGACCGGCATATTCATCGACGTGAACAAACCGGATACAATACCGTTGGGCAGCGGGTTATTCGCTCTTGGATTCGTTAAGATGGCATGGACCTCTTTGTCCTCACGGTTTTGGATATTATCCAGGACCGTTGCAAAATGACGCTTCCCGGTTTCACCCACACCGAACCCCTTCTCTCCTTTCTTCCATTTGATCGGAAACAATGTAAATTCACCGAACCCCTTTGGAAGAAGAGAATCCGGAAGGAAGTTCTTGACCGTTGCGCCTGAAATCACGTGAACACTGTTGGAGTCTATGGTAATTTTGTCGCCTGTTTCAATCTGGTATTTGAGTTGCAAATCATCTGCATATTTTTCATAATTGGCTACCAGGTCAATGTCCGCCGCAAAAATAACATCCAATCCCTCCGGCAAAACTGTCATCATCCGGTTCGTTCTGGATACAGCACAGTTGTAGCTTCCAGATGTCTTGACAACCGGATCGCATGAAAGATAGGGCCCCGGATCTACAACCCTTTCCATCGTCACATCAAGGGTTTCCGGAGTTGTGACAATGGTTGTGTTGCCGGAATCGTCCGTAGTGGAGGAAACAGAAGCGGTTTCCTCATTCAAAGCATACAGGGGTCCGTGAGAAAACAGGAGATCATGACTTCCGCTTAAGAAATGGATATTTCTGTCTCCGTGGTAGAGGAAATAGTGGTTCAATGAACCCTTCTCGCCTTCTTCCTCGTCCCCGAAATAGACCTGGCCATTGGGATCATCCTGCACCACGGTGACCCGAGCCGGTATCAGGTTGCCGTCTGCATCTCTTGTAAATGTCTCAATGCTGCCTGAATCCACCTGCTGAATTACGACGTTGCCGACCGAGGTTGTTTTCGCGGGTGACACATCAATGGCATAAGATGTAATCGTCTCATCTCCTTCGACATTCGGATCACCAGGGTCAACAACCTGGTATTGGCTGAACAGATAATTTCCGATCCCATTACCCCGGATACTGATCTGATAACGGCCTGGTGGTACCTTCAGAGAAAAAGAACCTGAATTGAAGGTACGGGTAGCCGCATAGGGAACCGGGATGGGAGAAGCTGTAATATTTGTCCCGTCAAAGTATGAACCCGGTACCAACTGTTCGGCAGTAACAATGAGTCCGGTGGAATTGGCAGTATTGTATATAAGCCCGCTAATACCACCAAGCTCGCTGAAGAGGTTACGGGGGTTCTCAGGCGCATTCTGAAGCTTGTCAATTGCGTAAAAGGCTCCCGAATACTGAGTATTTGAATTCTTGGAAACAATATGACGAACAAAAGTCACTGATTCGCCTGCTGCCAGTGTGTCTCCGGCATGAGACGGTTTGCTGACGGTCAGGAATTGCCCGCCTGATCGCATATACGCCCGATTGCCACCATCAAAGGTCACCTCAACCACACCATCATCCGGTGAATAAATCGCCAGAGAATCATAAGGGGCAGAATGCACCGCAAATGAGGCAAATGGAACATACACAGGAGTCGATACGCCCTCAGCGGGACAATATCCAAGGCCCGGAGCGCCAATGTAGGGTTTCAGGTTATTCCCGCCAAGAAACACGTAGTCACCCACAGTTCGAATTGGTGCTGTCGTGGAGCCACTGTTGGAGACTGTGGTGGTGATGGTAAAATCCTCATCATTTCGTTGAATCGTATAAACCGTTTCAACCTGAAGCCCCATTGCCAGCTTTGTATCCGGATCAACCGTGACACCAGCGGCCTGGAGACTCCCATCCCTGTCCATCACATACCCGGTCAGTTTCAGAGACGAAATATCTTCAGTCAATGTTTCGACCTTGATAGACGTATACGCTACTGGCGTCCCGAGATTGCCATTTGCAACCTGAAAAATCTGATTGACATTATCGTTGTTATAGCTGATCCGGTTGCCCAGGCTGTCTACAATGATATTGGTAATGTCAATGATGGAACCGCCGGTCGGGGCCAGAAAATTCTGTTTTCTTTCCCCCACTGTCCCACCGTCTATAACGATGTCGAACTTGTTGTTGCTGAGGTAGAAATCGCCACCAGATGCCATGGTTTTCGGGCTGTCTCCGATGAAATCATTTGCATTGTTGTCATCCACACGGGAAATAACGCTGGCCGGCGCTTGAATTCCTGTGGAATGATAGCATCCGGAAAAGAGGACAGGCACAAATAGTAATACTACCGGAATTAATTTTCTCATTGAAGTGTTTTTCCTCCGTTTTCGCCCGCAGGCAATGTTGATACCATTCATCTGAGGTATAGTGCGAAAATCAGCCATGCCAGAACGACCACAAGTCCTGTGGCATGTTCAGAATTATGGAAAATCTGTCTAAATTCCCACTCATCCCCACTGTTGGGATAAGGAGTTGCTCGGGGAATGATACTGCGTACTTTCGAAAGATAATCCTCGTAAGGGGCCCCGAACAGTTCCTTCAGCCTTGTAGTTTCCACTTTTATCTTGTGGGGGAGATAGAACCCAAAGAAGCCCAGCAGCACAACAACCAGAAGGATCCAGCTCCGGGCCGCCACAGACAAACCCGTAAATATAAGAAGAGACCCCAGATAGAGGGGATCTCGAATGAACGCATAGGGGCCCGCCACCACCAGTTCAAGGTTTTTCATCAGGTATCCGGCAGCCCAGAGACGAATTAATTCGCCCGAAATAACCAGTAACCCTCCGATGAGAAAAGTCAAGAGCGTGGGTTTGGCAAAATAATAGAGCAAAAAAACAATGATCAGCAGCGTTATGTTGCGCCATGTCGGCTTCTTAATCCAGTTTTTCTTTACAATGGGAATGTCTTTCGTGTCCGGACTCATGGAGCCTCCCTTCATGATTTATGCAGAAGGGATTATAGCACAGCCAGCCCTGATGACCAGCCTGTAAACTGATTTTCCCCGCAATAAATCCTGATATTTAAATATGGATAGAAATACCGGCCGCCATGTGGAAAGCCTCCATCAGGGATTCACTGACTGTGGGATGGGGATGGACCATACGACCCATCTCTTCCACGCTTTTTCCCTCCCTGACTGCCAGCGTCGCTTCTCCAATCATTTCAGACGCTTTCCCGCCAATGATGTGGACACCCAGCACCCTGCCGGTCCCTTTCTCGGAAACCACCTTCACAAATCCCGATTTGATCCCTTCCACATAGGCCTTGCTGTTTGCCGTCAAAGGAAATAGAACAGACTGCGATTCCAATCCTCGTTTCTCAGCCAGCTCCGTTGTCAATCCTACCGAAGCAATTTCCGGATAGGAATACACCACCGCCGGGCAGGGTGTCACAATATCTTCTTCATCCTTGATTCCCAATATATGATGAATTGCTTTCAATCCTTCTCTTGACGCAAGGTGGGCAAGTTTGGGCGTGTCAATTACATCTCCAACCGCATATACATGGGGAACTGTTGTTTCCTGATTTTCATTCACCGGGATGTGTCCCCGCTCAGTTCCAATGCCCAGTGCGTCCAGATTCAAACCGTCCGTATTGGGTTTCCGTCCCACTGAGAGCAGGACTTTGCCCGCAGGTACTTCATGGGATTCTTCGTCTTTCTCGAAGGTTACCACGCCACCCGCCGCTCCGGTAACCTTCGCTCCCAAATGGACTTTCACTTTCATTTTCTTCAATGCTGTATGAAGCTCTTCCGCCACGTCTTTGTCCATTCCCGGAATCAGCTGGTCCATCATCTCCAGAACCGTAACTGAGATACCGAAAGTACTGAATACCGAGGCAAATTCCACACCGATCACTCCGCCGCCAATCACCACAAGGGATTCCGGAAGTTTGTCCAGAGCAAGCAGTCCCGTGCTGTTGAGAATCCATACTCCATCTGCCTGCATCTGGGGCAGATTTGCCGAAACCGATCCGGTGGCAATAATACAATTCTTAAATTTCAAGGGGGTTTCGCCATTCACCGTCACCGTTTCTCTGTCCGTAAACGCTCCCGCCCCATGAAATACGTCGATGCCATTTTCTTCCATCAGGAACGCGATTCCCTTCGTCAGGCGGTTTACCACCCGGTCTTTTCGTTTGAAAAGTTTCCCGGTATCCAGTTGAAAATCCGGGACCGTGACACCAAAATCCTTCGCGTGCCCTATTTTTCTCATGAGAACAGCCGTTTCAATCAAAGTCTTAGTGGGAATGCACCCTACGTTGAGGCAAGTACCGCCCAGACGTTCATCCTTTTCTATCAGCGCCGTTTTCAGGCCATGCTTTGTCCCGTAAATGGCACTGACATAACCACCCGGCCCCGCTCCGATGACAACCAGATCGTAGGAACTCATGACAACTCCTTTCATCAAGACCCGAATCCCGCCGGAGATCCGGGCAGAACATTAACATTTTTCCTTCAGTTTGCTTATATCACAGGAAAATGGCTACTGCGAAATTTTTTGAAACATTTTCGTCCTCATTAGTGTACTATATTAATAGTACACCAGTACAGGAGGTGGTACGTGATTATAACCATAGACGAGCAGAACCCGGTTCCAATCTTCCAGCAAATCATCCGCCAGGTAAAAATGCGGGTAGTGTCGGAAGAACTGGCCGCCGGATCACCAGTCCCGTCCATTAGGGAACTGGCCGTTCGCCTCAGTGTGAATCCAAACACAGTGGGAAAAGCGTTTCGGGAACTGGAAAGGGAGGGTATTATCGTGATGAAGAGAGGTGTCGGCGCGTTTGTATCAGAAAATCCGCCGGAAGAATTTGTAACAGGGTTCAGCAACACGGTCATTGAAACAAAGGTCCGGGATCTGGTCAAGACTGCAAAATCACTGAATATACCGAAGAAATCAGTAATTGAGAAGGTAGATCTTGAATTTGAGGGAGAGACACGATGAACACAGAAATGATACTGGAAGTTGAAGGTCTGTCCCAGGCATATAGCCGGAACATCTTCAGAAAAACACAAGTTTTCGACGATTTTTCATTGTCACTGGAGCCAGGGAAAATCTACGCCCTTCTGGGCAGGAACGGCGCGGGCAAGACAACGCTGCTCAACTGTGTTCAGGGCCTTCTTGCCTACAAACCGGGAGAAATCCGTTTCAAAGGCGAAACCATGAGTCCGGGGAATACCCATCGTTTTCTGCAGAAAATCACTTCAGTCCCCTCACCAACAGAAATGTTTCCTACGGTCACGGCAAACCAGTACATGAATTTCTACCGGAAAACATACGACAATTGGGATATGGAACTGGATGCCCTGATTCGCAAAACGTCTGATTTTGACTGGGCAAAGCCGGTCAAAGTCCTTTCCACGGGCCAGCGGATGCAGGTGCTCCAGGCATTGGCGCTCTGCCCGGAACCGGAGCTGTTGCTTCTGGACGAACCCCTGGGTGTTACGGACCCGGTGGTTCGAAAGTACTTCTACAAAAACCTGCTGTCTGTGGTTGCGGAACGGGAAACTACTGTCATCATTGCCACCCATCTCATCAACGAAATCGCCAACCTCTTTGATGAGGCCCTGTTTCTGAAAAACGGCCGCCTTATAATGAGAAAGGGGATGGCAGAGATGCAGTTAAATTATCAGAAGTTCATCTTTGACATGCTGCCGGACGTAAAGATCGAGGGCGAAATCGGCCGAATGATCGGAGATGCGGCCATCTTGAGCGAAGACCCGGAAAAAACAGGGCTGGACCTGCAAACCAGGGGATTGAACTTCAAACAGGAAACACCGTCCATTGAGGACGTGTTCGAATCATTCGCATGAGAATGAAGGGAGAACAAATGAAGAACATTCTAATAACAGTGCAGTTGCATTTCAGAAACAAACTGCACTCCATTATACAGATCATATTGATTCTTTTGTCCGTTACACTAATGCTTGTCACTTTGCAACTCACTGTCGGGAAGGGCGGCACCATTAGTACTGGAATGCTGTACATAGGCGGTTGGCTCGGGTTCCTGGGACCCATTGGTTTGTTGATCCGCAGCAAGAATGGGGCAGGCAAATTCCTGTCCCGATTGCCCATGACCCGGTATGAGATCTTTCTGGGAAAAGTACTCTTCCTGATTATTGTTTATCTGATGGCCACGGCACTTCTTTGTACAGGGAACTGGATTATTGTGGGTATCATAAAACTACTGCAACCATCTTTACATTTTTCCGGAGTCCCGAACGGTCAAGCAATCTTGAACGATGCAATCACATTTTTCAAAACCATGCCCTTTTTCCTGTTTCTTGGGGCGTTGAGCCTCTGGCTTCAGAAATGGATCGACTCAAATCAAGCCAATCTTCTGGTGATATTCGGATTGGTACTGATTCTCGGTCTGATTCCCTTTTTTACGGTACTGACTATTCAGCAGCATTCCTTCAGTATATCCTCCACAGACATAGCTAATTTTTTGAAGAGCTACGGGAAATTATTTGTTACAACGCTGAATCTTGCTTTCTTCTTCGCTGCAATGGGATTGTACCGCTTACGCCACTTCCGTAATTTTTGAGCTGGATTTTCAAAAGACAAAAGAAAACGCCCGCCTTTCGGCGGGCGCTTTTCATTTTAAGGTCAACACCAGGAAATCAGAAAATGTAACGAAGTGACAGTTTCCCGTAGAACCACCGGCCGGTGGTATCTCCGTACACGTACGGCTGGTTGTCGTCAAAATTCTGATAATTGGCCTCTGCCAGGAGAGAGAGGTTATCGTTGATGATAAAATTCAGATTCAGGTCAAATTCAAAAGAATCTGAAGCCAGGTCCGAATATGTGTTCACCTCTGCGTACCCTGCAAAGTCAAGCTTTCCAATCTGGTCAATCGGGCCAACCCAGTTGGTCAACGGGTCAAAACCCATCCTGGAATTGTTAATGGCGGTTTTGATGGAGACGGCAATGTTCTGGAAGGGTCTGGCGTCAATGGTGAAGAAATAGCTGTTCACCGTGCTGTAGTTAGTGGTCAAATCGGTCGCGCTCCCATAGTGCATACTTCCTCCGACACCGTCGGAGTTGATCTGACCCGCTCACCCATCCATGACCGGCACAGAAAATACAGCATCCTGCTTGTTGAAGCTGTAATCGTAGCCGATCGTCAGTACTGTCTTGTCATTCAGTACATAGAACATGTTTGTACCCGCCGTTCTTCCGGTCAGGTCCATCGTGTAGGTATTCAGCTCGTTGTTCTCACCGGTGCGAAAACTGGCATAGATGTTGAAAGATGCCTTGTCTGAGAAGCGGTAGCTGAGGTTGCCCCGGAGATTCGTATCTTTCGACGGCATGTTGGTTGCTTCGCCGATAACCTGTCGCTGTAAATAGTAAACCAGCGAATTGCCCGGGAAGGGGCTATATGCGGCAGCAGGATCTTCGTTGATACCCATTGCATTCTCAAAAGGATGATCAATGGATTCAAAGGATGCCATCAGATTCGCTCTAAGATCGCCAAAGCGTCCGTCCCAACGCACCTTGAACAGGCTCGACGTAGTGTCGGTGGAACCGTCTTCCAGATTTACAACCAGGCTATCCCGGTCAGTTTGCTTATACCGGTAGCTGAAGGTTAAGCGACTCTGGTCATTCGCTTTGTATCGTGCCCGAAGTTGCACATAAGATACATCCCGATTGTAGGCGGAATAACGGGTAAAGGAAAGTGGCTGACCACCGCCGGGACGTCCGTCCCGCCAGGCAGGAATATCAATAAAGATATCGTCGTTGTCCAGGGTGTAGTAGGACAGGAAGGCATCCAGTACAAAATTCGAACGGAACTTGTGTGACCAGCGGAATGAACCGGTGGTCGTGGTCAGATCCAGATCTGTGAAAGCGTTTGTAAGATCAGAATAACTGGCACCTGCCACAATCCTGTCATTGCTCCCAACAGTGCCTTCTACGTGTACTTCATGGGTTGATTTCTTGTTATCGTTATTGAATCCTGAAGGAAGTACTTCACCGCCGTACAGCATCCGGCTGGCAAATTCATCAATCGAGCCGCCGTTAGCCGGATGCCTTGGCAGGTCAATATAAAAGCCGGTCTGGTCAGCGGAATTGTTGAACTTGGAATAAGTGTACTTGTAGCTGACATCGAACTTGTTCACTTTGGCATGAACCTTCGCCCACACATCGTAAGTATTCTCATCCAGCTTTGCGCTCTTTGACTGCACATGGCAGGTATCACAGTGGGACAGCTGCATCATCTGATGATAGCCATTTCGGGCCTGCGACCGGAACCCCACCTGGACATCCGAGGGCATTGAGGTGTTCAACCGAATATCAAAAACCTGGCGGAAATCCTCGTAGATTGTATAAAAATCTTCATTCGGGGAATAATCCACACTGGTTACTTCCTTGTGCCCGGGGATTGTGCCGGCCTGGTCCGTGGCTTCCCGCCAACTCAGGTTGAACAGATTGTCATGACCCAGCTTGTGCCGGAACTTGTTGTAGCTGGTAGTGCTGGTAAACCAGTCGCCTTTGTGGAAAACCAGCTTCATCTTCATGTCTTCATTACTGAACAACGACAGATCCAGACGATAATTCAGGTCCCCCTTGGTATCCATGGTGCGTAATTTTAACATTCCATGTACCTTGGTCTGGGATTCCGAAAACTCAGTCACCTGGTTATGGTCCTTACCGACATCACTGCCGTTTGCCCCGATTTCCACGTAATTTTCTGCGTCCACGTGGTCTTCTGCCAATGCCGGCCAGGCAATCAGGGGCAGGCAGGCCAACAGAAAAATAGCAAGTTTCTTCATGTTTTCCTCCTTACCTGGTTAATGCCTTGCCCTGAGCGCTTCTCGCCTCAGACGGCAGGTCAGATCCGTGTATTCTGGTGTGGCACTGACTACATTTCGTCAAGAAAGCCCGTTTGGAGCTTGTCACCGTGGAGGGGAATGATCCGCGATCCGGGTGGTTGGCCGGGGTAAAGTCCCCATCGTAACCCGGCAGAGCGGTGTGGAAATGCATCTGGTGGCACTGCAGGCAAAGGAAGGGTTCATTTGCTTTCAGCAGATTGTTGGCCACACTGCCATGAGGGTCATGACATATCATGCAGTTTTCCGCCACTGGCGCATGCTCAAACACAAACGGTCCCCGATACTGGGAATGGCATGACAGGCAGGTTTCGTTCACCCGCTCCGGCATCGTGTCTTCAGAAACCACATCTTGCGAACCATCAAACTTGTGGCAATCGACGCAGGTCATTCTCCCTTCCTTCACCGGATGGTGAGATGGCAGATACATCTTCGCCCTGATGTTCTGATGGCATTTCAAACACAACTGGTCCTCGTACTCTGCCAGCGAACCCCTGTAGGCCGGCTGGTGGACCTTGTGGCAATCGGTACACCCGACTCCATATTCCATTACATGTTTTTCTTTGAGTCCGTGCACAACATTGGCATGGCAGGACAGACAATTCTGTTCCAGCTTCTTCATGTTGTTTTTCGGGCCCGTTATCAGCGTCGGATCTTCTTTGTCCATATGGGCTTGTCCGGAACCGTGGCATGCTTCACATTTGAAATCGTCGCCCTTTTTGAAAAAGGTGTTGTGAAAGCTTTTGCTAAATGAAGCCACAAGCTCCTCATGACAAGCCGAACAGGACTCATCTCCGACGAGATCCCCCCCCGCACCGGCATAGGCAAGCGGCATCGCGCAAACCAACACCGTCATGAGATAAAGTTTCGCCCCCTTCATAACCTCTCCATTTTTTGTACTTGGTTAATGAAGTTAATAAGTAAGAATTTCGCCGCACATTGTTGACCTTAAACAAACTTTACCAGTCATTTTTACAGTATGCAAGAACTTTGTGAATATTAGCATATTACAATTTTGCCATTTACTACCTTCTTTTTCCTTGACCCCGGTTTTCGGCCTGGTATATAGTTGGTCAGCCATGATTACTGAAAATGCAGAACAGTATTACAGAATTCCAGACTGGGGCGCCGGGTTTTTTCACGGGGGAAAGGCCGGCCATCTCTGGCTCCGGCCCACCAAGGACCCTCTCATCAAAGTAGATCTCTACGACCTTGTGGAAAAGGTTCAAAATCAGGGCCATTTCACCCCACTTAAATTCCATTTTCCACAGATGCTGCAGTATTCCATCTCCAAACTGGATCGGTCCTTCACCCGGGCGGCAAAGGAGTTCAACTATTCGGGAACGTACACGCCAATATATCCCATCAAGGCCAATCCTTTTGCACCGGTCGTAGAAGCTGTCCTCGCGGCGGGAAGCCCCCACGGAATAGGGCTGGAAGCCGGTTCTATTTCAGAGCTGGCCGCAATAATGTCAGTGGCGAAGAAAGAGACGCCACTTGTCTGCAATGGCTACAAAGACGAAACGTATATGCGCCTCATCCTCACTGCCGCAAATCAGATGGACCGCGTGTACCTCGTAATTGAAAAGTTTTCTGAGTTGCTGATTTTCGCTTCCATTGTGGAGACGATAAAACCGGCAAAACTCCCTTTCCTTGGAATTCGTGCCCGTCTTCATACCCACGGTACCGGAAAATGGAAAGAGTCAGGAGGTGATTTTGCCAAATTTGGTCTCACAGCCTCGGAAATCGTGGAAGCCTGCGATTTTCTGGAAAAACATGGATTACTGAATCGCCTGACCATGCTCCACGCCCATATCGGTTCCCAGGTCACACATTCCCGAAAGGTCAAAGCCATGGTGGAAGAAACAGGTATGATTTACGCAGAAATGATTCGGATGGACGTTCCCATTAAAATTGTGGATCTTGGCGGAGGTCTCGGTGTAGATTATGACGGCAGTCGCTCTTCCGGCGAGTTCAGCATCAACTATACTGTCACCGAATATGCCAACAATCTCATCTTTCACATGAAAGGCGTATGCGAACAACAGGAAGTCCCGGACCCGGAACTGTTTACGGAAAGTGGCCGGGCGATTACCGCATACCACAGCATGCTGATAGTAGATGTCATGGAAAAGCACTCCCTTTCCCATTCCATGTCAGTGGAGAAAAGCATTGAAGAGGAAGACAAGGTCCTTGTGGATCTGGTAGAAACTTATCAACTGATGAATGCGCGCAACCTCGTAGAGTATTTTCACGATGCCGTCCACATGAAGGAACAGCTCCACACACTCTTCAGTATCGGCGTACTGAACCTGAAACAGAAAGCGATCGGGGAGCAGGTTTTCTGGAATATCGTCCAGAAGGCCATTGAACTGGCGCCCCGAATGGACCAACGACCCGAAGAACTGGAGATGCTGGACAGCCTGATGGCATCCAAATACGTTACCAACTTCTCCACCTTTCGTTCCGTGCCGGATGCCGATTCCATTGGTCAGATTTTTCCCATTGCCCCAATCCATCGACTGGGGGAAGTGCCGGTAGAGTCAGCTATCATTGCTGATATAACCTGCGATTCGGACGGTAAAATAGACCGCTTTGCCGACATCAGCACCACCCGAAGCACTCTGAAATTCCACCGGCTGAAAAATGAGCCGTACTACCTAGGGATTTTTCTTACTGGCGCCTACCAGGATGCTATGGCCAACAGCCACAATCTTTTTGGTACGCCGGACACATTTTTTGTTGAAGTTACCGGAGACAATACTTTTCAAATCACTCATCATGTCCCGAAAGACACAATCGCCGACATGTTGATCCGAAACGGCTATCAGCCCCTGGTCTTCGGGGAAAAATGGGGAAGAGACGCTGACGCGACCGAAATACTGAACGGTAGTACCTACCTGCATCGAATTCCTACTGCAGGACCGGAGCAAGGTACCAGCCCCGTTTCCATATCCTTACTCATTCACCAGATGGACTGTCCACGGTGCCGGGCTGACATCCGTGCCCTTCTTTCAGATCTGCCGATGGTCAGCGAATTCAAAATTACTGAAAATCATCTTCACCTGACCATTGCCAGTTCAGAGCTGATCCCCCACCTGGAATCTTTACTTAAAGAAGCCGGGTTCTCTGTGGAAACTGAATCTCAAGAAGGAAATTGACACAATGTGGGCCGACACCCATTGCCATCTCGACACACTGAATGAACAGGAAATCAGCCGGGCTGTATCCGCAGACGTCACCCGATTTGCCGTGGCGGGAGTAACCGGCTGCACCAAAGAAGCGGAAGCTCTCGCAGAACACCACGAAGAAGTCTTCCTGATGGCCGGTATTCACCCCCTTTATATCGACAAAACAGATAGAACAGATCTGGACCTGGTTCACCAAATTGCAGCAACTCAATCCAAATGTGTGGCCATCGGGGAGATCGGGCTGGACTATTCTGACAAAGATGTGGACCGGGACAGGCAGATAGACTTATTTCGCAGACAACTGGAATTTGCTAATGACCTGAACCTGCCTGTGTCCATTCACCTTCGCAGGGCCTTTCCCGACTTTCTGGAAATCATTAAATCTATGGGGGCAATGACAGTTGTGATGCACATGTACTCAGGTTCGTCAGAATTTGCCCGCCAGCTACAACAGGTACTCCCCCGTGTTTTCTTCTCCTTTGGCGGTCCTGCAACCAGAACCGACGCCCGAAAGACACATTCAGTTCTGCGTACCCTGCCTTTCGACCGGATTCTCGTGGAAACAGATTCTCCGGATTTGCCACCACCAGGGATGCCATCTCCCAATGTACCGGCAAACCTTCCCAGTATTGGTGCTGGGATTGCAACCATCCTCGACATGGAGATTAAGGATTTTGAGACCCTTACCTGGAACAACGCCAGGGAGGTTTTCCAGTGGTAGAACAGTTTTCAAAACTCATTCCAATGATCGGGGACAGAGGAATGGAGGTTCTGGAACGGTCCCGGGTACTGGTGGCAGGCCTGGGCGGCGTCGGTTCCTTCTGTGCCGAAGCCCTGGTCCGCTGCGGTGTCGGAACCATCGGTGTAATGGACAGTGATCGGTCCCAACCTTCAAACCTGAACCGTCAGCTCTTTTCTCTGCACTCCACACTGGGAGAATATAAGGTGACCAGTTTCCAGAAACGGGCAAAGGACATCAACCCGGATGTATGTGTTGAAACCTACCCGCTATTTCTCAATCGAGAATCAAAAGACCAGATTGATGTCACTTCCTTTGACGTCGTTGCAGACTGCATTGACGCGCTGGTACCAAAACTCAACCTGATTCTCTCTTGCCTGGAGAACGACATCCCGATCGTCGCCTCTACCGGTGCCGGATTCAAACTTGACCCTGCAAAAGTAAAATCCGGTTCCATTTGGGAAACAATAAACGATCCACTGGCCCATCAAATGCGAAAGAAACTTCGCCGGTGGGGGTATGGAGATACGAACTTTACAGTGGTGTACTCCACTGAGAAACGGAAATGCGCCCCGGATGGGACCTCCATTGCCTCCATTATCACAGTGACCGGAACTTTTGGTCTCACTATCGCGGCCACGGTACTGCGTCTTCTCCTGGAAACAGAAAAATAGATTATGGAAATAATTTCCACACTTCTGTATATTAGTTTGTCACTTTATAAATATAAAGTGACAAACTAATAACGCATAATATTTATCAAATTTTTTACTTTACAAAAGCTGAAACTGGCATACATTATATAGACGTACTATGGTTGCTTATTAAACAGGAGGAAAGTTCTGTGGCGAGAGCTTTATTAATTGTTCATTATAACCCACGGGATCTGGAACAGCGGGCCGGATGGGCCGAGGAACTGGGCTTCGCACCAACAACTGTCCACAACTGCGATGAAGCATTGAATGCCGTTGCCAGCAAAGACTTCGTGCTCGCTCTTATTGACCCCCTGCTTCCGGGCATGTCCGGATTTTCCCTGGCAGAGAAAATTGCGGCGTCCTCACCCCGAACAAAAGTCCTTCTAGTCTCCGCCCTCTATAAACGAATGCAATTTGTGGCCCATTCAGGATCACCCAACATCCGGATGGTTCACCTGGACAAACCACTGGATGAAAATAGTTTCAAAACATTGATTTCCAGGGCCCATGTTGCTGACGCAGACGATGAGCGAAGCACTGAACATCTGGAGAAACCGGATTCCTCCCCATCCCGTTCCATGGACATGAGAGAATTGCTGGAACTGGACCCCGAACTGGGCAAATTGCTCAATTGATTGAATCAGAGATAATAAACAACCGATTCTTCCGCCTTCAACATTGCATAAATGGCCGTTAATTCAGCTGCTTCCTGGAGAAAAACTTGAACCGAATAGGACGTATACTTTCCTTCCCGGCTGGGCCTTTCCCGAACCATTTCCCGGGAAACTTCCCTGCCCGTGACTTCCTCTATCTGCTTCAACAATAAATCGATATTCAATTCCTGAGTCTTTCCCATTATCTTGAAGTTATAATCCACCGGGAAAGACACCAGGTCTTCGATGCTTTGCTTCTTCCCTGTCATCATGCAGAATTTTTTCTCAGGATCAGCTCCATTCCCGTTGTTTGATTGCTTCGACATTCAACCTCCTCAGAAATCCATTTTCTCAACCGTTTCCACACACTCCGTCACCAGGGCCTCAATATCCATCCCGGCTTCTGCTTCCCGGGCCTCTGCCAGCTTCCCGTAAATTTCGGGAAATTTTGGTACAAACAGGGCACAGCAGTCTTCATGCGGCTCAATGGAAATTTCATACGTACCAATCTTTTTTGCCTGTTCAATAATGTCAAATTTGTCAAAGGAAAGAAGTGGCCTCAGTATCATCATGGGAGAAACATCGGTGACGCATTCCAGATTGTCCAGTGTCTGACTGGCCACCTGTCCCAGATTGTCCCCCGTAATCAGCGCCCTGCAAGCGGTTCTATTCGCAATTTCCGCCGCAATTCGAACCATGAAGCGCCGCATTACAATAATGGTGAACTTCTCAGGGCACTGCCGCTTCAACGCTGTCAGTACCGGGGTGAAATTCACAATCTGCAAGGTCAGAGACTTCTGATAAAAAGCAAGCTTTTTCGAAAGGCGGGCCACCTTGTCCTTGACCATATCTGAAGTAAACGGAAATCCATGAAAATATATTGGTTCAACTGTCGCTCCCCGTTTCTGCAGAAGGTATCCAGCAACCGGCGAATCAATTCCACCGGAAAGAAGCAATGCCACCTTTCCCGACACTCCCACAGGCAATCCACCGGCTCCCCGAAGGGTTTTACAGAAAGCATAGGCCCCATATTGTTGAATCTCCACACCAAAGACCATCTGCGGACGATGGACATCCACCGGCACATCCAGCCCGTGTGTCAACAAATATTCCCCCACCTCCCGGCTTAATTGAGGTGAGGGGATAGGGAAAGTCTTATCCGCACGCTTACACTCCACCTTAAAACTGACTGGGACAACCCCCATTGTTTGCATCAATGCCAACCCGTTCTCCGCCAGACTTTTCACAGACTTTTCACATTTCACGCCCACAGAAACCGAGACAATTCCCGGAATCCGGGATAGTAATTCCAGCGTTTCTCCCGGAGTTTCTCCCGATTCCACTGCATACAACCGGCCCCGTTCACTTTCCAGCACCGCATTGCACCCTCCCCGCTTCAGGGTGCGGCGGATATTCTGCTCCAGTGCCTGCTCAAAGAACCGGCGGTTTTTCCCCTTGATCCATATTTCTCCGAAACGAATGATGTATACAAATTCCATACTTTTCCCCTTCCATAAGCCCGATCATTCTACACAATTCCAGGCCCACCGTCCACGGTGGGCCGTAGGAGTAGGGGTTGGGGTAGGAGGAAGAGGCGCAGAAAACTCAAGAAATAGAATCTTTTTGGGTGAATTCCAATTCAAAGTGCACCACGTTGTTCTCGAAAGAAGGCCTCATGCGGCATCCGAGGGAAAAAAGTAGGGACAAGCACATAACCCTTTCCCCTCTCTCCCGGCCTGCGAAGCAGCCAGGCCTTTAACTTTCCGGATAGAGGTATACAATTCCCTAATTTCGATCCCGGGCGGGAGCAGGTAGCATCGGTACCCGCGCACCAACCAAGGGAGCGAGACACGATGGATTGGGCCAGATGTGCGAGTTCGCGACTGGAGCGAAGGAGGAGCAGTACGTCGGTACGCAACGAGGAGCGTAGGGAGTGAACGCGTACAGATGGCCCGAGACTTGAGCGTCATACGGAAAGAGGGGATGGGCAGATGAGTTTGCATTTGTACAATGGCTGTGCGTCCTGTTGTTTCGGCACCCGCGCTGCGGACCGGGGATGGATGTGGCTTGCGGCCATGCTTGCATGAAGGTGCAAGCTGCATTCAGCACCGGTGAGTGGTATGAAATGCCACGGACCGAAGCAACGGGACACACTCCTACTCCTACTCGCCCTCCGGCTCCGCCACGGGGATCGGATCTTCAATGGGGGGATGTCCATAGAAGGGATTGCATTTCAGTATACGAACAAAGGCCAGGGCACTCCCTTTGAGAAAGCCGAAGCGAAGAAGTGCCGTTCTGGCATAGACGGAGCAACTGGGATGGAAGCGGCAGAACCGGACATTGCGGGATGCCAGTGGACGGGAGACGGATGACTTGTAGTGGTCCAGAGCCGTGACACTCCATCTGACCATTGTCTGGTCCCGGGGCGGGCGGGCATTGTCAGTTAAGAGAAACAGCAAAAGAGCGCAAAAAAACGCCCATAACAGAAAAAAAAGGGGGCCGTGGCCCCCCGTTGGTTTACTTGAACCAGCGTTCGGCATAGGTGGAGAT
>CAZRHT010000007.1:32663-48157 GCA_964599895.1 uncultured Holophagae bacterium
CACCCGGTGCCGGGCTCTCAGGAGGAGGCGGTGGCGGTGTCGGTCCGGCAGATGGGGGAGGTGGTGGGGCCTGAAAGTTTCCTTCATTCAATGAAATAACTCCAATATTCATAATTTTTTCTCCTCGACACAGGTAATTTGTAAATATCATAGGAAAATTGCCTTTTTATGTCAACAAAAAACACATATAATGGTTTTGAGTATGCCCGCGCCCGACTCAGGCAAAACGATTGAAGAGAACGCAGTGCTCTGCGAGGGAGATAGATGGAAAACCCGCTTATTATCCAGTCTGACAGAACAATTCTGGCTGAAGTTCAGAATCCGGCATATCCTGAAGTAAGGGGCTTTCTCGGCACTTTCTCGGAGATGGTAAAGTCCCCTGAGTATATTCACACGTACCGGATTACCTCTATTTCACTCTGGAATGCTGCTGCCTGCGGAGTGGGCTACGAAAGAATTGCCTCCTTTCTGCAGGAGTGGAGCAAGTATCCGATTTCCCATACACTTTTGAAGGAAATTGAGGAAGAATATCATGCCTTCGGGAAGGTAATTCTGAAACGTGGTGAAAGTGGCTTTTACCTGGACATTGAAGACCCGGATACGTACCGGCGCGTACTCTACTTTGATCCGATGGCGGACCACATTACCCGTGTGTCAGATGGGCGGATTTACGTGAACCCGGCGTCCCGGGGTGACGTAAAGCAGGTTCTGATGGAGCTGGGATTTCCAGCACGCGATATTGCCGGCTACGAAGAAGGCGACCCGCTGGAAATACAAATTGATCCAGAAAAATTGCGGCTGCGGCCCTATCAGGAAACTGCCGTGGACATCTTTCATGCCGGCGGTTCAGCGGAAGGTGGAAGCGGCGTAGTGGTTATGCCCTGTGGTGCCGGAAAAACCATTGTCGGAATCGGAATTATGGAAAGAGTTAGAGCAAACACTCTGATACTAACTACAAATACGACGGCGTTGAAGCAATGGAAACAGGAACTGGTGGAGCGTACAAACCTGGCTGTGGAACAGGTTGGCGAGTACAGCGGAGAAAACAAGAACGTACAGGCAGTGACCGTGGCGACCTATCAGATTCTCACATACCGGAAATCCCGGGACGACGATTTCAAGTATTTTGAAATTTTCGACTCCCGAAACTGGGGATTGATTATTTATGATGAAGTCCATTTGCTGCCGGCCCCTGTATTTCGCGCCGTTTCTTCCCTTCAGGCCAAACGGCGCCTTGGACTTACCGCCACGCTGGTGCGGGAAGATGGAAATGAAAAGGACGTTTTTGCGTTGATCGGTCCAAAAAAATTTGACGTCCCATGGAAAGATCTGGAGCGGCAGGGGTTCATTGCAGAAGCGCAATGCGTGGAGATTCGCGTACCGCTTGCTGAATCAATTTCATATAATTACAGCATGGCGAACAATCGGCAGGCTTTTCGAATTGCGTCGGAAAATCCGATGAAACTGCCCGTTGTCGCACATCTTCTGGAAAAACACAAGAATGACAATGTGCTGATAATCGGTCAATATCTGAAACAATTGAAGGAAATTTCCAAGCGCTTTGCAATTCCCATCATCACCGGCGCGACACCCCAGAGAGAGAGGGATGATATCTTTGCCTCATTTAAGAAAGGAGAAACCCGTCAACTGGCAGTGTCCAAGGTCGCCAATTTTGCGGTGGATCTCCCGGACGCAAATGTGGCAATTCAAATTTCCGGCACTTTCGGCTCCCGGCAGGAGGAGGCACAGCGGTTGGGACGTGTATTGCGACCCAAACCCGGGCTGAACGAAGCCGTTTTCTACACATTGGTTACAGACCGGAGCGTGGAAGTCAAATTCGCTCGAAACAGACAGATTTTTCTTTCAGAACAGGGATATCGATACACAATAGAACACGGAGACCATTATGGACTACAAGCAACTGATAAATAAGATGAGCGGCTCACAACTGCGTGACATAGCGGTTATGCGGGAAATTCAATGTGCCTATCTAGATAACGGAACAGATCTGGCTGGCAACACAACTGTTTTGCTGAAAACAATTCTGCCCCACCTCACAAATGAAGACAATATCCGAAACGCCTTCTCAAAACTGAGCCCCTCAGATATTCAGAAATTGAAAAGAATACTGGAAACCTGCTCATGCAGTGAGGATGAAGTGGAACATTTTCGCTCTTTTGGGTTCTTTGCAATGGACGAAGACGGCGTCGCTCACTTCCCGGAGGAGGTTGGCGCAGTCATAGAAGAACTGGATACCGGTTCTGAACAGGTGGACCAGAGGGAATTGCTATCCGGCCATCTTGCCTATGCAGCATACATTGCGTTGGCCAATGGAATCTTGATGAAAAAAACCCGCTGCCTCCACGATCTGACTCCGGGGAAACGGATGGTGGAATTTGTTTCTGAAAAATTGAACCGTCAGATCCCCATGGACGTATTTTCGATTTTATATGACTTCATGCTGGCGTCCAGAAGCCTGCTGCCAGGGGAAGGAGAGAACCGGATTCAAATCCCCGAGCCGCTACCCAGCCGTGACTTTTTCTACACCAATCTTTTTAAATACATGGCAGCCAATGTTCCCGGCAGTTTGTTTTCAGATCTTGTCGCAGCTGTAAAAACCACCGGAGGATGCACACTGATGGACCGGTCCCGGTTCGACTTGCCTGACACATACTGGGAACTTCTTCAGCTATGTGATTTTATTAAAGCTGTTGATTTGGAACGCTTCGTATTCACTGATATTTCCATCCAATTCATAGAGGGCAGAAAAGTCACATTTCAACCAGCCCCCCGAAAAGACTTTTTCGTCCTCCCAGGGTTTCGCATTCTTGCGGAACAGAATATTTCAGACAAAGTCCTGAACACCCTGGCCCGGGTAACACTTCTGGAATCTTTTGACCAGGTTTTTCATTTTGTTTTCAGTTCCTGCTCGCTGATTCAAGCCCGAAAACAGAATATGGGAGAGGAAGACCTGATTTCGTTTGTTGAAACTCATTCCGCTCAATGCCCTCCTGACTTGAAACTCATGATTCGGGACACCTTTGAAAGATTCGGGGAAGTGAGAATTCTATCGGGATATCCTGTCCTGCTTTGCCGGACGGACCATCTGAAAGAGAGAATTGCCTCTCTGGATGAAGTTTCTCGATACATTTTTCACGAAGAAGAACGGCTCATTGCCCTCCACGGGGCCAAGAAGCCCCGGGAACTGAAACGGCTGCTGGTTGAAAAGGGGCTGATTCCAGAACTGGACGTCAGCGGAGACTTCCTACCACTTCACCGCGCAGACATGGATGAGATTACTGTTTTTCTCAGAGAATTGGCTGGTCGCCTTGCAGCAGAGGAGAATGATAATCATCCCAAGTTGATGGAATTGTTCAACAAATTACAGATTTGCCCCGAATCCAGGATGAATCAGAATCAACCGGAATTTCGTCCAGCCGGACAGGGAGAACATCCCCTGGAAATCGAAAAAAAAGGTACAATGTCTCTGGAAGACAGAATGGAAATTCTTCAGTTCGCGATTGCAAGGCGTTATCGCGTGAAAGTTCTGTATAAGCAGAAGGGAAGTAATGAAATGGAAGAACGCATCATTGCACCAAAATTTTTTGACGGCGATTTTCTTGTGGCGTTCTGTGAATCCCGAAATGCGGAACGTCGATTTAATCTTTACCGGCTGGAGCTTGCCGGCATTATTGTGGAGGGATGAATTGAAGGCATTGGCTATACTCTTGATATCGATCTCGGTTGTCGCTGGACCGGTGCAGGTACAATCTGTTCACAGTTTTTCTTCTTTCAAAAAGGGGGAATTGAACGGCGTTGCGTTGAACAGCCAGGGTGAAATTGTCATGTCCCACCAATTGAAAAAAGTAGTGTCAATGAACGAAACCTACATCTGGGACATCTGTTCGGACGGACAAAATCTCTTTGTCGCAGCAGGCGAAAAAGGCAAGATCTATCGCTACAAAACCGGCCTGGGAGAAGCCAAACTCCTGACTCACTTCGAAGAAGGAACAGTCTATGCAATTTGCCTGTACCGGGGAAAATTGTATGCCGGTCTGTCCCCTTCGGGCAAAATTTACGAAGTTGACCAGGAAACCGGTAAAACAACCGAAAAGCTGACTTTGAAGAAAGGCAAGTACATCTGGCGAATGGTAAGTCATGGGGACTCCATCTATGTTGCTACCGGTCTCCCGGGCTCTGTGCTGAAGCTGGATCGGAATTTCCTGGTAACGGTGCTGGCGAAGGATGTGGACACCCACGTGGAATCCCTTCTCGTTACCGACAGCCGGATTGTGGCAGGGACTTCCCCTTCAGGGTACCTCCTTGAAATCCATCCGGACAGAAAACCGTTTCTCCTCACCGATACACCCTTTTCCGAGATCAAGGATATTGTGGAGTTCAACGGTTTGCTCTACGCGGCCTGTTTCAATGGGAAGGTCAAGGAACAGACACCTCCCAAAGTAAAACCTGCCCAGGAAGTAAAATCTGCTCCCGATCTGAAAGGCGGAATTGTAACAATAGACAGTCAAAATGTACCACAGACTCGTATACAGTTTTCTACCATGGCACCTTTTTCTTTCGCACAACAAGGGGGAAATATTCTCGTGGGTACCGGCCACAGCGGAAAATTGCTCACCATTGACACCGGTAAACAGCATGAATTCACAATTTCAGGAGAGGTCGATTGCGGGCAGATTATTCGCTTCGTTCAAATGAACAATTCCATACTGCTGGCAACAGCCAATCCGGGAGAAATCTACCGCATTGAAAAGAATTTTGCGCTTTCCGGCACATTCACCTCTGTCCCCTTTGATGCCGGGAAACCAACTCACTGGGGCGCTTTCTATTTTGACAGTACGGCCCCGCGGGGTTCCAGAACGGAATTTCTGGTTCGAGCAGGAAACTCCGCAAGCCCTGACGCAACATGGAGCAGCTGGCAGAAAATCGAAAACGGACAGACTCCGGAACTGCCAGCGACGACACTCGTTCAGTGGCAGGCGCGACTTATCAGCCAGGACCCCGGAACCACTGCAACTGTAACCGGTGTTCGCTTTTACTACCGGGAAACAAACTTACCGCCGATCCTGAACGCGGTCTCAACCCTGCCATCAGGGATTTTTGCAGCGAAAACCGCAGTAACAAGTTCAGACGCATTTATCCCCGCACAGGCTGAAGCGGCAATGGGGAAACTGGTTCCACCCACCGGTATGAAAGCAGGATTTCAACCCGGCATGCAGGCTGTACTTGCTCGGGCAAGTGACCCCAACAATGACGAACTTCGCTTTACGTTTGTGCTGGAGTCCGTCAGCGGACGGAAACTCACTTTGAAACAGAACAGCGAAACCGCACTGTACTCCATGGATACCCACCGCTTACCGGAAGGCCGGTATCGGTTCCGGGTAACGGTCTCTGACTCAAAAGAAAACTACCCCGATGCCGGAACAGACTCAGGGAAGGGACGCTGGTTTACGGTGGACCACACCGCACCCACTATCAGCCTTCAGGCCCCGACGGGGGGGAAACTGGCATTTACAGTCCGGGACAGACTCTCAGTTGTGGCAAAGGTGGAAATTTCAACTGACGGTGGAGAAAAGTGGCAGGAAGTCTGGCCGGACGACGGTATTCCGGACAGCGGAAACGAAAGCTATCATGCAAATATCGCGGGAATTAAGGACGTGATCATTCGCGCCTACGACGACCACGGAAACAGCACCACAGTCCTTGGAAAGGGAGGCATCAAGTGAAATTCAACCGCATTATCCTGATGGTTCTGGACAGTGTTGGAATCGGCGAAATGCCGGATGCAGCTAATTTCGGGGATGCCGGAGCCGATACACTGGGACATATCGACCAGATTCGCGGACTCTCTGTTCCAAATATGGAAAAACTGGGGCTGGGGAAGCTCCGGCCTTTTCAGACCATAGCCGAAAAACAGGTCCCCGGCGCCTATGCCACCACCATGCGGGAATGTTCACCCGGAAAAGACACTATCACCGGACACTGGGAGTTCATGGGAATCATTAATCACCAGACCTTCCCGGAATACCCGGATGGTTTTCCAGAAGAAATCATGGATGCTTTCACCGAAAAAACCGGTTACGGCTATCTGGGTAACAAACCGGCTTCCGGTACAGTCATCATTCAGGAACTGGGTGATGAGCACGTTAGCACTGGAAAACCCATTGTGTATACATCGGGAGACTCGGTGTTCCAGATTGCCGCGCATGAAGATGTGATTCCGCTGGAAGAATTGTACCGAATCTGCGACATTACACGAAATGAAATTATGAAAGGCCGGCACGCGGTTGCCCGGATCATTGCCCGGCCGTTCGTAAAGAACAAAACCGGCTATGTCCGAACGGAAAACCGTCGGGATTTTGCGCTGGAACCTCCCTACCCAACCGCCCTGGACCTTTTGACAAAAGCAAAGATCAAGGTCGGTGCTATTGGTAAAATCGAAGACATGTTTGTGAAGCGCGGCATCACTCACTCCATCCACTCTCACAACAACGCCGAGTCCTGCAGAGACACACTGAAAATGATGAAAGGAGAAATGGACAGCGGATTCATTTTTGCCAACCTGGTGGACTTCGACATGCTGTACGGCCACAGGAGAAACGTTCAGGGCTACGGAGACGCACTGGAGGCCTTTGATCAGGAACTGGGGAAATACATGAACGAATATCTACATGAGGATGATCTCCTCATTCTCACCGCGGATCATGGTTGTGACCCTTCCTTTCGGGGAACCGACCACACCCGGGAACGGGTTTTGCTGCTGATGTACAGCTCAGGGCTGAAAGCCAACGGCATTTTGCGGGAAAGAAGTTGCTTTACCGATATCGCGGCCACTGTTCTGGACAATTTTGACATATCCCATAATCTTCCGGGAAAATCCTTCCTCAGTGAGTTGAGCTGATGGACCCGGTAAGCATTATTCGAAAAAAGCGGGATGGTGAGGCACTGACCCGGAAAGAAATGAACTTTCTCATCGGTGGAATTGGAAACGAGACCCTTCCGGACTACCAGGCGGCCGCCTTCCTCATGGCCACCTACATCCGGGGAATGAACGGAGACGAAACACGTTGGCTCACCGAAGCCATGATGAATTCCGGCGAGGTCGTGGACCTTTCCAAGGTCAGTGGGTTTACATGTGACAAACATAGTACAGGCGGAGTTGGAGACAAAATCACCATGATTATCGCCCCCATGGCGGCAGCCCTTGGACTGAAGGTCCCCATGTACTCAGGCAAAGGACTGGGACACACCGGCGGCACCATTGATAAACTGGACGCTATCGCAGGGTTTCGCACAACACTGGACACGGATGCCTTCGTCCGCTCCCTGAACGACATCGGAATTGCCAACTCCATGCAGACAGAAACCATTGCCCCAGCCGACAAAAGGCTGTACGCCCTGAGAGACGTCACCGCCACTGTTGATTCCATTCCACTGATTACCGGAAGCATCATGAGCAAGAAATTGGCCTGCGGTGCCAACGGGCTGGTACTGGATGTAAAATTCGGAAACGGCGCGTTCATGAAGACGGAACAGGAAGCACGGGAACTGGCGTCATGGCTGATATCCATGGCACCCATACGCGACATCAGAGTTTGTGCCCTCATTGACAACATGGATGATCCCCTTGGCTACATGGTGGGAAATGCCCTGGAAATGATGGAAGTCATTGATGTACTCAAGGGGGAACATGTGAATGACCTGATTGAGATCAGCACAGCAATTGTCAGTGAAATGCTGCGGCTCTCCGGTGAAACCGGGAACGTAGAGGCCATGGCAAACGAAGTACTGGAGGATGGCCGGGCGCTGGCTAAATTCCGGGAATGGGTCGCATACAACGGAGGGGATGCCGCGGTAATTGACGATTTCAGCCGCTTTCCACAGGCAAGTTCCAGGATGGACATTGTAATGGGGAAAGCTGGTTATATTTCCGAAATCCACGCAAAGGCCATCGGGGAAGCCGCCGTGTACTCCGGGGCAGGGCGTTTGGCAAAAGAAGACACACTGGATTATGGGGCAGGGATTCAACTGCATGTCCGAAGGGGAGACCGGATTGAAGCCACAGATCCGGTAGCTACACTTTATTTCAGTACACCCCGCAGAGACCCCGCTGAAATTGCCGAGATGATTCGAGGGGGCTTCCAATTGTCTGAAAAACCTGTGCCTCCTCTTAAGCGGATTGTCGGCACCATTCATCAATAGTATTTGGGGTTGGAATCAAGGGAAAATTTGCTTAGAATGGCAGGTGAAAGAGGGATTATTTGGATAAGCTTCAATATACAAGGGACTGGAAAAAAGAAGACATCATCGTAAACATCGGGGAAACCCGCGTTGGAGGTGATCATTTTCTTCTTGCCGCAGGGCCCTGTGCAGTGGAAAACAGCGGACAGATGTCCGGAATCACCGATATGCTAACCGGCAGCTCCGTGAAGCTCCTTCGGGGCGGCGCATTCAAACCCCGGACCTCCCCCTATTCCTTTCAGGGCCTGGGAAAAGACGGATTGAATCTGTTACGACAAACCGCCGATGCATTGAAAATCCCCCTGGTAACAGAAGTGACCGACCTGAAACATCTGGACAAAGTCTCCCAATACGCCGACGTACTGCAGATTGGCTCCCGAAACATGGCGTCTTACGAACTGTTGAAAGAAGTGGGACAACAGGCGAAACCCGTGCTTCTGAAGAGAGGTATGGCCGCTACAATTAAAGAATTTTTGTACGCCGCTGAATATGTGGCCAATGCCGGAAATGAGCAACTGATTCTGTGCGAACGGGGAATTCGCTCATTTGATCCCGCTTTTCGAAATATCCTGGACTTGAACGGTGTCGCACTCTTGAAACATCTGACCCCCTTCCCTGTCATTGTGGACCCCAGCCATGGATCAGGCCGGGCGGATGCCGTACTACCGCTCTCGCTGGCTGCCGCTGCCGCCGGTGCTGACGGTGTCATGGTTGAAATTCACCCATCACCTAAAACCGCGCTTTCCGACGGGGAGCAGTCCCTGTCCCCGGAAGACTTCCGTATCTGGATGGACAAATTATCCGGTCTGGCGCTCTATCTTGGAAAAACCATGTAGGCTGGCGATACAATGTGGGAAAAACTGTTAGACCAGTCAACAAACGAATTTTCAGCCGGGCACTCCTTTCTACTGCCTGTTGGTCTTGTCCCGCTCGTACCACTGGTACGATTCTACTTCCACCTGAACGTGACCGGTATTGAGCATTTACCCGCTGACAATAAACCCGTCCTCTTTGCCCTGAACCACCAGAGCTACCTGGACCCGGCGTTGCTTTCCTGTGCACTTCCCTCCAAAACAAGACGAAATATCTGGTTCATTGCCAAAGACAAGTACTTCAACTCCCGATTCCGCCGCTGGTTTGCAAAAACCGCCCAGGTCATGCTTACCAGCCCGAATATGCGGCTGAGAGAAGCCATTCCCGCAATGGCAGGAATTCTGAAACAGGGCCGTCATCTCGCCATCTTCCCCGAAGGCACCCGTACACGTACCGGAAAGGTAGGTGAATTCAAAAAAACCTTTGCCATCATCGCCGTCGCCACCGAATGCCCGGTGATACCTGTGGTGATTCAGGGGGCCTTTGAATCCGCTGAAACCGGAAAGAAAATGCCCCGACGTGTGCCGGTTACGCTCCACATCCTGCCCCCGATATCCACAAAAGGCCTAAAGCCCGCTGTCGTAGCCGAAAAAACAGAAAATGCTATCCGGGAAAAGATGAAGTCGGTCGCCCGGTAACCTGTGACCAGTGAATTGTTATTGGTGGAGATAAGAACGGGAATCAGATTCTGTATTCAATCCGCGTCCAATGTTCCGTTTGGGCAAAATCATCGCCTTGCAAAAAAGACGGGGTCGGTTTTCCCCGTTTTCTGACTCACTATCCATTCCCTCCCCCCACAAATCACAAGTTACGAATTAGAAATCACTGCGATCTGACAGGTGTGCTCGCTTCAGTTCTTTCTGACGTTGACGCCAATCCGGCATATTAACATCCATGAGTGCTTTGAACCGGCCATTGTGGGAAGATTCCAGCAAATGCGTCAACTCGTGTACAATAATGAATTCCAGTAGATGCTCAGATTGCTTAATGAGTTCCAGGTTGATCCATATGCGCCTTGCACGAACATTGCAGGTGCCCCAACGTGTTTTCATCCGTTTTATTCGCCATTCACTTATCCGGACACCCATGGTTCGCTGCCACTTGTTCATCAGGGGAGGGATGGCCGCTTTCAGCTCTTTTCGGTACCAGTCTTCTACCACCTTCCGGCGAATTTCTGCATCGCTGCCGGGCCTCACAAAAAGGCAGATGCGCTCTTTCCCCTGCAAAACAACATAGGGTCTGCCCCTCTGCTCCGCCACAATCAACTCGTGGTCTCTTCCCTGAAACCGGATCCTATCACCGCTGACATATTGGACCGGCTTTCTGGGGGGCTGCCCGGACATCTGGAACCGGTGTTTCCGTATCCAGTCCAGCTTTGACAAAATTGCGCGCCGCACAACATCATCCCCCATTCGGATTGGAACGGAAACCTTCACCCGGCCATCCGGTGGACACACTCTGATGCGCAGGTGTTTGATTGGTTTTCGCGTCAGTTCCAGCACGATGTCCGCCACAGTCATCTCATGAGTCTGATATGTCAATGTCATCTATTCTCCATGTCATTATCCCGACTATTGTACGACATTGTACTGTAATTGGTAGAGTGGTCTGTCCGGACCGCGATGCTGCAGCTAAGAATCAGCACTTAAGAGTTGCAATCTCATTCTGAATACGCCATAATAGCCTCACAATTCAACAATATGAAACAGCACACATATTGGATTGTAAACGTTTCTGTGTGCAATCTCAGATAAAGATAAGGTTGAGGTGAATACTAACGCGCATACCTACATGGAGGGTAAAATGAAGTTTCTGAATGTTAAAAATCTGTTGCGAAGTTCCTTGTTTGGAGTTGCCGTAGCCATGTGCCTGTTTCTCAGTGTTTCTGCTGAATCTGCAAAAAAACCCCAGACGGATGCAATACTGTCTAAGACTTCTTCGAAAGCACCCGCCCCTGTCTACACCACAACACTGGGCATGGGTGATTTGTTGGGAACTTTTGCGGTTTCCGGCAGCTATGTTATGGTGGGATTGGAAAATGATGGAACAGGAAATTTCCTTTTGACGGACATCGGATTTGATTATCTGTACCGGATTACAGATGACGGAACAATTCTGCAGACGATTCCCTTGTCCAATTCGGGGAATCCAATCGGCGTAACAACCGATGGTTCTTTTATTTATGTAACAGATACAAGTAATTGGGACGTAGATACGTACATGATGGATGGGACTTATGTCAGCAGTTTCCCCACGTCATTGACGACGTTTCCGGAAGGCCTTACCTACCGGCCGGATACCGATACATTGTTCGTGGTAAACGGCAGCGGCGGTGATGAGGTGTATGAATACTCACGGACTGGCACCTTGCTGGCCACGTACCCCCTTGCCGCATACTCGTATTCACCGGATGGCATCGCATGGGACGCTTTTCGCCGTTGTTTCTGGGTATATGACAGCGGAAGTGACTCAATCACACAATATGACGCTTCCTTTACGTGGCTGGATGCATTTCCCGGCTCACAGTACAATGGTTACAGCGCCGGTGAAGGGTTGGCCGTCCGAGGCAACCGACTCTATCTGGTTGCGACATCTTCAGGCGTAATCCTGGAGTTTGATATCACGAATGCGATCGCATTCCCCGATTTCTGTATCCAGGATCCCCGCACAGGTGCATATTTTCAGTTTAACACCGAGACAGCAACATATGTCTATTCAGACGGCAACATGTCGCTCACGGGAACCGGCAAAGTGACCATGTCCGATTGTTTTGTGGTATTTCGCAGCAGGGAAAATGGCCTGGTTGTGATTGCTTCCATTGACCTATGTGGAGAGTTCAAAGGAAATGTGGTTATTAACTCGTTCCTCTCACTAACTAACCGTACTTTTATTTACATTCGGCGAGGGATTGTGAACGGCACAGGCTGTGGTGGAACCGGTAGCGGAGGTGGATGGCCACCAATTGGGAACCCAGATTGATTCGTGCTCGTTGAGCGCAGAACGCAAAAGAGTTCAGAGGGGCCATCTTGTCAAGATGGCCCCTTTTTTTTGATTGGCAGAACTGGCAGATTCATCTTGCACATGTGTCACTGGCAACAGGAAGCACGCACTGACCCTGGCACCAAACAGTGGCAAGTTTCCACTCTATCCTTCATCTCTCTTTGCGTGGCAACGTTCATGTCCCTCAAATGGAAAGGAGATATGCCTTTTTGTGTATTTTCATGCGCTTGTCACTATTTCGCTATTGCCCAGGAGACTTAAGTTCCCGGTCTCAACCTATATTTTGATAGTGGAGCGCTTTGCGTGGGGAGGTGGAAAGGGGATTTTCGTCTCTTTTTCTGTATCTTATCTTAAACTCGAACTCATATTCCTTGCCATACCATCGGCTGAAAAAATGGTGCGCCTTGCAGGACTCGAACCTGCGACACCAGGATTAGGAATCCTGTGCTCTATCCACCTGAGCTAAAGGCGCACGCAGGCGTATAGTATCCGAATCGGGTGTCGCTGTCAATCGGTCTAAATGGCCCCTGAACTAACACGGTGGAGTCAGCTCAATCTGAGACAGTTTTGTTGAGGGCTTTCATCAGTGAATCAAATTTCTCGCCGCTGATGTTGTTCCGCTCGGCATTTTCCGCAACTGTTCCCCATACGGCTTCTCCACACACAAGACAGGGGAAGTCATGGTCCATGAACACCCGTATGGTTGCCGGAAACTGTTGAATAACGTCTTCCACAAGGTCTTCAGGTTTGATTTTCACTTATTCTTTTTCCTGAACCAGTATTTTGAAAATGTCCCCCATGGATCCTGGAAGGAGAAGGGTTTTCAATTGAAACGCGTCTGTTGTTGTAGGTTCTTTTCCGTCCTGAAACAGGTCAAACAGACCAAAATCCATCAGGTAGGTTCGTTGATTCTTGAAGTATTTCGGATCTACTCCAAACTTTTCCCCATAGTGAATGAGTGCGTCAAAATTGACGTGGGACGTAAGGTCCATTTCCCCTTCAAGCTGGAAAACATTTTCATGGGCGGTGTGCTTGTGATACCCCATTAATGTACCGTCTTTTCTTTCCGGATGGTAGAGTTCGTCCTGCGTATATCCATAGTCAATGGTTACCATGTGAAATTTCTCGATCTTTTCTATTAATTGCCTGTAAATTCCCTCAATGTCGGAACAGATCTCGATAGTGCAGCCCTCTCCCACTGAAATTCCCAACTCTTCCAGCTCCCGCCACACTGTTTCAGACGGCTCTTTGAAAACACGGGTGTAGTTGGGTGGAGTGAAACCGACATGAATTTCGCTGAGCTCATCCTCACGACGGGTTACCAGGTGCACCGGGAAGGCATCAAAGAATTCGTTTGAAAAAACGAAAGCTGATTGAAGTGAATTCAGTTCGGACAAATTGTCGTAAAAAATCAGCCTGTCAAGATGATAATTGAGACGTTTCTGGTTGTCATTAAATACTGCAGGATTCTGCTCCACAAAGTGATATTGCATCCGTTGATAGAGAGGGAGGTTCTCCCTTGATATGTATTCAAGCATATCCAGAGCCAGGTAGCCCTCTCCGGCACCCAGTTCCACCACATGGACTGGTCCTACTTCCGGGGCAAGGTCCATGACCCGCTTCCCCAGTACCCGTCCGAGGATGCTGCCCAAATGAGCTGAAGTAAAGAAGTCCCCTTCCCTGCCAATTGTGGTCCGGGTCTGGTAATATCCATACTTTTCGTCATACAGGCACATCGCCATGAATTCCCGGAAAGGGATGGTGTCTTCTTTTTGGATTTTGTCTACAATCTTCTTCTGCAGTTTGTTCATTTGGATGACAGTATCAGTTTTGGAACGAACTGACCGTTCTGAATGAATACATCCCGGTTTTCTTCCAGCCCCCCGGGGACTCCGTCCTTACCAAAACATGCAATCATATATCCGTTCTGACTTTTCTTGTAGAAAATCGGATTGCCCCACGGATCTTTCACCCTGGCCGGCAAATAGCGGGGGATGAGGACATCCAGGTTCTCCGGGTATCGTTGTCTCTTTTGATGAAAAATCTCCACTGCACGGCCCACTTTTTTTATTGCCTGAACTTCGGCTTGCTTTCTTGCCTCCACTTCGTAGCGGAAGAGATCCTTGAAGGTGTCATATTCTTCAGAAGCTATGGCGGCTTCTTTTGAGCCGGGATATTGGTTGATGATCTGGCCAAGCAGCTTGACTGCCTGGGTATAATCTCCACGATTGCTGGCCTGATGTGCCTCGTCCAACAGGAAAGCTGCCTCAGGCGTTTCGTTGGAGCCGCAGGATGACATCAGCAATGCAGCCCCCATCAGTAATGCAGCCAACCATTTCAATGTCCGGCCCCTCCCATAAAAAATTTGAAGATGGCAATTCCCATCACCACATATACCAGAATGAAGAACCAACCGCCAGCTTTCAACTTATCAGCCAATTCCTTCCATTCAATGGAGAACAGATACAGGACCGCAATTACAACAAAAGTGATGGTCAGATAATCCATTTTTTGCCTCCCCTTATCAGCAGCAGCCTCAGGACATTTCCGTCCCTGTGGCACTGAACAGAATTATTCCTCGTCGTCCCCCGCGTCGCGCTTGGAATCCGCGATGATTTTTTCCTTGATATTGGAAGGGACTTCGTCGTAATGGGAAAACTCCATGTGAAAGGAAGCCCGTCCGCCAGTAATGGAACGCAGAGTTGATTCATATGTCAGCATTTCCGCCATGGGTACCTGCGCTTTAATCAACTGGCTGTCTCCGGTTGATTCCATGCCCTGGATTCGTCCACGGCGGGAATTGAGATCACCCATGAGGTCACCCATGAACTCTTCCGGAGAGTAGATTTCCACCTGCATTATGGGTTCAAGCAGAGTCGGATGTGCCTGCTCCATACCTTTCTTAAATGCCATGGATCCTGCAATTTTAAATGCCATTTCAGAAGAATCCACTTCGTGGTAGGACCCGTCATTCAGTGTCACCTTGAAGTCCACCACTGGATATCCGGCCAGATAGCCTTTTATTCTGGCCTCCTGAATGCCCTTTTCCACAGCGGGAATGTATGTTTTGGGAATGGACCCCCCAAAGACCTTGTCTTCAAACTGAAAATCCTCTCCCTTTTCCAGTGGAATCATGCTGATCTTGCAGTGGCCATACTGGCCTTTCCCACCGGTCTGCTTCTTGTATTTTGCTTCTACGTCCACTTTTTTCTTGATGGTTTCCTGATAAGGGACCTGAGGGGGCTGCAGTATGGCGTCCACTTTATATCGTTCTTTCATTTTCGAAAGCGCAACTTCCACGTGAAGCTGTCCGGAACCGGAAATCAAAATTTGATGTGTGCGTCCATCCCGGCCCAGCCTCA
>CAZRHT010000007.1:48257-56860 GCA_964599895.1 uncultured Holophagae bacterium
CCCTGGAGAAGAAACATGGCGCCGGGCTTTTCCGAGGTGTCACTTCTGGGATTGTAGAGGACCAGATCAGGCGTTACCACACCAGACATCACCTTGAATAAGTTAATTCGGCCAGCGTGGGGATCGGAAACGGTCTTGAAGCAGAACATGGCCGGAGTGCCTGATTCATCAACCGGAACTTCTTTCTCTTCTTCTCCCACCATACATTTGTTGGTGTGGCTGTCAGCGCCAGCAATGATGTTGGTGACAAACTCCATAATCTGCATCACATTGATGTTTCCGGTGGCAGAGCAAGGGAAAACAGGGAAAAGTTCCCGGGCCGCGATCGCTTTTGTCATACCTTCTTTGAACTCGATTTCTGATAATTCGCCGTTTTCCAGGTATTTGTCCATCAGCTCTTCGCTGCTTTCGGCAATCATTTCCATCAGTTGTTCCCGGGCAGTTGCCACTTCGTCCACCATTTCAGCCGGCACATCTGAGACTTCAAATTTCCCGCTATCATCTTTGTACAGGTATGCTTTACCATCCAGGAGATCTACCATTCCGGAAAAACTGCCTTCCTTGCCTATCGGCAGTGCGACAGGGACCGCTTCCCGGGCCATCTTTTTCTGGATGCCTTCCAGGCATTTCTCAAAATCTGACCGATCACGGTCCAGTTTGTTGACAATGAAAATACCGGGCTTATTCAGTTCTGTAGCGATTTTCCATGCCTTCTCGGTCTGTACTTCCACCCCGGAAACGCCACAAACCATGAATGCCATTGCATCGCTGACCCGGAAAGATCCTCTGGATTCCGGAAAAAAATTACCGTACCCGGGAGTATCCAGCACATTCACTTTTTTCTTGTTAAATTCAAAATAGCAGACACCAGTACTCAGTGAAATTTTTCTCTTCACTTCTTCAGAATCATAGTCAGTAATAGTGTTCCCGTCATCCACGCGAGTCAGGCGATTTGTTACGCCTGCATTGTTCAACATCGCCGCTGTCAGCGAAGTTTTGCCTGTATCACCGTGGCCAGCCAGCGCTAGATTTCTGATATCTTTCGATTCGTAGATTTTCATTAGGACCTCCACATCTAGACGTTACCAAGTGGTGACAGTTTAGCACAGCACCTGTAAAATGGAAACATCTATTGATTACAGAGTGGCCTTCCCATATAATGGAGTACATGGAAATTGCAACTATCGCCCTGCAGCTCGAAATAGCCAATAAACTTGGCTCAAGAAGGCTTGATTTCAGTGATGACCTTAGAAACTACGCGCAGTTTTTCAACCGTGTTGTAGACCATCTCCATGACGCTGATCTTGAGAAAGTGGCACTGACCAGCACCTTTGAGAGCCGACGAAGCCACATTGAATGGATTATGTCCTTCTCAGAGCATGTCCTTTTCAAAATCCGCCTGGTGCCGCCGGAATCCCTGAGCCCCATGCTCCTGATCATCCACGAAGCAGTCTCAAATGCCGTCTACCACGGGAACCTGTGCGTACCGGATGAGATCCGGGCCAGCAAGACATTCCATGAATACGAGGAAGAACTCGCCGCAGCGCATCCGGAATTGCTGAACCAACAAGCCACCATGGAGCTTCTCCTTTTTAGTGACCACGGAGATTTAACCATCACAGACAGTGGAAAAGGTTTTAACTATCAACTTCAACTGGATCGAGATCACCCCCCCTCACCGGAAAGTGAAATGGGTCGGGGTATTTATATTCTGAAACAAACGGCAGACGAAATCCGTTTTCAAGACAATGGTAAAACCCTGCGTGTCAGGAAAAACTGGAGGCAGACATGATTGAATGGACCGAAAACATATCCGGAGAGCAGGCCACGTTGAGCCTGAGTGGCAAGATCACCTTCGAAAACTCAGGTGAACTGCGGAATCGCGTAAAAGCAATCCTCTCAGAGTTTCCACTGAAACACCTTTCATTTGATCTGGCCGGGGTCCGGTTTGTGGATTCCAGCGGCCTTGGTCTTCTCGTTTCCATCAAGAACACAATGGTCAAACGAGATGGTAGTTTCAAAATCGACAATGCTGCAGAAACTGTTCGCAACATTATGAATCAGACCGGCCTCGATAAATATTTCGAGATATAATCTGTTGGAAGAGAAAGGCACCATCCTCATCGTCGATGATGAGGTACGAATTACAGATATTCTAAACCTGTACCTGAAGAAAGAGGGATACCAGACGCTGACAGCGGGAGACGGCCTGGAAGCCCTGTCCGTAATGCAGGAAAACGTGCCAGACCTCATCATTTCCGATTTGATGATGCCGAACATGGATGGAATAGAGTTCTGTAAAGAAGTTAAAACGCGGTCGGAATTCACCAATCCGTACTTCATCATGCTAACCGCGAAAGCGACAGTTGACAGCAAAGTCGAAGGCCTCAAAATCGGGGCAGACGATTACATCACGAAACCATTTAATGTCAAAGAGCTGGTCGCCCGTGTCAACTCTGCCATGCGCATTAAAGCCCTCCAGAATGAAGTCGTGGAGAAAAACGTGGAACTGGAACGCTATAAGGCCGCCATGGAAAACGAGCTGCAACTGGCTGCCCGATTCCAGGAGTCTCTGATTCCACCGGACGGCAATATCAGCCCTGGTATCCGGCTGACTTCAATTTATCAGCCCACCATCCATATCGGAGGGGACATCTTTGACGTTCGTAATGCCGGGGATGGACAAATCGTTTTTTTTGTAGCTGATGTTACCGGCCACGGTATCGTCGCCGCGGTTATCTCCGCCATGATCAAATTGTCGTTCATTCAGGCAGCAGCCGATACATCTTCCCCTTCTGCAATCGCGGAAAAGATAAATCGGGACATCGTAAGCACCACCTCGGAGGAACACTTTGCATCCGTCTTTCTTGGATCGCTGACTCCTGACGGTTCCGCCCTGTCCTTTGTCCGGGCCGGACACCCTGCGCCCTACCTCTGCCAGCATGACGGCCAGATTCTGCCCCTGGCGCCCAAGGGGTTTCTCCTGGGGATTGACCCAACCGCCCAATTCCCGCAACAGACCGTATCTCTATCTCCCAGGGATCGCATCTTTATGTTCACCGACGGTATTTCAGAAGCCGAAGGTCGGGACGGTGAATTGTTCGGAACCGGCCGGATACGCCAGTACCTGGCGCGCCAGGGAGCTTCTCTCAGTGGCCTCCTGGATCTGGCCAATCAATGGTCAGGGGGCCAGTATCAGGATGACTTTACCCTTGTCCAATTGGAAATACTGGAACGGGGATAAAATCAAGGTTGAGTTTAAGTTTAAGTCCGGAACAGATTCGGGGGAAACGCGGAAGGGATAACCAACTGATTTTTCGTTACTCCCACTCACAACTCCCACTCTAAGGAAAATTTGAAAAAAAAGCCCGGAACTGAACAGCTCCGGGCTTTCTGTCTGCTGACTGGTCTATTTCTTCTGAACGTCTTCCCATTTGACTTCGCGATCTGTTTCCTTTTCCTTTTCTGCCTCGATAGGCTCACCGCCATCCTGGGCAAATGCCATGGCATGTTCACCAATCGTTGCTACCTGACCTGCTGTTACCGCTCTATGCTGACGCACTGACAATACGATGGAATCCGCTACCAGACATCCAACAATCGTAAAAAGTACTAACAAAGCAACCATTTTGTGCCTCCTATCGGCTCTCGCCGTTTGTTATTTCAATGATCCTGGCTTTCGCCTCACACCCATACATGATGCGACTCCCGTGCCAACTTCTATTTCTTTTTATTTTGTTACACTTACCAAAACAGAGACTATGCCGCCGTCATCCTGATATGATGCATTTCGCTACACTCTCGACCTTGTGTTAGTTTATCTGATTTATTTTCTATCACTTATATCTATCGCTGAATTCTACATCATCTGTTGTATTTTTCCACATGCCTCCGGATACCCATCTTCCAGCATGAATTCCATTGGTCATACAACTCTGGATATGCTACAACCGTACCATGAATTATCCACCACCCGCATCAAAAAAAGCGGGGGAGTACTTGGAAGAGGGGTGAAAATGACACAGATTGAAGGAATTGACAGACAGCTGATTTCTGAAGAAGAAATTCGGACTCGTATCAAAGAACTTGCCCATCAGATCAGCGAAGACTTTGAGGGGGAAACGGTCATTCTTGTGGGTTTGCTGAAAGGGTCTGTCGTGTTTCTCGCTGACCTCGCACGGGAAATCACCGTCCCCTGCCACATGGATTTCATGAGCGTCACCTCCTATGGAAATGATACCGAGTCATCAGGGGAAGTCCGTTTCCTCAAAGATCTGGATGAGGATATCAACGGAAAGAACGTGATCATCGTAGAAGACATTATTGACACCGGCTATACTCTCCGGGAAGTTGTGAAAGTACTGGGTGCCAGAAGTCCGAAGACCATCAACATCTGCACCCTGTTGAACAAAGTCTCAAGGCGACTGGTGGATATCCCTGTGACCTATAACGGATTTGACATTCCGGATGAATTTGTCGTCGGTTTCGGCCTGGATTACGCACAGAAATATCGGAACCTGAAATATGTCGGAGTGCTGAGAATAACCGAAGAATAAAAAAGGGCGGGAAATCCCGCCCTCGTAATTGCAAAGATTTTGTTGAGTATCAATGACCGGGCGAAACTGTCCTTACTCTTCCTGAAAATGAACCACTACCACGATTTCCTGAGCTGGTAGTAATGAATGGCATAGTTGACGTACTTGTAAACGTACGTGTTGCACCCCTGTAACTGGAGCCCATTGATCGGTTGCCCATTCGCGTTCCCCGGGTCCGCCGCTGGCCAACAATCTGCCTGGCTCTGACAATGCGGGCATTGCTGACATTGAGGTCCCGTGCCTGGCGTTCCGTACGAATGGTACGATCCACCCGTGTCCGAATCCGGGATGTTACATTCGAAGTAATCCACCTGTGTGAACGAAAAATCTGATTATTTACCAATCTTCCTCTGAATCCAGTTCTGCCGCTGTCCCCGGGGGTGGAATAGCGTACTACAGGTTCCGAAGAATAATAGCCATTGCGATGAGTTTTGATAAATCTGCCCTGGTCATAAAATCTGTCACCGACCCAGCCCCGCCAGTAACCATTCCACAGCCAGTAGTCTGCCATAACACCAACTCCCATCCACGAACCAAACCGGTTATCTGCACCAAATCCTGCCAGGGGGTCCCAATAGTATTCCGCATACCATCCCGATGGCACGCTCCAAGCCCAACGCACGGAATTCCACTGACGGGTGGCAAAGAACATGGAAATCTGAAAATCATCCATATATGTGGCATACGGTGTCCATAGTCCAGTCGCCCGCAGCAGGCGCGGATTAAACAGCAACCAGTTCCCGGAGAGCATCCCGTTCATTCTGTAAATCGGCTTTACATCCGTAACCTTTTTCCAATGCCGCTTCCCGTCCGTTCCGGTAAAGGCGACATAGGGCGGCATTTTATCTACATTTGAAAAAACATTGGCCCGTGTCAACGTCCTTCTCCAGTTGTCTTCCCGGTCCGTAACCCAGGCAGTCAATCCCGAATCTTCCTGCTTCTTCAGTTTGATTCGACTGAAAATGGTTGATTTCTTAACGATGACGGGTTTCTCGCCCTCCAGCGTTGTCACAAACACCTTGTCCTTTCCAAAGGCATTTTTCATGACCATGTAGCGTCCGTTTCCGGGAAAGTAAACAGATCCGGCCCCTGAGATCATCGTAAAGGGCAGTTTTGTTTTCACAACAAACGAGCCCTTTCCGAGAAAGAGCCGAGTGGTATCTCCCCTTGGATCTATCGATTCAAAATAGAAATCGGTCCCATTATCAAACCAGTACAGGTTTTTACTTAAAGTAACCACTTCCAGGCGGCTATTGTTGGTCTCAAATGTAGCACCCAGCAACACCAGGTAATCCATAAGTGGAGCAAAGGTCTTGTTGTTGAAAGTACAGGTAGCACCTTCACCTTGAATAAAACGGATTCTGCCAGCCGCATAATCCTGAAGATCAACTTTCTTTGCCTGGCCGGCCATCAGCGGCAGCGCCATAAACAGAAGCACTGAAAATAACGAAACTCTTTTTCTCATCTGAGGCCTCCCCTACTTGTTTCTACCCTGATGTTAATGCAAATTCCATACCATGCTATTGTACAACAAAAAGGTCAATCACAGGGTTCCTTCGCCATATTCTCCAGCAACTGGTTGATTCGACCCACCATTTCATTCACGTCCGGGGCCTGATTATCAAGCAGAAGAGCATTGTCAAGTAATTGATTAGCCATTAGTTCTGACAATTCTGCCTTCTTTCCCGACACGACAATGTCCCGAATCGCCTTGACCAGCTCATGCTCCGGATTCAGTTCCAGAATCCGTTTCCCCGGCTGAAATTCCTGGTTCATCGCCCGCATCATCTGCTCCATTGAACTGCTCATTCCATCTTTGGGAGACACCACACAATACGCGCTGTCCACGAGCCTGTCTGAATAGCGCACATCCGCGACCCGATCTTCCAGCAACTGTTTCATTTTCACCAGAAAGGCATCGTCTTCTTTCTTGTCGGCGTTTTCTTCTTTTGAATCCGCAACCGCATCTTCCCGTGTAATCAATGTCAGTGCCGCGTCCTTATAGTTATGGAGATGGGTCACGACAAACTCATCTACCGGGGCGGGAAGCAGCAGTACCGGAATTCCCTTCTTTCGAAAAAGTTCCAGGTGAGGGCTCTTCTCCAGCAGTTTCTGTTCTCCACCGGTGAGATAGTAGATTTTGTCCTTCTCAGGGGTTTTCTTCAAGTATTCATCGAAGGTCAACCGCTTTTCTTCATCGCTGCAATGAAAAAGCATCAATCCTGCCAGCTTATCCTTCTCCGGATCTTCCCGAACAATACCTTCCTTGAGGTAAACACCGAATTCATCAAAAATCTTCTCGAAAGTTTCCCTTTCCTTTTTCAGTACCTTGGCAAAGTGTTTTACCACCCGGGAAACCAGGGTCTTTCGAATCTTCTGAATCACAGGATTGTTCTGTATTGTTTCCCTCGCTACGTTCAGCTCCACATCCTCGGAATCCACCACACCCCTTAGAAACCGCAGCCAGCCGGGCAGCAGGTCCTCTGTTTTGTCCTCAATCAGTACCTTTCTGCAATAGAGCCGAACACCGCCTTCGTCCTCAAAGCCCAGTTTCATCATGGAAAAGGACGGAACGTAGAGCATAGCCTTCAGATCCACAGGAGCATCTGAATGGACATGAAACCATGTCAGTGGTTCAGAATCCCCGCGGGACAGATACCGGTAAAATGACTTGTACTGTTCCTCCTTGACCTGCGACGGTTGTACCTGCCACAGTGGTTTTTCCTGTTCCACTCCTTCTCCGTTCACTGATATCGGAAACGGGGAAAAGGCCGAATAGCGCCCGATAATCGCTTTCAATCGTTCCGGTTTCAAAAATTCTGCCGCATCTTCCCGGATTCTCAGCTTTACTTCCGTTCCTCTCGACCGATCCTCTGGAATTGTTTCCGTTTCAAAACTATCCCGGCCGTCTGACATCCACATCGCAGCCTTATCTTCCGGGCGGGCGGATCGACTGGCCACCGTTACGTGCTCCGCCACCATGAACACAGAATAAAACCCGACACCGAACTGACCGATCAGTTCTTTCGCGTCATCGCTGTCTCCCAGTTTTTCCAGGAAGGCCTTTGAACCGGAGTGGGCAATTGTTCCGATGTTTTCGACCAGATCCCCTTCGTTCATTCCAATTCCCGTGTCCCGGACAATCAGAACGCGGTTCTTCTCATCCGCCTCAATTTCAATCTTCAACTCCCCGTCTCTGTCCTTGAATGGCTCATCCGACAATTCCCGGATTCTGACCTTGTTCAATGCGTCAATGCTGTTTGACACCAGTTCACGCAGGAAAATCTCCCTGTCCTTGTATAGGGAATGGGCGAGGATATTCATCAGTTGACTGACTTCAGATTTGAATTCCTTCTTCTTTGCTGACATTATTACCTCCACAATCATGTGTACCGTTTACTCAGTCACTAAGATTACGACAGAGCACTAAAATCGTCAATAGTGTACAATACAACATGCATACCAGATTTTCCAGAACAGGAGGGAACATGTTTCGCAAACTGATTGCATTGACCATTCTCATTGGCGGATTGGGCGGATGTAACTCCATGACCCCGGTGGAGAGGGCAATTAACTATCGGTCCGGCTATAAGGTTGAGCTGCTGGGTTTCAATGTTAAGTCCGATGACACTGGCAAGCCCATAGCAATCAACATGGAAATCTCAGTGGAGAACCGCAATTCTGATGCGGGACTCAGCGTGCTGACGCTGCGGGTCCGCCAATACGCGGCGGACAACAGTCTTCTTGGTGAAGACCTGCTCTACCTGCCCCTGGGAGATTTGAAGCCCTACCAGAAAGAACGCTATTACCCGGTGTTCAAGAAAATCCATGGCAAAATCGCCGCAGTCTCCGTCGTCAAAGCCCCGATGGATGACCCGAAAGTCTATATGAAATACAGAGAACTGGACCATTTGCCGGAAAAATAAAGGGAAGTGTTCTGTACGCCTCCGGCGCCTGTTTTCCGTGTACTGAAAGATGGAAGAGCAAGCGTTGTGAGTTGGAGTGGCG
>CAZRHT010000007.1:56960-65217 GCA_964599895.1 uncultured Holophagae bacterium
TCTCTGGCATTGATCATGACCTTGAAAGAGCTTCAACGCCGGGCCAAAGAAAAATATGAAATCGTGCCGGTTTACCTGTCCATAACCGATCAGCCCCCCCGGGACACACTGTTTCAGTTTTTCGATACCTTGGGGATGGAGTTGAAGTGGTTTCCTTCAAACATTTTCCAGAGCGTGGACGCGATGATTCAGGAGCGACCGGGAGAAAGCCCCTGCAGGTTGTGCTCCCGTTTCCGACGGGCTGTTCTTTATGAACGCATCAAAACGATTGGGTGCAACAAACTCGCGCTGGGACATCACCTGGATGACATCATCGAAACCTACCTGTTGAACCTGTTCTTTGCCGGGAAAATCGCCACCATGCCGCCTGCGGCCAAAGCCCAGAGCCATGACATTCTGTTGATCCGCCCATTCGTCTATGTCCGGGAGCATCTGATCATCGAGTTCTCACAAAAAAGCCCGATTCCTTTCCCTGAAGACAGCTGTTGCGTTCTATTACCCGACTGCATGTCTATGCGGACAGTGATTAAAGACTGGATCGGCGAATTACGCAAACGGGACGAACGGGTCATGGATAACGCGTTCGCCGCCTTGAAAAAACATGACTTCTTCCGGGAGGACCTTCATAAAAAGAAGTGATGGGTGGCAAAAGAAGTCCTCTGTGTTCTGACCGGGCAAATGCAGAACGAAACAGAGCGGCTTCTTCCCTGCCTTTTCTAAACCATCCACCATCCGCTATCCACTATTCACGGCGGCTTTGCCGCCTTTTTCTGGACTTATGCGGTAATTTGTCTGATAATTTAATCAACAGACAGAAGACCGGGAGGGCACAACATGAGACGAATGATTGAAATTCACTGCGAAAACATTGGAGAAAAAAAGCAGTGGGAGCTTGGCACATCCCTCTCGGAGATTGCGGAACAGTTGAAAATTCAGACCGACTATCCCATTCTCGGCGCCATGATCAACAATGAACTGAAGGAAATGGACTACAACATATTCAAGCCTAAACGGGTACGGTTCATTGACATCACCCATCCGGACGGGATGCGCATGGTGGTCCGTTCCCTTTGTTTTGTCCTCCACAAGGCCGTTCGGGATTTGTTTCCAAATGCGTTCCTGACCATTGAACACTCCGTTTCCAAAGGATTCTATTGCGAAATCGACGGCTTGTCCGGCAAACTGAGCAGGGACACAATTTCCAGGCTCAAGGAACGGATGAAAACCCTGATTCGACAAAACATGCCGTTTCGTCGTGTGGAAATGGAAACACTGAAGGCAGTGAAACTCTTCCATGAGGTCGGAATGGAAGAAAAAGCCCGTCTCTTCAAGGACAGAGTAGAACTATATACATCCGTGTACTACCTGGACAATACTATCGGTTATTTTTACGGCTACCTGGTACCCTCGACCGGGGACATACCCGCATTTGACCTTGTTCCCTATTACGACGGTATGCTCCTTCGCTTCCCCAGTTCATCCGACCCGACAAAACTGGAGGCTGTCGTTCCCCAGGACAAGATGTTTGAAATTTTTCAGGAACACAAGAAGTGGGCCGAGATTCTCAACGTCGGCTACGTCTGCAACCTCAATGATCAGATTGCAGACCCCAGCAATGGACAGGAAATTATCCGCATCGCCGAAGCTCTCCAGGAGAAGAAGGTCGCGCGGATGGCGGACCGCATCAGCCGGGAACGGGACCGAATCCGGCTTGTCCTGATTTCCGGGCCATCTTCATCCGGGAAAACCACATTTGCCAAGAGGCTCGGCGTGCAATTGAAGGTTGCGGAAATGAAACCGGTGGCAATTTCTCTGGACGACTACTTCCTGGATCGGGAAAAAACTCCGAAAGACAAGAATGGCGACTATGACTTTGAAGCACTGGAAGCACTGCATGTGAAACTGTTCAACGAAAATCTCAATGACCTGCTGGCAGGTAAACAGGTCCAGCTGCCCCGCTATGACTTTCACGTGGGGAAATCCATGCCGGACGGCCAGACACTGCAGATCAGCCCGGAAAACGTGATTATTGTTGAGGGAATCCACGGATTGAACCCCCGACTCATTCCCGACATCGACAATGAACTGACATACAAAGTGTATGTGTCCGCCCTTACCCAGATTTCGGTGGACGGTCAAAACCGCATTCCCACCACTGACAATCGCCTGATCCGACGCATGGTCCGGGATCACAAATATCGTGGACATGACGCGCTGGAAACTCTCCGTCGCTGGCCCTCTGTTCGAAGGGGAGAAGAAAAGAACATCTTTCCGTACCAGGAAAATGCCGACATAATGTTTAACTCCTCGCTGCTCTATGAACTGGCCGTACTGAAAGAACACGCGGAACCCCTGCTGGAAGCGGTGTACCAGAATCAACCGGAATTCGCGGAAGTCAAGAGGCTACTGAAGTTCCTCTCCTACTTCAAGCCATTATCTTCCCGGTTTATCCCACCAACATCCATACTCCGGGAGTTCCTTGGCGGCTCCTGTTTTCACTATGAATAATCGAAAAGAAATGATCTTATTAGAAAAATTTACTGCAACTTCGGCATTTCATGTCGAAAAGGGGGCAAAATGACCGCCATTACATTTTACGGCGCAACCGGCACAGTAACCGGATCCCGGCACCTGCTGGATCTCGGCAACAAGCAGATTCTTGTGGATTGCGGCCTGTTTCAGGGTCCAAAACAGAACCGATTGAAAAACTGGGAAAAGTTCCCTGTGTCAGCCGGTCTCATTGACTCCGTCTTCCTTACCCACGCCCATCTGGACCATTCCGGTTACCTGCCCAAGCTGAAACGGGAAGGATTCAACGGAAAGATATATGCCACACACGCTACCGGAGAACTCTGCGACATCCTTCTGAAAGACAGCGCCCACATCCAGGAAGAAGACGCAAAATGGGCAAACAAAAAGAAATTTACCCGTCACTCCCCTGCGCTGCCGTTATATACAATGGATGACGCCGAAGCTGTCCTGTCCCGATTTCGTACCGTCCACTACGGTGACGAAATCCCCCTTGACGACAACACCCGTGTTAAATTCAGGGATGCCGGGCATATCCTCGGTTCATCATTCGTGGACATCAAGCGGGGCCATAACAATGAAGCGCGAAAAATCCTGTTTTCAGGTGACCTGGGTCGGCCAAACCGGCCAGTGCTGCGGGATCCCACTCAGGTCTACAATGTCGACTATCTGGTACTGGAATCCACCTACGGAAACCGGCTCCACGGAGCAAAACCCTCCGATGACGAACTGATCCGGGTCATAATGGAAAGCGTGGATCGGGGCGGCATGCTTGTAGTTCCCGCCTTTGCCGTGGGCCGCACCCAGACCCTGCTGTACACCATCCGGCAACTGGAGGAAGACGGTCGCCTGCCTGTACTTCCCGTATACATCGACTCTCCCATGGGGATTGCCACCACGCAGGTATTCAGTCAGCACCTGCAGGATCTGAACCTGAAAAATCGGCGCCTCGCACTGGAACACAAAGAACTGTTTCAACCGAAAAAATTGAGAGTCTGCCGAACTACAGATGAATCAAAATCTATCAACAATCAAAAAGGGCCCGGAATCATTGTTTCCTCCAGCGGAATGGCCACGGGCGGACGCATCCTCCACCACCTGGAACAACGACTCCCCGGTAAAGAGAACACCGTGCTCTTCATCGGCTACCAGGCGTATGGCACACGGGGACGCACGATTGTTGAAGGGAAACCCACCGTAAAAATCCACGGTCGGCATATCCCTGTAAACGCTGCCATTGAAACCATTACCGGCTATTCCGGTCACGCAGACTATGAAGAAATCCTGGCATGGCTCATGGGATTTAACCGTTCTCCCGAGAACGTTTTCATTGTCCATGGTGAACCGGATGCTTCCCAGGCCATGGCAGAAAAAATACGTAACCAGTTCCACTGGAAAGTAACAGTCCCGGAGTATGGCCAGCGGTTTGATCTGGATTTCTGAATACTCACATATGTGAGTATTCAGAAAGTGACTTGTCAGTTGTAACTTGTGATTAGTTGGGAAGAGAGGGGAAAGAGCGGATAACCCTTTAACCCCTCTTTTCATTCTCGTCATCCGGGGTCCGGCACATGGAGCTGCAGCAAACACTTATTACAAACTGTTACAAAGAAGAAACCTTTTTGACACAATCTTCCTTGTATCATATAGATTAAAAGAAAAGGTCGAATGGCCAACATGGAGGTTCGCATGAAACTAAGTGCCCATAACCCCATCTTCTGTCTCTTTAGCCTCTTTTTCATTACCCTGCTGTCCATCCCGATTCCTGCCACAGCAGGAACAAGGGGGTCCAAGGACGTGCAGCTGCAATACATTTCCATCGAGATACCAACCCGGGACGGTAAAGTCCTGGCTGCTGACATGTACTATAGTGATCCGTCTCCCGTTGCCAGACCTGTGATCCTGATTCAGACACCATACAATAAGAATTACTACCGCCTTGCGACCATTCCCGGTCCGGCGGGCGGCAAAATGTTCCCCATCAGTGAAAATTATAACTACGTCACAGTGGATTGGCGGGGATTCTATGGTTCCTCCGATGCCGACGTAGCCGGTTATGACCGTGGCCTCGACGGATACGATGCCGTCGAATGGATTGCCGCACAGGACTGGTGCGACGGTAATGTCGGCACCTGGGGCTCCTCCGCGCTGGGCTACATTCAATACCTGACTGCCCGACACCATCCACCCCACCTGAAATGCTGTACGCCCCAGGTCAAAAGCATCAAAACGCAGTATGAGGATTATTACTACGGAGGCGATTACCGGAAGGAACATGTGGAAAGTCTGGAAGCGCTCGGCCTTGTCCGTACCAGTACCATCCTGTCTCAACCGATGAAAGATTCCGTCTGGGATTCCGTTGAGGCCTCCAGTGACATCGCCTCCTACATTCAGGTCCCCTGTCTGCTGGTGACCGGATGGTTTGATCATTTCCCGGACCTGGTGCTGGAAAGCTTCAAGGACCTGCGGGACTACAGCGGAGCCGAAGTACGCGGTCTCCACAAACTCATCGTCGGGCCCTGGACCCACTCCGGTGTCAACGACACCACCCAGGGAATAATGGAATTTCCCGGTGCGGACAACCTGTACCCGATTGAAATCCAGTTCTGGGACCACTACCTGCGGGGCCAGGACAATGACTGGGACAGTCGACCCGTGGTCAGCTACTATCAGATGGGCGAAAATGCCTGGCATTCTGCCAGTTCCTGGACAGATATTGAGCGCACAACAACAACCTGGTACCTGAATACAGGAAATACCCTGACCATCGGAAAACCGGTGATCTCGTCCGGAACCGACACATACAACTACGACCCCGATAGCCCCACCCCTGCGCTGGGCGGTTCACGCTTTGACCCCTTCGACCCCGATGTTCTGGTCGGTCCCCAGGACCTCTCAACTGAAATTGAATCCAGGGATGATGTGCTGGTTTACACAACCGGCGTACTGGAGAACGATGTAAGGGTCAACGGTTCCATCGCCTGCCATCTTTATGTGTCATCCGACCGGACCGACACCGATTTCTGTGTCCGCCTCACCGATGTAACACCCACCGGTGAATCCATCATCCTGACGCAGGGAATCCGCCGGATGCGCTTTCGTAACGGGGTTCGCTCGCAGGAGATGATGACACCGGGCGTCGTGTATCCGGTCACCATTGAGCTCTCAGACCTGGCCATGACATTTCAGACCGGTCACAGAATCCGGATCGACATCAGTTCCGCCTGCTACCCCCATTTCGACCTGAATCCCAACAACGGCGGCCAACTGTACGTGGACTACGACCCGCTCATCGCGGAAAACAATGTCTACTATGGTGTCAACTATCTGTCACGGATTGAATTCGAAACACTGCCAAATGAAACCGCCGTCTACCGAATTCCACACATTGCGGAATCCAATTGGAATTCCATTATCCAGGTGTACAACCCGACTGATTCCCCCATTTCCTATACTCTCTCCAAGTGGAATCAGGGCACGCAGGAATTGAATGAAATTCCGTACACCGTGCAGGCCACATCCACGCAAACTCTGGCCTTCGACGAACTTGGCAACGATGGACAAGCTTCCATCCAGTCAGAAAACGGCAGCCTCATTGTCAAGCTGTCCTTCCAGTACAAAGGGAAAGAATCTCTGTCAGAATTTGTGGTCCCCAAAGACCAGGAGGCCACACAATGGATGATCCCCAACAGCGTGCACGACTGGTTCGACTGGTTCGGCATCGCCCTGGCCAACTTCGACTCACAGGCGGTCAACGTAACATTCGAGGGATACCTGGACGGAGAACTGCGCTACACCCGGACCGTGGCTGTTGAGCCTTTTCATAAATTCGTGGACCTTTCCACTAACATTTTCGAGGGTACCACCTATGCGGATGTGGACATGATCATTATCCGTTCCGACCGGCCCATCTCCACACCGGTCTCCATCACCGGCAACGACGAACAGGATCGCCATGTCTTCTTCCCGGCCCAGCCGTTCTAAGGCTACTCGGTATTGTTTACTGACCCAAGGCCGGGCTGCTTGTCCCGAATCACCAGGTAGCTGCACAACATGGTGACGGCAATTCCCAGAATGCCTGCCACATGAGGCACCAGAGGACCGGAAGAAACCCGCATGGCATTGAAATCATTTCTTGCTCCCAGCACATATGTCAGATAGTTGTCGGCAATATCGAAAAGAGAGCTGAACACCAGGATCACCAGCAGCAATCCAACCAGGAACGGTGTTTTGACAATCCGTTTACGGTAAAGAATGTACCCTATAATTGCTAACAGGATATCCCGCAGGTATGGGGCCAACATAATGAAAAGGTCTGCAGTATCCCCGACGAAATTGTATTTCACAAAGCCCGTCCCAAACTCTCCACGCCAGAAATGCGGGATCATCTGATAACCGATAACCCGTTTGTGTGCCAGGACTACAGCCAGAAAATGCATACTTTCGTGCATCAACGCATAGGTCAGGTACCAGACCACGTACAGAATTGGAATCAGTATGACATACCGTTTCCAGTCCAGGTCATTTTGCCGATAAAAGAGAATGAGCGGCAGAATCAGAAACAACGCAATTAACAGAACAGTCACAAACTGCATAACAAAACCTCTAATTCAGTTTTCTCAGAATGCTTAACGGGAGTATCTTACTTCACAGTGAATCATGCCGTCCAGCCAATACTCAGTTTTGTGCCGTGGGATTACTCTTCTCACTCAGAAATTCCACTTCACAAGATGAAAGTGAACACTGCGATAGAGAACAGCTCCAAGGACAAGTAGAATACCCAGCACGAAAACCCCGTAAAGAATGCGCAGACCGCTCGCATTTCGTGATGTGAATTTCTTTTCAAAAAGTGCGTATCCGGCCGCCTCAAAAGCAATGGTAATGGGCAGAGAAGCAAGAAAGAGAAATCCCCATTCATAAAATTTGTCCGGATGATACGGGAACAGATAGAGCAATATAGAGAGCATACAACACAGAGACAATGCAACGAATATCCCTGTACCTTTCAGAACACTGTTCATCATGGAATGGTCCCTGCTTCAGACATAATCATAAATCATTTAGTCGCGACGTCCCAGAATGCTCAAAATTCGAATGAACAGGTTAATAATATCCATATACAGAGCGGCCGCACTGTCCACCGCATTGTCCAGCGTTTTGGGGATCTGGTTGGCACGTCCCCAGTCATAACCGATGTACCCGCAGAAAATGACAGCGACAGCCCAATCAAGCCAGTTTTGGTGAATGTGCATAAAGAAAACCTGGACCACCTCAATGATGATGACAATTATCAGGGCTACGGTCAAAGCACCAATAATTTTCTGGAAGAAACTCGGAAACAGTACCCCCAGAATCATCATAGCCACCGTTACAAATGCCGTCACACGGATGGCTTGCACGACAATCGATGGATTGTAGAGCGAGACCACCATATTTACGATAAGCCCAAATGGTACGACTACAAAGTTGTAACCGATGAAACTGATGAAAGGGTTGTCGGATTTGTTGAATAGCATAACGCCAAAAAAGCAGCATGCAAAATACCCTAAAAGGAATACCCAGGTATTAATACTTCTGAGCCACGCTGGATCCACATTCTTAACCAACCACCAATTGACAAGAAAACCCCAGCACAACACAACGCCAATCGCCATATTGTAGAGTCCATCACTCAATAAAGCGCCACTACCACTATTTCGTTTGAACACATTCGTTTCCAGCATAAATC
>CAZRHT010000008.1:0-59310 GCA_964599895.1 uncultured Holophagae bacterium
GACGAAAACGAAATTTTTACGTCTTCGCGGTCTTCTTCGTCTGCCTTGAAGAGCGGGAAGTTCTCCAGGTGCATCATACCGGCAAGGATGGTCTCCGGAAACTGCTGAATAATCGTGTTGAAGTTGGTGACGGTGAAGTTGTACATTTCCCGCCGGTCCGCAATGCTGTTCTCGATTTCTGAAATGCGGCGCTGCAGCATCAGGAAGTTTTCGTTGGCTTTCAGGTCCGGGTACTTCTCGGACAGTGCAAAGAGCTGTTTCAGTGCGCCGGTGATCATATTGTTGGCTTCGAGCTTTTCGCCAATGGTGTTGGCCGCAAGATACTGATTCCTTGCCTTGATCACTCGCTCCAGGGTGTCCTTTTCGTGTGCTGCGTATCCCTTTACCACTTCCACGAGCTTCGGCAGTTCATCATGGCGCTGCTTCAGCAGTACATCAATGTTCGCAAAGGATTGTGGCACCTGATTTTTCAGATAAATCAATCGGTTGTACATTTTCACAAGCCACATGACTATGATGAAAATAATGAATAAAAAAATGCCCAGTGTCAGTAGTGCAGCCATTTTACCCTCCAATTATACTGATCATAGAGATCAGAAAGATTACAAACGTCAGGAATCCCAGCACAAACGTGGCCGGGACTTTCCATTTTAATTTCTTCAGCAACTTTTCTTCCGGTTGATCGGAAACGAGAAAGACAGGAAAATCTTCTCTGAAATCGAGCATTAGACTGAAACTCTGTCCCTTGTCCATATACCGCCCGAGAAATTCACTTCGGAGCTTGGGAAGTGCTGCCTGCCACTCCGGTTCATCAATGACTCCGTCCCCGTTCAGGTCGAATCTGAGCATTCTGTCTTTATCCTTTTTCACTTCAGACAGGTATTCCCCAAAGCGACGAAGAGGATTTACAGGGGTAGCGGTCCCCATGACATAAACGGTTCGACCGTCCTGCAGGTACTCCTCTGTATATCGCGTGTTATTCATTCCCGGTGCGGGGGTCAGACCGGCATTTAGTTCGGCATAGGTATGATTAACCGTTTCTTTTGATGTTACTGAGAATTCAGCATTCTTCAGGTTAAGGGAAATAATACCGGTCCCGTCGTCCAGATAACAGTCCTCTGAAAACGCTTCTCCCATTTCGACGGTCTGCCATCCGTAGCCATTGCGTGTGCGGTACATGCTTTCTTTCGTGTAGCGGAAATACACGCATTCTGCTCCGGAAACGGGTGATATAAAGCGATCCTTTGCGTGGATACGCCCCATTACTTCCACGAAACCGGCGCTGACCGATCGTAGTTTTGAAAGAGGGGTATCCTGGACGAGAGTTTTCAAGTGAGAAAGCTGGAAAAAACGGATATTCAAGCTCAGTGTAAGCAGACCCAACCCTAAGACAAATATTGAGTCATTATGCAAACGAATGCCACCGTAGCTGAGAAAAAAGAACAGCAGCCAGGCAAGGGAAGTGTGGTGAAGTGTCGCTGTGCGCAACCCATGGAGGTAGCGATGCCGGAAAAGATCAAGCCCCCTGTAGACCCGATGGTTGTATGAGGCTGCCGGCACTTTCTCAAGTTCCTGTTTTTCAAGTAGATTTTGGGGGAAATCCGACTCCAGAAATCCTGAGTTTACGACCGTTGACAGGAATTGAGCATAACGTGGAAAGTCTCCTCTCAATACAACCTGTAGCCGCTGGAAAGAACTGTCCACGTAAATCCGTTGCCCTTGCTTGAAAAGACTCTCAAGAAAAAGAGCCGTGTTGTGGGTTCGGGAATACTTTGTGAGGCCTGGAACATTTTCCACTACGACCGATTTTGCCCGAAAAATGAAAGCGTGGTTAGCCGAAGCGATGACAAATTGCTCACCTTTTATCACACTTCTTTGTATAGAGTCCCTGGTCCATTCTATGTTTGAGGCGATCGCAATGGGTTGGTCAAAGCTCATCTCATACTTTCCGGAAGCGGTTCTGAATCCAATTCCGTTGGGCTGTAAAATCAATTTCACCGCCTGGAACACTGGAATCTTTTCAATGTCAGTCGTTCGCGTAAAGAGATACGGGATAGAGTGGAGTGAGAGGGCCTCGGAGATTTTTTCCGGTTCTTTCGGGTCCGAATGGGATCTAAGACAGGCGATGCCTTTTCCGTAAAAGGAATTTCTCAGCGTTGCAATATCCACATCTGTATCATTTGAAATTTCAGACAAAGCTCTGTCTGAAATCTTCATCCCTCCGGTTGGGTTAATTGTCGGAACAAAAAGAAAATAGCGCATATTGTTCTACTCACCAAAATTATGTAACTGAGTATAGCATAATACAAAATGGTCCTCGTTTATCTGTGTTCAGCACCCCTTTGCAGGTCCTGAATTCATTACCCGTGAATGGGGCGGCGTATTCAAACGGTTATGAACATTCGAACGATTGCGACAAGGTTCCACGCGACAAAAGTAGCAATAGCATATCCGAAAATTCCAACCAGGACTGCCGGGGCAATGAGTTTGTCCCATCTTTTGGCCATCGCCATCCCGCACGCGGTTGTGGGCCCACCGAGATTGGCATTGGAAGCGATCAGAATTTCGGGCAGTGGGATTTTAAGCACTTTTCCCCCGACGAGAATAACGGCCAGATGAATCGAAATGGTTCCCGCAGCAAAGATGAAGAGATAAATTCCCTTTTGAATGATGACTCCAAAATCTGCGGAGGCACCCACCACAGCAAAGAAGAGGTACATCAGGAAAATACCAATTTCCTCAGAGCCGCGAATATTGGTGAAAAATCCGGGAAATATAGTGGCCAGTGCCACGGTGACAACAGTTGAAATCAGGATGGAAGGGATGTGTCCCATAAACCCTGCGGCAAACATGGATAAACCGGCTATTACAAATGAAATGGAAAGGGCGTAGACAACATCCTGGCCACCAAAAAGCGTCTCCTCCTGTTCGCCACTGGTGGTTTCTGAAAGGTATTCTTTTTCGTCAAATTTGAAGAATTTCTGAGCCACTTTCAGGGTCGGAACAAGAAAGAGAAAAATCAATGCCACTGCCATAACCACATTGTCTGCTGCGACGGCAGAAGCCAGCATATCACCTTTGATCCGCATGATCTCGGATATGGCGACAAAATTAATTGTCCCACCTACATAGGTTGCGCTGAACAGCCCCAGTGCTTTCAAGGACTGTTCACCCCTGTTGAGCAGGAAAAACATGGTCAGTGCGCCGATCAGTGTGCCAAGGCCGCCGATAAGAAATGCCACCAGGGTCTTACCGGTTTCCCGGAAAATCGCAACCAGATTGGCTTTAAACAGAAACATGGGAATTGCCACCGGCACTACCCAGTTGAATACAAAGTCATACGATGGGGCTGAGCCAGGTACCAGCTTCAGATTGGCCAGCAGCATCATGGAAAACATGGCAATTACAACGCCGGACAGCTTTTTGCCGATCTGCGTGCGTTGTTCGACAATAAAAGCAAAGGCAGAAACCGCGACGACAACGCTGAAAAGCACGGCTGTATTTTCCATCGCTATCATCGCGGGGTAACCTCCTCCCTTACGAGGCATTCGACTTTATCCACTACACCCACAATTACCGCGTCAACAGGCGCATCCTCGTGCCCGATAAGCTGGACGGCGGCATCTCCTTCAATAGTAACCAGTACCCGTTCCCCGATACCGACGCCGATGGTGTCAAAAGCGGCCAGCTCTTCACCGGTCGGCGTTCCGTCAACTTCCAGTACATCCAGGGTTAGAAGGGGGTATCCGGAAAGGCGGTGATTTTTCTCAGTGGAGATGATCTGCCCTGATACAGTACAGATCTTCAATGTGCGACCTCATCCACTTTTGCTATCACGGTATAGTCTGTAGGAACAATCTCAGGCAAAAAGCAATGTGAGGCCTCATACCCCTGAACGAAAAGAACTCTTTCTCCGGTGCCGACGCCAACGCAATCCAGCGCAAAGAAGAGATTGCCGATAACTTTGCCACCTTTGTCGATGGGACGGCAGGCGAGTATGCGTTTTCCGTCAAGGGATGGATTTTTTACGGTTGCCCACAGTTTTCCAACTACGATTGCCAGTTGCACCTTTCCTCCTGCTTACAGTATCTCGTCTTTCAATCGCTCGTGTGGAGACGGAATAATGACGGATGATACCAGCATGGCCTTGTCATGGACCGCGTCAAGACCGGCTTCAACTGCGGCCTTAACGTCTGCGATATCCCCGGTAAATGCGCAGAATGCCTTTCCACCCAGTCCCATTGCCATTCGGATTTCAATCAGCCGAACGGAAGCTGCTTTTACCGCAGCGTCCGCGGCAAAAATGGAGGCCACAACCGAAAACGTTTCAATTACGCCCAGTGCGTCTATGTTCCCCACATCCTTTGTGGCATAGAGTGCCGGGAAAACGTCATCGTTTACGTTGGGAATGACCAGATCATCCACAACGTAGCGACCTCCGGCCTCGATTCCATTTCGAATCGCGGCCTGAACCTCCGAAACATTTCCGCTAACAAACACGATGTATTTGCCGGGGCAGATACTCTGGGATGTTACCAGTTTCACCGCGGATGTTTTCAGAACCGTGTCACAGACCTCAAATCCCTTGGCGATACTGTTCAGTTCTATCATGCCAATTGCCATACTCATGATTCACTTCCTATAACAATGAATTCTTCTGTAATTTCTTTTACCACACCGTCCACTGGAGAATGAACCGGCGTGCCAAGTTCTTCAGGGCTTACATTGGAAAGGATCTGTCCGGTCGTAACAAAGTCTCCTGACTTTACAACCGGGTTGGAGGGGGCGCCTATGTGTTGCTTCAACTGTATCTTTAAGGGCCCCGAGAAGGGAAGGGCGCCAATGAACTCTGCCTTTACGTCAATATCAAGAAGATTCAACCGTGCTTTCAACCGCTTGGTTGGCAACTTTTTTGCGTTGTTGAAGGGGTCGATGACATGTTCCATAGGGGGAATGTTGTATTCAGTCAGTTTTGCCCTGAAATCCGCGTACACCCTCTTGGGACTCAGCCCGAACGGGCAGGCAAAAAGGGAACAAACGCCGCACTGGCAACAGAGATAAGCAGCCTGGGCAACTGTTGACTTCGCGTCCAGTCCATAATTCAGCGTACGCATAATCATGTGAGGCTCAATCTCATGACCCAGATTGTAACGGGGGCACAAAACTGTGCATTCGGTACACTGACAACACGCTGCTTTTGAAAAGCGCGTGACAGATTGAAAAGAATCTATTTTCTCTCGAACCGCGGGATTTCCCTCTTCAAGAAACACAATGGCGCCGGTTGTTTTGCTTACAGTATCGTCCGGAGTTCGTACGTTCCCCATCATGACACCACCCTCAATCATAACAGTACCCGGCTCCGGTTCTGCCACTTCTGCAAGTCTGGAAAAGGGAGTTCCAATTGAAACAACCGCTACGTAGGGGCGTTTGACACGACCGACTACAGATACATATCGTTCGGTGACGGGTACTGAATGTTCGATGGCGTTCCATATCTGGTAAAACGTCAACACATTGTTGACCACCACACCCACATGGATCGGAATACCGTTCTGGGGGACAATTCGACCAGTGACATCATAAACCAGAGACTGTTCGTCTCCGGCCGGATAGTAGTCTCCCATGGCAAAAACTTCGATACCGCCACCGGCCGCTTCAATGGCTTTTTCGATAACCGGAAACAATTCATGACGTTTTTCTTTGATGGCAAAAACGGCGCGTTTTGCACCCAGCTCTTTCTTAGCCAATAGCATGCCACCTATTACACCTTCAATATTATTCTGGATTACATAATAGTCAGTGTAGAGAAGAGGTTCACATTCCGCTGCATTGCAGATGAGAGTATCGGGGCTGGATTGCATTTTAATGTATGTAGGGAAACCGGCGCCGCCGGCACCGACAACTCCGGCATTGCGAAGTTTTTCCGTGAACGTCATCTGGAATCCCCCGGTTTATCTTCAATGACGAAACTATCCACAATGCCGATAATGGCGGAATCCACCGGGCAATCCTTCATTCCGAAGGCCATCCGGGCTGAACTTCCCTGGACCACGAGAACCTGCTCATGATAGCCTGCGCTGACCGTATCTACAGCCACAAGGTAGTCGTTTTTAGCGATTAAGTTTTCATCAAGAGGTTGGACAATCAGAAGTTTTCTTCCTTCGAGTTTTGGATCTTTTCGGGTTGCCACCACAGTTCCGATAATCTTACCAACAAACATATAATTGCCTCACATTCAAAATCAGATTTCATTATACAGTATAGCGGCATTTCTCGAAACTGAAGAATCTTTCCGGTAAACGAGACTCATTCACAGTCTGAGCTCAAGGGAAGGAGCCATTAGAGGGCAGAAAGCCTAATAAATGTTTGATTCACTGCCTGGTCTTGTTTTCCATCTTTTGTGAAACCAGAGATATTGTTCCGGGTGCTGGCGAATGGCTTCCTCAATTCTGTCCGTGTACATTCTCACAATCTTTTCCACATCACCTTTCTCGTTGAGTTCCTGGTCTGATTTTAATTCTTCCAGTTCCATATGATACATTTGATCTTTTTCATCGTAGCACGCACAGAAAAATAGAATTGGCCTTTTCATTTTTACACTGAGTTTTGCGGGCAAATCCACAACGATAGCCTGCTTTCCAAAAAAATCTGCAAAAATGCCCTTCTCAAGGGTGGTATTTTGATCCGCAAGAAAGCCAATGAACTCACGACGCTTTAATGTGGCGATAAATGGGCGCATGGAGTCCCGATGGTACACGACATTCATTTTGTATGACGATCTGATCTTATGCATGTATTCATGAACCACATTGCTTTTCTGTCGATATGCCAATGCAGTCAGCTTGTGGCCCCATGCTGAAATCCTGGCGCCGGCAAGTTCCCAATTCCCCAAATGGCAGGTAATTAGAATAGCTCCCGTGTCTTTGTATTTTTCCAGTAAGTCTTGCCCCTTATCAACAACCAGAATATTGTCCAGTTTGTCATCACGAAAATAAGTTGGAAGGCGAAAAAATTCAAATAGAACTGAACCAATGGATTGAAAGCACTTTTTACCAATAGTCTTCTTCCATTGCAAATTCTTGTTTGGAAATGCGATATTCAAGTTTTTCAGGATAATTTTTCTACGGAATCGAATATGCCAGAAGATACTGCCCAGCAATTTTCCTCTTCTGACCGATTTTCTTGATGTTTTCTTTGTGTTTCCCATTAGTAATGCTCATCCTGTCAAGTTTCTACTGACCAAATATATAGTACCATACTGATGATTTGATGATTATGATAAACGCAATTGGTCAAAATACGAACTTCCGTTATGGGGTCATTAAAAAAAAGGGAGTCTATACTCCCTTTTTCTTTTTCTGGTATTACAGTTTTTCCAAGCGGTGCCTGCAATTCTGCTTACTTGGATGTACCGATGGGCAGTGTGCCTTCCAACCCCTTGTGAGGACGAGGAATAACGTGTACAGATACCAGTTCACCTATACGTCTCGCTGCAGCAGCGCCGGCGTCCGTTGCGGCTTTAACGGCAGCAACATCTCCCCGAACCACGATGGTGCAATAACCACCCCCCACCTTTTCATAACTGACCAGCGTGACGTTAGCAGCTTTAACTGCTGCATCACCGGCTTCAATCAGTGCGACCAGCCCTTTTGTTTCAATCATTCCAATGGCATCGCCCATGTGTCATCCTCCCAATTCGTTTAAGATTTCCTGAATCAGGTTTACCAACTCATTTCTGGAAAACCGATAGAGGGTTACCTGTCCGTCTCGACTGCATACGGCGGGATCTCCCGTAGTGATTCCAAGTTTTTCCCGCAGTGACATAAGTTTGTCAACCTCATCGCAGGGCAGGGGCTTCGGGGTCCCCAACGTGTTAGCTACAAATGAGATTTTAGCATACTGTTCCACCTGTTCCATCAAAAAATAGGCATTCTCCAGCGTTTTACCCACGGTCATTGCACCGTGATTGGCCAGAAGAAAAGCATCATAGCCCATAAAGCCATCCATAGCATCCGGAAGTTCCAATGTGGATGGTGTTCCGTAGGGAATCAGGGGAACGGCTCCCAGGGTCAGAACGGTTTCAGCGGTGAGGCTCTGATCCAGTCCCATGCCGGCGCAGGCAAAACCGGTAGCAGTGGGTGGGTGAGCGTGCACAATTGCCTGAACATCATCCCGTTCCCGATAGATTTTCAGATGAAGTGCCGTTTCGGAAGAAGGAACACCGTTTCCGGATAATTTTTCTCCCAGGCCGTTGATTTCAATTATATCGTCTTCCTTTAAATAGCCTTTACATACACCGGAGGGTGTTATCAGAATACTGTCTCCGTTTCTCTCCGAAATATTTCCTTCATAGCCGGTTACCAGACCTCTTGCATAAAGCCGGCGCCCGATTTCTACAATTTCGGCCTTCTTACTCATTTACTATTTTCCTCTCTTGAGCAGGTCTCGGAGCAGTATTCGACTCCACCCGAACTTTTTCCGGTTCCGGCGGGGAAATAAACGCCGCAGGAAGGACATTGCTGCATCTCACCTTTATTGATTCTTCCCTGTTGCGCAGCTGATGCCCCATTGTTTTCCGAACTACCGTCGGCAGTAAGGGGTTGAAATATTTGTGCAAGAAAGCGTCGTAATTTACTGTAAAAAAAATAGAAAATACCAAAAACAATTGCCACAAAAAATAAAAACCTCATGAGTCCAGTTCCTTTAATCGTTGAACAAATCCAATATCTACCAGAACTTCTCTGGTTTTCCCCCCCTGCTGGGCAGGCGGCCCCACAATGCCGTCGCGTTCCATCATATCAATATATCGTGCCGCCTTGTTATATCCAATTGACATTTTCCGCTGAAGGTAGGATACGGAGGCGTGCCCTGTGGCAACAATGAGCTTTACGGCCTGAATATACTCCCGATCGTTGCTGGAAAGCGTGTCCCCATCACCGATTTCGAATCCACCTTCTTCATCATCGTCCGCTCCATAGGATTTAATCTCATTCATGTAAACCGGTTTCCCGTAGGATTTCAGGTAGGAAACCAGCCCGTTGACTTCTTTCTCTGTGACCATGGGAGAATGAATTCGGACCAGATTGGATGTTCCGGGGGGCAGGAATAACATATCTCCCCGGCCCAACAGCTGTTCTGCCCCAACCTGGTCGAGAACAATTCGGGAGTCAATCATCTGGGCGACCCGATAACAGATTCGGGAAGTCAGGTTGGACTTGATGACACCGGTAATGATGTCACGGCTTGGGCGCTGAGTTGCCACAATGAGGTGAACTCCTACAGCGCGCGCCTTCTGGGCCAGTCTGGCAATACTTTCTTCCACCTGGGCGCGGGCCGTCATAATGAGATCAGCCATTTCGTCAATGACAATAACAATATAAGGCATGGGTTTGTGCTTTTCATCATCCACGAATTCCGCCTGGACGACTGCGTTGTATTTCGCAAGACTGCGCACCTTGATGTCTTTCAGCAAGAGATAGCGTCGTTCCATCTCGCCAACAGCCCAGGAAAGGGCTGAGGCGGCTTCCTTCGGATCGGTGATGACATCCGTGAGAAGGTGAGGAATATGGCCGTACACACCAAGTTCAACCATCTTCGGGTCCACCATGATTACCTTAACCATTTCAGGAGTGTTTCGGATCAGGAGGGAACAAAGAATGGCATTAAGTCCCACACTTTTGCCCGACCCGGTCTGCCCCGCCACAAGCAGATGGGGCATCTTATCGAGGGATGTAACGATGGGTTCTCCCGTGATTGTTTTCCCAAGAACAACCGTAAGGGGAGATGTCGCAGACAAATATGTGCCTGTTTCCAGTATTTCTTTCAGAACAATTAACCTTCGATTGTCATTGGGGACTTCGATTCCGATAGTCGGTTTCTTTGGTGTTCGATCAATCCGGATGGATTCTGCGCTTAATGCAATACTTAGGTCCTGAGCAAGAGACAGTACTTTGTTATACTTGATGCCAGGATCCATCTTGAATTCGTATGTTGTTACAATGGGACCGGGATGAATATTCACCACACGGCCCGTCACCTTGAATTCTTCCAGTTTCTTAACCAGGAGACTTGATTTTCTGGACAGGTCATGCCGATCAATACTGTTGTCGGGATCCGGATTGGCAAAAATGTCCCGCCAGGGCGGATTGTAGGGTTTTCCTGATTTTGGGACCAGACCGGTGCGGATAGCAATATCCAGCGGGTTATTCTTTTCGTCAGTATCCTGAGGAACAGGTTGACTGATTGGCGGAAGCTCTTTGCTCTTAATTTTCTGGCGAATTTTTTCCCGATGTTTCTTTTCCGAATCCATCTGTCGAATCACTTCTTTTTTCTTTCTCACCATCCTCAATTCCCTACCGATCTTTTTGAAAACAGCTGAAAATGACCGTACTGCATCAAGTAAAGCCTTAGCCACAGCCGCAATAATGACAGAAATACCAAGTCGGGTTGCGAGCATGAAAAACGCGATAAGAAGAAAGAGCAGTAGAATCAATGTGCCCCATGTATTGAGTGCAGGGAGCATCCAACCTTTGATATTGTTACCAATAATTCCGCCCGCACTCACGTAGTCCAGCGGTGCCACCGATGCGATCAGAACAAAATCAGAAAGAACTACAGCAAACAGTACAGCAATCACCACAGTTTCCAGCAGAAAAAACGGTAGCTGCAGCAAAATCGGGCGAAAGCTCTTCTTTTGCAGAAGAACCATGGCTGTGATCAGAAAGAATACGGGGAAAAGATAAGAAGCGTAACCAAAAAGCTGCAACAGAATGGCCGAAAGCTGAGCGCCGAAATTGCCCATCAGATTCGTGGAGCGAATCCGTGAAACCGTGATGCTGTTGAGAAAAGTCGGGTCTTTGGGGCTGAACGAAATTAATGCCAGAAAAATAATAACACCCACGCATACAAATGCCAGACCCGTAAACTCGACTGCCAGTGTTTCAGATTGTTTCCCATTTTTTCGTTTAACTGCCATTTCAAATATAGTTTACCAGAAGAGACAACGGGGGGGAAGAAGACAAGTTTAAATCCAAGTTGAAGTTTTGAATCCAAGATAAAATAGGAGGAGTTTCCGGAGTTTGCTTTTCCCACTCAGCTTCAACTTTTTTCTCCTTGTCTTTCCTCCTTAAGGACTTGACACACTTTGCAAATATATCTGAATTGCCATTTGGTTCCAATGCCCAGAGTATCACGGATAGATTCGACCTTAAATTCAGGACTGAGCTATGGCTTAAAATGGGCAAGCTGTTTATTATCTTAGGATAAGAGTGGTTAAGGCTTGTCCTTAACCTTGTCCCGGCTCATCTTCTTTTTTCTTGCAACAAGAGCCCCTTTCGGGTAGACTCTATGTACATGAAGGTAAAAGCAATCATACCCGCGCGATATGAGTCCTCAAGGCTTGCAGGAAAGCCGCTGTTAAAAATTAAGGATAAAACTATCATCCAGATGGTATATGAACGGACAATGTCTTCTTCCCTGTTGGATGATGTTGTTGTTGCGACAGACGATCACCGCATTTTTGACCACGTTCTTTCGTTTGGAGGTCAGGCGGTGATGACGTCACGTGAACATCAGTCCGGTACGGATCGGATTGCGGAAGTGGCACAGAATCTGGACGTGGATGTGGTTGTAAACGTACAGGGTGATGAGCCACTGATTACAAACAAGGTAATTGACGCTCTCATACGGCCTTTTCGGGAGGACCCGGAATTGAAGATGTCCACGGTAATGGCCAGGATTGCGGATAAGCGGGAGCTTTTTAACCCGAATGTGGTAAAAGTAGTCTGTGACAGAAAAGGAAACGCAATCTATTTTTCCCGAAGCCCTATTCCTTTTCGAAAATGTCCGAACATGGCCATTGAGTTTGATGTGAAGAATGAGGAAATGGGCCACTGGTTTAAGCATGTGGGGATTTATGGCTATAGACGGTCTTTCTTACTTGATTTTGCCCGAATGGAGGGGGGGGCTCTTGAAAATATTGAGGGATTGGAACAATTAAGGGCTCTGGAACACGGGATTCGGATTCATGTTGAGAGGACTGATTATTCAGGAATCGGTATTGATACAAATGAAGATTATCTTCAATTGAAAGCTTTATTGGGAGATGTCGAATGACAAAGTTTATTTTTGTGACGGGAGGTGTGGTTTCGTCACTTGGAAAGGGAATCGCCGCGGCGTCCATTGGGGCATTACTGGAGGACCGCGGCTATACAGTAACGCTCCAGAAGTTTGACCCCTATCTGAATGTGGACCCCGGAACAATGAGCCCGTTTCAGCACGGGGAGGTTTATGTTGCCGATGATGGCACGGAAACTGATCTGGACCTTGGACATTATGAGCGTTTTACATCTTCACATTCTACAGAATTTCATAATCAGACTGCGGGGAAAATCTATAATGCTGTGCTCACAAAAGAAAGGCGGGGAGATTACCTGGGAAAAACTGTGCAGGTGATTCCCCACGTTACGGATGAAATTAAGCACAGTATTAAGCGGATCTCAGAAGATGTGGATGTACTGATAGCCGAGATAGGCGGTACCGTCGGCGATATTGAATCATTGCCGTTTCTGGAAGCTATTCGACAGTTTGGATTGGAACATCCCCGGGATGAGGTCCTGTACATCCATCTGACGTATGTGCCCTACATTAAAGCCGCAGGTGAATTGAAGAGCAAACCAACCCAGCATAGTGTGAAACAGTTGCGGGAAATCGGGATTCAACCCGACATTATACTCTGCCGAACGGAACGGGAATTGCCCGAAACTATCAAGGACAAAATCGCCCTTTTCTGCAATGTTCGAAAGGAGGCAGTGTTTGAGGCCCGTGATGTATCAAACATCTATTTTGTACCCATTATGTTTGAACAGCAGGGCCTGGATAACGCGATTTGCCGGCATCTGTCACTACGCAAACAAGGCAGAGGGCTGAAGAAGTGGAAAGAGTTGCGGGCAAAAATCGAAAATCCATCTGATAGGGTAGAAATCGGGATTGTCGGCAAGTATGTGGATTATGCTGATTCATACAAGTCATTGAATGAGGCACTGGCCCATGCCGGCTTTGCGAATGGCCTGGACGTAAAGTTGAAGTGGTTTGATTCTTCCATGTTTGAAAAAGACGAATCCAGCCTTACTCTGTTGAAGGAAGTTGATGGGGTTCTGATTCCGGGCGGTTTCGGGGGACGTGGAATTGAGGGCATGCTCCTGGCAATCGAGTATGCACGAATAAACAAGATCCCATTTTTTGGTATTTGTCTCGGTATGCAGCTGGCAACTGTAGAATTTGCGAGAAATGTTGCAAAACTGGTGGACGCAAATTCCACAGAATTTGACGAGAATCCACCTCACCGCATTATCTATAAATTAAGAGAGTTGCTGGATGTAGAAGAAATGGGGGGGAATATGCGCCTTGGTGCGTACGCCTGTACCATTCAGAGCAAGGATTCTTTTGCCTTTAAGGCATATAGGGAAAAAGAAATTCAGGAACGGCACCGTCATCGATATGAGTTTAATATGACATTTCGAGAACGATTGGAAGAAGCCGGACTCAAGTTCACCGGTATCTCGCCGGATGGAAAGTTCATCGAGATCGTGGAGCTGGATGACCATCCCTGGTACCTGGGCTGTCAATTTCATCCTGAATTTAAATCCAAGCCCTTGAAGCCCCAGCCCCTGTTCGTGGATTTTATCAAGGCATCCCACAAGCGACGAGGAGAAAAGACGAAATGAGTGACGACACCCAGAAACTGTTCAACCATATTTCTTCTGGAGAAAACAGCTTTTTTCTGGTTTCAGGTCCATGTGTAATTGAAACAGAAGAGATCGTTTTCGGCATTGCCTCCCGCCTCAAGAGTATCGCAGACGTGCTTGAGATCCCCTTTGTCTTTAAGGCATCTTTTGATAAGGCAAATCGCTCATCCATTGACAGTTACAGGGGCCCGGGACTGGGCAAAGGGCTGGATATTCTGCGCCGCGTGAAGGAAGAGCTGCAAATTCCAATCCTGACGGATTTTCATCTCCCATCCCAGGCGGAAGTGGTTGCCGGGGTCGCGGACATCCTTCAGATTCCAGCTTTCCTGTGCCGCCAGACAGATATGTTGGTAGCTGCCGGTGAAACAGGAAAAATCGTAAATGTGAAGAAGGGACAGTTTCTTGCGCCCTGGGACATGAAGAATGCTGTTCAGAAGATAGAATCTACAGGCAACAGGAAAATCATACTGACGGAAAGAGGCAGCTCATTCGGTTACAATAATCTCGTAGTGGATTTCAAGTCTTTTCCAGTAATGTCCTCCTTTGGATATCCGGTAATGTTTGATGCAACTCATTCAGTGCAATTGCCTGGTGGCCTGGGGAATACCACTGGTGGACAGCGGGAATTCATTCCCGCCCTGGCAAAAGCTGCAGCGGGCCTTGGCGTATCGGGTTTCTTTTTTGAAGTACATGAACATCCGGAGGAAGCCCTTTCCGACGGACCAAATCTTTATCCATTGGATCAATTTTCCAACCTTCTTCGAAAGTTACTGAATATCTGGAGGGCAGGAGCCGATGTCGAGATTGATTGAAATTGCACGTGATGTGTTTGAACTTGAAGCAAAAGCGGTAGCGGATCAAATTTCTTGTCTCGGAAACGATTTCGAACAGGCAATTGAGATTCTGAAAAACACACAGGGCCGTGTGATTGTTACTGGAATGGGCAAATCAGGACTAATTTGCCGCAAAATAGCAGCGACCATGGCATCTACCGGTACTCCATCCTTTTTTGTGCATCCTGCTGAGGCCATTCACGGTGACTTGGGAATGATTGTAGAGGGAGATTCCGTAATTGCCGTTTCCAATTCGGGAGAAACCGATGAGATTGTTCGGCTCCTCGAGTTTATCCGCCGGATTGGAGTCCCTATTGTGGCAATAACAGCAAACCGTCACTCCAGTCTGGGAACTCACAGCGATGTCACCTTGGAATTGAAAATTGAGAAGGAGGCATGCCCCCTTGGGCTGGCTCCGACATCTTCGACAACAGCTACTTTGGCCATGGGGGATGCTATTGCGATGGTGCTTCTTGAGTTGAAAGAGTTTACTCCGGAAGATTTTGCTGCACGGCATCCAGGTGGAAAACTCGGTAGAAAGCTTCTATTGGTGGAAGCGTTGATGCACAAAGGAAAGGAACTTCCTGTTGTGTTACCGGACGATCCGATGCGGGATGTGATTTATGTAATGTCGAGCAAGCGTTTGGGAATTGCACTGGTTGTGGACGAAGGAAAGCTTCTCGGTGTCATTTCAGATGGAGACTTGCGTCGCCTTCTTGAAAAAAGGGGACCTGATTTGTTGGATCAATCAGCCAAGCTTTGCATGGTTCGGGACCCTAAATGTATATCGTCTGGAAAATTGGCCGTCGAAGCACTCCATGCAATGGAAACGAACCGCATTACGTCCCTTGCGGTGGTAAACGGAGAGGATGAACTACTTGGTTTGATTCATCTGCATGATCTATGGAAAACAGAACTCTTTTAAAGGCTGAAAAGGTATCACTCCTTATCTCAGATGTGGACGGCATATTGACAGATGGGAATTTGTACTACGGACCGGGGATGCAGGGCCACATGAAGGCTTTCCACGTCCGTGACGGTCTGGCCGTTAAAATGGCTCAGGCTGCTGGAATCAGGGTAGCTTTTATTTCTGCCAAGGAATCCAGTGTTCTTCGTCGCCGGGCTGATGAACTTGGGGTCGATTTCTGCTCTGATGGTGTTATGGATAAAATAGCCCGGGCAAGGGAAATCTGTGATACATTGCATGTGTCCTGGGACGAAACTGCAGCCATAGGCGATGATCTTGTGGACATGCCAATACTTCGGCAGGCAGGTTTTTCCGCAACGGTACCGGAGGCGCCCGAGGACATTCGGGCGATTGTAGACCTTGTCACCACTCATCCCGGTGGAAAGGGGGCATTCAGGGAGCTGGTAGAGTTCCTTGTCCATGCAGGGGGGAAATGGGAGGAAGTGTTGACCTATTTTGGAGGAATGCATGAAATACGTTAAGACGGCATTTTGGACAGTTCTGTTTATTGTATTATTTGTGTTATTTACTCTCAATGCTTACCAGAGTGTTGATTTTAGATATTTTTATGGTGATCAGGACATTTTTAAGGAAATTCCACTTTTTGTGATGATATTCTTTTCAATGGCAGTGGGATTCCTTCTCGGGTTGCTGTTCATTATCGGAGAGATGTTGCAGTTGAAAAAGGCCTCCCGGGCCAAGGATGCTGAACTGGCAACGCTGAAAAAGGAACTGGACACCCACCGCAATGTTGCCGTAAAAGAGTTTATTGATTCAGAATCCAACGGGGGAAACGGAGCTTCCTGAAATGCCCATTGTAATAATATTTGCTGTTGTTCTCATCGGGATATTGATTGGTTTGTTGTTGCGTGGAAAGACCAAGGACCAGACAGACAATCATGATTCTGCCAACTTCTATATGAAAGCTGTTCGATTGATTGACTTACTGCAATCAGGAGAGCGGGCTGGTGTGGAAAACCTCCTGGCCACCATTATGGAAGAGGATTCTGAGAAGAAAGAAATTTACATTATTTTCGGGAACGTTCTCCGGGAAAAAGGCTACATCGCGGAGGCTATCAAAGTCCACAAGTCTGTTTTGCATCGCCCTGGTCTTCCGGATAAATTTAAAGGATGGGCGCTGGGGTCACTGGCAGAAGACTTTCGGCTGGCCGGTATGCTGGAGAGGGCGGTTCGAACATACCGCGACGCATTCAATTTGAATCCGGGAGATACCGGATTGCTGAAGAGGTATGCTCATCTTTGTAAACAGGTTGGTGACTACGAGAAGCTACTTAGTCTGATGGACGTGATGGCGAAAATCAAAGTGCCCAATGATGACAATTATCGGATGCAAATCGCCTTCATTTATAATGAATTGGGTGAACAAGCGCTGAAAGAAGGAGAATTTGTAAAATCGGAAACAAACTTCAGAAAAGCATTAAAGCTGAATGCAAAGGTATATCCCGCTTATCTGAATCTGGCCAAACTTGTGGTTAAGAAGGGAGAGAAAATAAGTGTGGCTCAGAAACACCTGGAAGAATTGTTCCGACAGGTTCCAGATAAAGCATATCTGGGCATGGAGCTGTATCTTCAAATTTCGCCGCAGGAATTTGAAGAGTTGTGTCACTCACTGTTGAATCGAAATCCAGAAGATTGGCGAACCCGTCTGCATCTTTCCCGCTATTATATCCAGCAGGATCGGCCGGACTCGGCCTTCCCTGAGCTGATTGAAGCAATGAAGAGTATGCCCCACGTGCTGTTAATTCATCAGGAAATATGGAAGTTTCTTATGTTATATCCTGATCGACGGGATGATCTGAAAGAGTATGCAATTCAGACAGACAAAATCATGGTATTCAACGCACCGTTCATGTGTGTTGAATGCCGTTATAAATCATCCGAATTTCTATGGAAATGTCCATCCTGTTTTGGATGGAATACTTTCGTGGAATCAAAAATTTAGAATTTATTTCTGGAGGAAAAATATGGAAAAGAGACGCGCGGTTGTTACGGCTACAGGCAGTTACTTCCCACCAAAGATTGTCCCCAACAGTTTCTTCGAAGGTTATCTGGATACCAACGACGAATGGATAAGGACCCGGACTGGAATCAGTGAACGTCACTATGTAGAAAAAGGGGTCGCGTCATCCGATCTTGCAGTGGAGGCTTGCAAACGGCTGCTAAAGAAACGGGGAATCGGACCGGAAGAAATCGATGGTATTGTTTTTGGTACAGTTACCCCGGATATGATGTACCCCTCCAGTGCTTGCCTGTTGCAGGATAAACTGGGTGCCACAAACGCTTATGGATTTGATCTGTCAGCAGGATGCTGTGGCTTTGTTTTTTCCTATACCACAGGGGCGATGATGGTTGAGAGTGGCCGGTATGACAAAGTGCTGGTGGTGGGTGCCGACGTCTGTACGACTTTTCTAGATATGAATGACCGTAATACATGCATTCTCTTTGGTGATGGGGCCGGTGCTGTGCTTCTTGAACCATCCGGAAAGGATGAAGGTATGCTGGATACAATTCAGCATGTGGACGGCAGTGGTGGAAAGTTCCTGTATATGGCAGGGGGAGGGTCGTTGAACCCGACTTCCGCTGAGACAGTTGAGCAGAATCTCCATACCGTTCATCAGGAAGGACGAGAAGTGTTCAAGCATGCGGTAGTGAAAATGGCAGACGTTGCTGTTGAAGTTGTAGAGAAGAATGGTTTTTCTCTTGAAGATGTTGACCTTTTTGTCCCGCATCAGGCCAACATCAGAATCATTGAATCCGTGGCTAAAAGAATGAAACTTCCAAAGGAAAAAGTGGTAATCAACATAGATAAGTTCGGAAATACAACGGCCGCAACCATTCCCTCCTGCCTGGATCAGGCCGTTGAGACAGGGCGACTCAAAAAGGGAGACCTGGTTGTAATAGCCTCTTTTGGGGCGGGATTTACATGGGGAAGCGCACTCATCCGCTGGTAAATGCAGCCTGTGCGCGTTTTTGACAATATAGAAACAGGAGATTGAAACGGGAAAAATACGCGTTTCCGGCGGTGAGTTCAGGGGTCGATGGCTTCGAGTACCAACCGGACTGGAAATCAGGCCCACAACGGACAAAATCAGACAGGCTGTCTTCAATATCCTCCATGGGGAGATTCAGGGAGCATTGTTTATTGATCTGTGCTGCGGGACTGGAATCATGGGAATTGAGGCATTGAGTCGTGGTGCGGATAGGGTTTTGTTTGTTGACCATAGCCGTGAATCGCGTCAGCTGTTGACCCAAAATATTGAATCACTTCAAGTTTCGGGTACGCGATTTGTGGAAAAGGACGTTCTTCGCTTTCTTGCCACCTTTAAAGAATCGCCGGAATCCGGTCGTTTGGTCATGTATTTCGATCCACCATACAAAGACAACCGGCTCTATCGCCAGGTTGTCTCCAGTATTGACAGGATGAAACCGGACAGTCTGATTCTTTTCGTTGAACATAGAGCCCCCCTGGATATAGAGGATCCGGTCCATTTGCGATTATGGAAGCAGAAACGATATGGGAGCACTTGGATATCCGCGTTTACAACAATTCCTGATTTCTGGTAAGATACGAGATGAAATGAAACAAAGTAACTCGCCACATTTTCAAAAATTATTCTTGAAGGTTGTCCTCAATGATTTTTTAGTTAATTCTGTTGCGGGATTTTTTGCTGCGTTGACTCTGTACTTTCTTGAAGTAATCCAGTTAACAAACTTTTTCCACTTCATAGGTCTTGGCCTTCTTGTCCTGGTTCCCATGTACGGAATCCACATTATTTTCATGTTCTATCATTTAAAGAAGTCATGGATACCAGAAAAGCAGTTTCTGGAAATGGATTTGCAGGCGCGAACCTCAAAGCTGAAAGTCCTTCTCGCTATGAGCTTCAGGGGTACGTCTACCATCATTCTGCTTTGGTGTGTGGCTGGAATTTACTCATACTATTTCAGCATGATAGCTCCAGGGGTGTCGAGTGTGATGGGCATCCTTGCGTTGGTTACATTTGTCGGTATGTCTCCTATGTCATGGCTGGTTGATTCGATTGTGACCCGAAGGATTTTAATATCCACGATTAGACGTTATTTGTCCTCATTTCCGGAAAGTTTACTTCAGAGATTCAGTTTCTACAAGATGTCCAGCATAAACAGAAGTGCGGTGGCCGTCTTCTACCTGTTCATTCTCACCATTTATTTCACACTGATTGGAAATGTGAATTCCTTCAACTCAGTAATGCAGCAGAAATTGACGGAATTCGGAAATTATCAACTGGAACAGATTACACTAAGAATTAAGGCCGAGTCCCAAAGAAATGAACCATCCCTTGAACGCGTCAGAGAAATAATCAAAGAAACCCCGAGTTTTCTGGGTTCACAAATTACGATTGTTCCCAGTGACCTTGTACAAGGCAAACAGCATAACCCTGATGAAATAAAACAGCAAACTCGATGGATCAGTGCTGAAAAGAAATTACCAGGAATCGGAAGCCTTGTGTTCCGAATCGAGAAAGGAAGCCTTCGCTCTGGAATATTTTTCATTGCATTCAATAGAGGAGTCATTGTCCTTTTTCTGCTTTTATTGGGAGTAGGGGCGGCGGTTCTTTTACAGGTAAATCTGGAATTCAAAGGTACACTATCCGTGATTAACCGAATTACTGACGAGATGGCATCAGGGAATCTTTCGGATTCGGCACGACTCTATGCCACCGATGAGTTCTGGGGTTTATATCAGAAAATTATCATTGTAAAAAACAATGCTGGAAAGGTCATCGGAGATATCCGGGAACACGCCCGGTTATTGAACCAGAATATTCGAGTTGTGGAAGAGGTAAGTCGTTTTCTTCAGGATCTTTCGGGAGGGCAGAAGCCTCTTGTCAGAAATGCCGGTGATGCCGTTACATTTGTGAATGAATTCGCGGACAGCCTCCAACACTCAATCTCCGAGTTGTCCTCAATTTCAGAGCGCACCTCCAGCACCGCCGTTGAGTTCGCAGCTTCCATCAGTCAAGTTAAGAACTCCATGGGAAAGCTCGTGAGTATGGCTGATGCCATTGCCCTTAATGTACGCGAGAACACCTCTTCACTGAAAGATATTTCCTCAGATCTTCGAACGGCCTCAGGAATGACCGGGCAAGTTGAGGAAAATGTCACGGAAATTCAGGCCTCTCTGGGAAAACGGTTGTCCATCCTGGAAGACAGTAGATTTGCAATTGACAGGAAAATAGAAGCTACAGGTTCCATTGTGCAGAACTTCAAAGAAGTTGGAAATCATCTGGAAAAACTAAACGCTATGTATGTAGATTACCTGAAATCAAAGACAATTTTAGGTAAAGAAATTGGTCGTATAGAGTCAATTAGCCGTATTATGGATGATTTTATTGATCAGGCCGGCATTCTGGCTTTAAACGCTGCTATTCTTGCAGCAAGGAATGATTCTCTTGACTCTGGATTTGGCGTTATCGCCGATGAAATCAAGGAGCTTGCAGAGAGAACAGGGGCGTCCACGGGAAAAATCAAAACCATTGTGAATAATACAACCCAACAGCTCTCCGGCATGGAAGAGAGAACAATTGGTGCCAAAGTTGAATTTCGCCGAACAAAGGATTTATTGAAAGAGATTCTCACTGTTCAGAAAACCAGATCTGATGAGCTGAAGGATGAAGCCAATCGCATGCAGGCCCTACTTGAAGACACCGGACAAGATAAGACACAGATAGGAACGATACTGGATACGGTTCGCTTGTTGAAAAGCCAGATCGCTAAAACGGGTGGAATATTGGCTGAGAAGTTGACGGCCACGGAAAAATCGATGGAAACCTCTGATAAAATGAAGGAAATGGCTGGGCAGGTGATGAATGCCGCTCAGGAACAAACGGTGGGGGCAAACCAGATTGCCGGGGCCTCGGAATCAATCCGTGACCTGTCCTCTGATGCGAAAAATGCATCTGAGAAAGTTAAGGAAGCTTTGCAGGACATTGTTCAACTGATACAGACAATAGAAGGCAACTCTGAAGAGATTCGACTTAAATCAGACACCTTGCGAGAGGTGGTCGATGATTTTTCCAGTGAACTCACGTCATTGTCAACTGCAATTGCCAGATTCAAACTACCGGATAACAAATGACTGCGTGGAATTGCGCTTCCTTCAGAAGCCTCTTGAAAGAAAACATACTTCTAATGGACGGTGCTTACGGCACTCTTTTGTCTTCTCATCTGGATGGGACGGACAGCATTGAGGAACTGAACATAAGAAAACCCGATGTTGTTCAGGGCATTCACCAACAATATGCTGACGCTGGAGCAGATATCGTTAAATCCAACACATTCGGGATTTTTCACTCCATTTTCCGGGGAAAATTAGAAGTGGACAAAGGCCTTGAAATAGTAGATATCGGTGTCAAATTATTGTCAGACGTTTACTCAAAGCGGGATATGATTCGAGTCGCCAGTTTTGGAGCTATGACAGGGGGCATGTGGGGATACTCTGACAGAGAAGCCGCATTGATACAGAGAGTATACCGTCTGGCTGCTGAAAAGGCGCTCTCAGCAGGCGCCCAGGCCATCCTTCTGGAAACGTTCTCTGACCTCCTGGAGATGAGTATTGCAATGAATGCTATCCGCTCCATTTCCGCAGACCTCCCTTTGATCTGTCAGTTCACATTTCAGAATGGCGGCATTACATTGAGTGGGTCCGGAGCCGCCAATGGAGCGATCATGCTTGAATCTCTTTACGCGGATGTTATCGGCGTAAACTGCTCTACCGGACCACACGGCATTCTACCTCATGTTGAAACCTTGAGCCAGTTTTCCAGTGGTGCAATTTCTATGGCTCCGAATGCGGGTCTGCCGCAGATAGTGAATGGTAAAGCGAACTATCCGGACGTAATAAATGAAATGATCGAATTATTGCCCCGGGCACTGGAATTGGGGGTTAGGATTTTCGGAACATGCTGTGGTTCTACGCCGAGCTATACAGCAGCGCTTCGAAGAGAAATTGATCTAATTCCAGTGGACAAAAGAATTGCCAAGAAAAGAGAAGTCCCCGACGTTGTGAGTTCCAGCCATCATCTATATGATTTCCGAAACTCATCTTTTTTGGCCGTTGGTGAACGCCTAAATTTATCCGGGAATCGCACCTTCCTCAAGCGGTTCCAGAATGATTCAGATACCGCGATATTATCTGAGCTTAATCGTCAGACAGCTGCCGGTTATACAGACGCTGTTGACATCAATCTGGATGCAATAGCGAATGAAAATCACTCAGTGTGGCGAGACACAGTATTGTTGCTGGAACGTGAGAACGCGCCAATTCTCTCCATTGATACGCTGTATCCCAATCTGATGGAAGATGCCGCTTTTCTGGTGGCGGGAAAACCTGTTTACAATTCCACAGATCTTACTGAAAAGCGATTTTCCAGGATGGCTGAACTTTATCACCGTCACCGTGGCCTGATTGTAGCGCTATTGATGACGGGAAACCGTCTGCCCAAAACCCTGGCCCAGCGTAGGGAAGCTTTGGAAATATTGGACAGGCTCCTTGCCACCTATAAGATTCCCGCCTCAGATGTCCTGGTGGATCCTCTCGCCTTGTCTCTTGCAACTGGAGTGAATCAGTTCGAAATGGTTCAGAAAATTGTTGAGAAAACCAGTTATAAAACGATCATAGGACTATCAAATTTTTCCCATGGACTTGCGGACAGAAGTCGAATGAACGCGTTTCTCCTTGGACAGTTGATGAAAAGTGGTCTCTCGGCTGGGATTGTGGATACTGCCGATCCCAATATTTGTGCCACAATCCGCCTTGGAAACGCTCTATTCCATGGTGAACCGATGATGCGGGACGAAAAAGATAGCATTGAATTCCCTGAACCATTTCCGGAAGTCGGAAAAGCCCTCCTGGGCGCAGATTCCGATACAATTCTTGAAATTCTTGCGCAAAACAGCGAGCAATATGGCTCTAATTTTGTGTTTCTGGAAAAGGTCGTATCGCCGAAAATGGAAAGAATCGGAGAGGCATTTGAAGAAGGAAAGCTCTTTCTTCCCCAGCTGATTGTAGCCGGCGAGACAATGAAAAAGCTATTGAAGGCAATGAACAAAGATGGCCTTCCGGAAGTGAGTGGAGAAGAAGCTCATCCGGTACTCTTTTTTACCGTTCAGAACGATATTCATGACATTGGAAAAAACATTGTTATGTCGGTTCTTCAAGGCTTTGGAATTGTCACTGAAGATGGCGGAGTAGACAGGAGTCCGGATGAAATCGTGGAACTGACGAGGTCAAAGCAAGCGGGTGCCGTGGGATTGTCTGCGTTGATGACCACCAGTCTGCATTCCATGAAGCTAACTGTCAGACAGTTGAAGAAAGAGCTGCCCGAGGTTCCGGTTCTGGTTGGTGGCGCTGTGGTTACAAGACGATATGCAGAGGAAATCGGAGCCGATGGATATGGCAAGACTGCATTTGAAGCTGTTCACATGCTTCGCAGATTAAGTCCGGGAGCTGCTCAAAGCGGATCTTCATCGGATTCCGCAACCGGAAATATGGAGATTCAAAAATGAAATTCAATTATTTAATGTTTGTTATGATTCTGGTTCTTGCCGGAAGTGTTTTTTGTTGTCAGAGAGCATTTGGATCTGAAGTGTTGAAGTATGAGGATGATCAAGGCCGTCTCATCCTTGTCGATTCTCCCGCCAAAATTCCAGCACGTTATCGCAATCGTGTTGAATCTGTCCCCACGGGCAAAGAGGCTGAAGAATTGAATGTCGAACTGACAAAAATGGTCCTGAAGGGTGGAAGTGCAGCTGATTTGAATCGTTTTTTCATCAAATATCTTTTTTTGAATCGTTGGACAGCGATTCTGGTTTCCCTCTTTATTCTTGCATTTCTCCTACCTGTTTTCTTCAGAAATTCACTTTCAAGGATGAGCATTCTCGTTTCTCTCTTGTTCCTGTTTCTGGTCTTTCATCTGGTAGTGTTTGTGCCAAAACTTCAAGAACGGGTTTACAGATTTTCCGGGATTGTGCGCCATATGAGTGGGATTTCGCTCCCCGTTGAGACGGGAATCCGGCACAAGGTATTAACCTATCGAATTCATTCAGAAGCATTACCCCTCATTCCTCTGAACATTTATGCTCAAGTTCTTGAATTGAGGAAACTTCAAAGTGAGTTTCAGGTTCAAAAATGAATGGTGGCGTTTACGTCCATGTTCCATTCTGCCTCTCCCGTTGCCGATATTGCTCATTTTACAGTGTCACGGGCCAGGATGTTCCGGATTCAAGCGAATATGCTCGGGCTATTTTGAATCATCTTTCCACATTTGAACTTGCGGAATCCATAGACTTTAATACAGTTTATTTTGGAGGTGGTACGCCAAGTATCATGCCGGTTTCCTTTTTTGATGAAGTTATCGAAGGTATTTCTGCATCCGTTTCCCTGGGAGATGAACTTGAGATAACGATTGAAATGAATCCGGAAGACATTACATCGGACTATCTGAAGGATTTGAAACATGCCGGTATTAACCGAATCAGCATCGGTGTTCAGTCTTCAGCTGATCCTGTTTTGCAAAAACTGAATCGAACCCACACCTCAGAGCAGGCAGTTTCAGCCATTCTTACTGCGGCAGAGTTTTTTTCAAATGTTTCATGCGATCTGATTATCGGAATAATCGGAGAATCAGGAATAGCAAGTAATATACTGAATAAACTTCCCATTTCTGAATTATCTCATCTCTCACTTTACATGCTGGACGGAAAAAAGAATGACAGACTTGCTGCAGAGAGTGATCATACGGCTGATCTATACATGGAACTTTGTGGCAGGTTGGAGAATTATGGGCTCAAGCAATACGAAATTTCTAACTTTGCCAGGGAAGGAATGGAATCTGTTCATAATCTGCATTACTGGAGGGGAAACCCATATATCGGATTGGGACCCTCAGCACATTCTCTCCTGTATCCGTATCGGATCTGGGATCATAGTGGATTGGACCGCTTTCTGAAAGGTGAGTTCAAATCAGGACGAATGGAATACAGTAAATCCCTTTTTGTCACGGAAATGGTGATGTTGGCTTTACGTTTAAATAAAGGAGCCAGGCAGGCAGATTTTGAAAGGAACTATGGAACAGACCTGTTCAAAGAGTTTGGCTGGCTATGCGACAGGTTTCCCGATCTTATTGTTCGGGACAGGGACGGAATTTTCTTAACTCTTAAGGGCATGCTGCTTTCCAATGAAATATTTCAGGAGTTGCTGGAACCGTAGTTTTTAACACTCTTTTATGTGCAGGATCGAAAACTCAGCGACCTGGCTGTGAAGCCGCAATATCCGATTTCTTTGCGTCCGGGAAATCCACTCACACTTGTTCTGGGTGTACTCAAAACAAAACATTACAGTTCTGAAATGGAAGCCTCGTAAGAACGGTCTTCAAGAGTCCTCTTGCGGATAAACTGATTCAGACGGTTTCGAGTCAGTACACCGAGAAGATTCCTTTCTTCATCTATGACCGGCAGATCTTCAATCTCCAGAAAGTCGAATTTCTCTTGTGCTGAAAGAATGCCATCTGATTCAGAAAGGTAGTTCAGATCTTCTTTCATAATGTCGGAGACAATCAAAAGACGCCAGAGGTCATCCCGGAACATGAACGACTTAACGTCGCTGATTGACAGGATTCCCACGACCTTTTTCTCATCATTTACGACCGGGAGATGGGTCAGTTGATGCGCATTTAATCCATCCACAAAGGATTGGAGAGAAGCACCTTCATAGATACTGCTTGGCTCACTGTCCATAATATCCTGCACCTCGTAGCCATGCAAGGCGGCTGTTTCACGTGCACGTTCTATCGGGATTTTCTTCAATGTAAAATAATGGGTATCAATCGAATCATGGAAAAGCTTCTGGGATACAGTTGTTCCAATGATTGAAGCGATCATGATGGGAAGCATAACAGAATAATTCCCGGTAATCTCAGTCAAAAGGAAAATTGACATTAACGGTGCATGGGTCGCGGCTGATAGAAACGCTCCCATGGCTACCGCCGCGTATGCTCCGGGAGAAATGTGCATAGCAGGGAAAAGCATCGCAAAGAGTTTTCCCGAAAATGCTCCCAGCGCGGCCCCTACAAACAAAGATGGTGCAAACATGCCTCCCGCACCGCCGGAGCCAAGGGTGAGAGAAGTGGCCAGAATCTTACCCAAAACAAGTAGCCCAAGAAAAAGCAGGCTGTAATTCATCAGGTTTCCGTTGATAAGGCCGCGAATAACATCATATCCGTCACTGAGGACGTCCCGCATGAAAACTCCGATGATTCCCACCAGCAAAGCTCCGACAACAGGCTTCAATGCAGTCGGAATTTTCATCTCTTTGAAAAAACCCCAGGTCGTATAATAACCCCTTTTGTAGATCGCAGCAAAAACACCGACAAGGATTCCGAGAAGCGCATAGAGTGGAAACTCCATGGGGCCGCCAATAATGTAATTGGGGGTATGGAAGATTGATTCAGCGCCATAATAAGTTCTGGAAACCGCCGTCGCTATTGCTGATGATATGACAAAAAGTGAAAATGTATTTAATTTCATTTCACCTAAGAATACAATTTCTTCTGCAAACAAAACTCCTGCGATAGGCGCATTGAAGGTCGCCGCAATCGCACCCGCTGCTCCGCATCCGACCAGCACCTGCGTTCGTTTTGTGGAGAGTTTCAACCATCTCGCCACGACCGAACCAATGGTTCCACCGATTTGTCCGATGGGGCCTTCACGTCCTGCTGAACCACCTGACCCAATGGTAATCGCTGCACCCAGGGTGTTGGCAATGAGTCGAAGAGGGCTGATACGTGCCGCCTTTAAATGGACCTCTTCAAGAAATTTCGGAAACCCGTATCCGTTTACCAGCCTTGGAAAGATTTTTGCGAGCGGTATCAGCAGCAGGGCACCTGCAACCGGAAGAAGAATGATCAGGAACCGATGCCAACCTCCCTGCTGAAAATGAAGGACATGGTTGCCGAGCACATCAAAAAAGAACCATTGGGAATGTTCGACGGCTTCCACAAAAACAATATTACCCATTCCGCTGAGCAGTCCAACCAACGCTGCAACAACAAGAAAGAAAGTCGTGTTTCCAATTTTAAAGCGTTTCAAATATCCATAAAGAGATTGCATCCGGCCTCCCAGAGGGTCATTATACCGCGACATGGAACTCTGGCAAGGAACAAGATTCTAATTCAGGCAGAAAAGCATAATGCTTCAATTAAGAAATAGAGAACAAATCGAACGATTCTTGACACAACAATAGTCATTTGTTAATCTAAAGCCATAAAACAGGAGTGATGAGAAATGACTAAAGGTAGCGAGAGAAGAAAGTTTAAGCGACTTCCAAAGAGTGCATCTCTGAAGGTGCAGAGGCTTTCCTTCGAAGATCAACCTGCCCAGCATGTAACCCTCTACAAAGATTTAGGCGGCGGCGGCATGCTTTTTGAAAGTGAAGTGGCTTATGAAAAGGGCACTCTTTTAAAAATTCAGGCAATGGTCCCCGGCTGGGGTGGCTATATAAGGAACTTCAAGAGAACTGAAGATAATGAGAAACATGCCCTTGTAACAGTGGCAGAAGTCGTCCGGGTTGAGGCAATGAACGGAAAAGGTTTTGAGATCGGTGTTCATTTTGTGAATATTTATGAAAACGACCACCGTGCATTGATCGAATATGTTGATAGCATGACGAATGAAATGGACTAATCAATGAAGGACATCAATTCATGACAGAGAACAAGCGTCTTCTTGTTGTAGATGACGAAGCGGAATTCTGTGAAGTCCTCCAGGATATTCTTGAGGCCCGGGGTTTTGTTGTAGACACTGCATCAAATGGTAAGGAAGCTCTGAAGGTAATGGAGAACCAACCGGAAAACGTTTACTCTGTACTCATTGCTGATATCAATATGCCAGAAATGGGAGGCATTGAACTGATCAGGCAGGTGGCTGTAAAGTATCCTTTCGTTGTTCCTGTAATTGTCACTGGTTACGCAGACACGCAGGCGGCAGTGGAATCCCTGCGGGTGGGTGCCTACGATTTTATCTCAAAACCGTTCAAACTGGATACGATCTATTTGACGGTGGGTCGCGCGCTGGAAAAACACAGTTTTCTCAAAGAAAAGGACAGATATCGTAGAAATCTTGAATCAGAAGTGGAAGAACGCACTTCAGATCTTCGGCGATTGAATGATCAACTCATTCAATTGCAGGAAATGGCGCGGAGAACCAGGGAAACTCTTGAATTTAAAGAAAAAATGAAGCACATTCGAGAGTATTGTTTTTCTGCTTTTCGTGCTTCCAGTTTTGCGTTTCTTTCTTACGATGAGGAGCTGAAACTCTTTTACGTGCACCCGGAGAGCTGCGATCAGGAATTACCGGAAAAGAACGTGTTTTCAATTAATGAAATCCATCGGGACAAAGATGGAATGGTCGAATTGGGAAATCATCTTTTCGCTTCTGATAAGGGACACATAGCAATCGAAATAAAACGGGACCAGATTTTTGGGATTGTATACGTTGGATTCCCCAATGACAGTGGGTTTCTCATTGATGAGAGTACCTTTGGATTGTTGATCTCGGAGTTGGAAGTAATTCTCTACAACGATTTTCTGGTGCAGCACCATGAAAATGAAATGAGAAAGATGTTCCTGTCATCTGTTCGCACACACGCGTATACAATTGAAGCAAAAGATGCGTACACTAAGGGACACTGTGAAAGAGTTGAACGATACGCCATGATATTGGCAAAGCGGGTAATTTCAGACCCGGACCGTTTATTTGCGCTTAGCGTTGCATGTATTCTTCACGATATCGGCAAAATCGGCGTACCTGAGTCAATCCTCAATAAACCTGGGAAGCTCACAGCTGAAGAAAAAGGAGCAATGGACAAACATCCCGTAATTGGTGCCGAAATTGTTAAGAACTTGTATGGATTCAAGTTGAGTCCTGTAATTCGCCACCACCACGAATGGTATGATGGAAGTGGGTATCCCGATGGAATGAAGGGTGATGAAATCCCACTGGAATCGAGAATGATGTCAGTCGCTGACACCTACGATGCGATGACAAGTTCCCGTCCATATCGTGAGGGACTTGACCCGAGTCGGGCCCATCAGGAGATCCAGGATTTCTCCGGCCGTCAATTTGATCCATATGTAGTGAAGATATTTTTAGATTGTTATGAAGAATTCAAGCAGGTTAAGACAGAAAATCTGGGCTTGGATCTTGATCTGGCATTAACCCCTTAAATTTTTGAAGGAGAAGAAAACATGGAAAAAGGATCGACGAAAACGCTTGGTATTGTGTTTGTCATCGTTCTGATTGTCTTGCTGGGAGCACATTTGATGGCAATGAGAAGCGCAAAGGCGGAGTTCACCAAAAAGGAACAGGCTACGGCGCAGCAAATCGTAGAGCTGAATAAGAAGATTGAGGCCCTCTCAATGGACAAAAATTTGCTTGAAATAAAGCTGGAGCTGAAGGGCATCAGAATGCAGGTAGCCGAAAGCAACTTTGGCACGGCCCGCGAATCTCTGGATGCGTTCAAAGAGTACCTGAATAAGAACGGCTGCAAGAAAATGGCTGAACTTACACCCATTTTTGATACGATTGATACTAGTCTGTTGAAAAAGCAAAACGTGGAGGTAAAGCAGGGTCTGGACCAGGTAGAAGACATCATTTTCGGGGCGAAGAAAGCTCCCGAAATGGAGAAAGAAGAATAGCGACTAAAAATAAATGTAAAAATATCTGTTGTACCGATCAGGGGAAGCTCCGGCTTCCCTTTTTTTATGGAGTTTTGGCGAAAATTAATAGTACCAAAGAGACAAGAAGTGGAGCCAGGGCAATGCCATCGACAACGATTTCAAATTGGCCATCTGAAGGGATCGTTCCTTTGGATGAGTAATGGATAAATACAATTAGGCTATAAATTGATGTAACAGTCAATACGATAGCCGGTTCAATTCTGCCGCTTGTGAATGCAAGCCCGCAGAGAAACAAGGCAAAAGTCACCATGCTCCACAACACAATTTGTGCCGCTCTATGCCGACCAAGGAGGATGGGCAGTGTTTCTTTTCCGGCAAAACGATCCCCTTGATAGTCTTTGAAATCAAAAAGTACAGTTCCGGAAAACACAATGAGAAAGACAAGGCCGGGACCGAGGATTAAAGAAACCGGTGAATGAATATGATGGGCCAGTATAGGGATTGCCGCGATTACGATGGACCATGCAAGGCCGTGAAGAAGGTTTTTAGAACCCGGTATATCAAAGATACGAAAAGGTCTCCTTCCAATACCAATCCGGATTCGGTAGAGGATGCCCAATATGACCGCCAATAGTAGAAGACCAAGGCCAAGGAGGGATAAGGTTAAGCCCAGTCCAAGAAGTGCAAATATTGAAAAAATGGAAAGGATGCTCAGATAGCGTTGTCGGGACCGGATGAAATGGAATCTTGTCGGATCACTAAAGATGAGTGTGTCTCCACTGACAATCCCGTTTAGATTTGTGACAGAGAAAAGGTATAAGAAAGCAATAAGGGGAAATTTCCATGACTGGGGGAGGGAGAATGTGATCTGAATTCCTGCACAGAGGAAGAGTGCAGCCAGTGAACGGAAAATACCACAATAGAACATCCAGCCGAAAACACGGAAAGCGATGGCGTTTTCCCTGTCTTTAAAGCGCAGGGCCTGAACAACACTATTGATAACCCAATTGGGAGTTGATGCTCCGGCAGACACTCCAATCGTGCGAAAAGAATGCACATCAATATCCGTCAATTCCGCATCGGTTTCAATATGGTAAACATTGTCACAAAAACGTCTGGAGATTTCAGCCAGACGTGTTGTATTTGCACTGTGATGACCACCTACGATAATCATGCAGTCAACTTTTGAAGCCAGTTCTTTTGCTTCTTCCTGCCGTTTCGCAGTTGAATCGCATATGGTACAAAAAACCTTCAAATCTTTCACTTTTTCCCGCAGAACGTTTGCGATATCATCAAAAGTCTTTTGGTCGAATGTTGTCTGGGATACCACAATCGCTTTGTCAAAGTCCGGCAATTTCCCGGCTTGATCAGAAGTCTGGATGAGGCTTGCGTTTCCCTGTGCATATCCCATCAGGCTTTTCACTTCCGCATGTCCAATATCTCCTACTATGATGATTGTATAGCCCTTTGCCAGATGACCCTTTATCAACGCCTGCACCTTTCCGACCCGCGGGCAGGTTGTATTCAAAACCCTGACGCCGCGTTTCTTCAGATCATCCAACATTTCGGGGGTTGTTCCATGTGCGCGGATAATAACGGTCCCATCTTGAAGATTATCATTGAGTTGGGCTTCCTTCACCCCCCTTGACGAAAGAAAATTTACGGCCTGTTTATTGTGGATCAAGGGACCAAGGGTAAGAATGCTGTTGTCCCTTTCTTTTTCCGACAGTTCCAGTGTCTTCTCCATTGCCCGGCGAACTCCCCAGCAGAAGCCTGCCGATTCAGCCACTATGATTTTCATGGTGCAGTTTTAACCGAAATGGCCTTAAGTTTTGAAATTGCACTACTAATTTTGTTCAATAAGGCATCCAGTGGGTGTTCTTCAGTATTCTTTATTTCCATCATAAAGCCCCATTTGTAATCGACCTTTACAAGGGCCTTCATTACTTCTGTCCATGGAATCGTTCCACAAAAAGGCAATTTGTGAGAATCATGGGTGCCGTTGTTGTCATGGATGTGGGCAGTGTAAAAGTGGATGCCGTATTCCTCAATATCCTGTAAGACCCGGCCTGCAAGGTGGCTGTGCCCGATATCAAAACAAAGACCGAAGGGAATTTTGTTTTCATCAATGAAGTTGACAATATCTGGAACTCCCGTATTCGGGCCCGGCACATTTTCAAAGCACAATTTTGTTCGAATCTGCTCCGAAACCGCATACAATTCATCAATACTCTTCATCAAGGCATCCCGGTTTTTTGTGCCTGGAAAATGGAGAATGTAGTAGTCCACTTCCATATATGATGCTAAAACCAGGCTTCTGGTGATTTCAGAAACAGATAATGCGCGGAGATCTTCATTCGTGGAACTGATATCCAATAAATGTCCGCCCAGCAGCTCTTCAAGAGACGCATAGAACGGGGCGTGAATCGAGTTTACACATAGTTGATTTCGATCAATTGCCCGCGAAATGTCCCGAAGGACGGCAGGGTTGTCAAAATCTATCTGATGAGAATTTGCAAAGAGCTCCACATTTTCAAAACCGGCATCTGCAATACGGTCCAAATGATGGCTGGTGAGGGTTTCTCTGGCAACAAGGTGTGTTGAAACGCCATAAATCATGTAAACCTCCTGTTCATGGTTATTATACACATCCCACGGGAAAGACAACCATGAAAAACCGTGACAGTTTACGTAATAAGGGAATAGATATAGAATGGAAAGAACCTGTGCCAACGAGAGGGCCCGTTTGGGAGAGTTGGCCAGGTTCGAATAACTGACCAGGGGAAATGTTTTGGAAAAAGTAGTCGTAAGATTTGCACCAAGTCCGACTGGATATCTTCACATCGGAGGAGCCAGAACGGCATTATTCAATTATTTGTTTGCAAAACACCATAACGGCGTTTTTCGTTTAAGAATAGAGGATACTGATAAAGATCGCTCTAAACCGGAATTCACGGAGCAGATATTGGCCAGTATGGCATGGCTTGGGCTGAAGCCCGATGGTGAAGTTGTGTTTCAATCGGGAAGGATGGTTCAATACCAGAACGTAGTAAAAAAACTGATAGAGAGTGGCAGGGCGTACCGTTGTTTTTGCACGAGGGAAGAGATTGATGAAAGACGAGGAGAGGACTCCGGTTGGAAGTATGACAGAAAGTGCGAGTCGTTGACTGAGGACCAAATTCAACAGAACCTTATCAAGGGTAGTCCCTTCGTAGTGAGATTAAGAATTCCAGTTGAGCATGTCCATTTTCATGATCTTGTTCGGGGAAATGTGAGTTTTGACGGAAGTGAATTTGAGGACTTTATCATTGTGCGATCGGATGGCTCACCAATTTATCAATTAACCGTTGTCGTAGATGACCACGACATGGGAGTCACCCATGTAATCCGGGGAGACGATCATCTTTCCAACACACCGAAACAGATTTTTCTCTTCCGTGCGATGGGTTTTGAACCACCTGTATATGCGCACCTTCCATTAATTCTGGGTTCGGATAAGAAACGTCTGAGCAAGCGGCATGGTGCAACTTCGGTTGAAGAATATCGTGAGCAGGGCTTTTTGCCGGAAGCTCTGGTCAACTTCATTGCGCTTCTCGGGTGGAATCCCGGCGATGATCGCGAAATTATGAGTCTGGATGAAATGATTGAGGAATTCTCTACAGAACGCATTTCCAGGAGTGCGGCGGTTTTCGACTCTGCCAAAGCGCTGTGGCTGAACGGACAATACATCTCAAAACTTTCGGATGAAGAGTTAGAGTATTCATTTATAAACCTTTATGAACAGAAAGGTATATCAGTAGAAAGTTCTGATCGACTTGTCAAAATACTGAACCTGCTTCGACCCCGGGTACGCACCATTACCGAATTGTACGACGCAGGATTGTTCTTCTTCAGACAGCCGGACAATTATGAAGAGAAGGGCGTACGAAAACATTTCTCGGGAGACAACGCGAGGGAAATTCTTGAGGCGAATGCCCATCTGATTGAAAACTGCAGTCCATTTGACGAAGTTGAGCTGGAAGAACAACTCCGTACAAAAGCAGAGAGGGAAGGGAGTAAAGCTGCGTTTTACATCCATCCTCTGAGGCTCGCTTTAACCGGAAGTATTTCGAGTCCGGGAATTTTTGAAATAATTGTACTGATTGGCCGGGATGAGTGTATTGCCCGTATAAAAAGAGCAATTGCTTATATCAGTTCAATAAAAGACCCGGAATAGTCCGCGGGCACATTAGATGTTCACTCTCAAACTGGAATAATTCAGGAACCGGAAAGTTTCTTCTCCAACCTTGCCCATGAGTCTCTCAGGGAAACGGAGCGATTGAATACGGGCTCACCCGGTTTGCTCAGTTTTTCGTCGAGAGAGAAATACCCCGTTCTTAGAAACTGGAAAGAATGGCCAGTTTTGGCAGTGGCCATGGAAGGTTCCAGAATACAATCGGAAAGGATGGTTACAGAGTCAGGATTGAGATTTGAAAGGAATGTTTCTCCCTCCAATATATCTTCGGGGTTCTCCTTCAAGAACAGTTTGTCAAACAGTCGAACCTCAGCGGATATACCTTCCGATGCTGAAACCCAGTGGAGTGTCCCCCTCACTTTTCGCCCGTCATCAGTCCAACCGCCACGACTTTGAGGGTCGTGCGAACAGTGAATTTCCAGAATATTCCCCGAATCATCCCGAATTACCTCGTTACACGTTATGTAATAGGCATGTTTTAAGCGAACTTCCATCCCAGGGGCAAGACGAAAATACTTTTTTGGAGCATCTTCCCTGAAATCGGTCCGTTCAATGTAGATTTCCCGTGTAAAGGGGATTTTTCGGCTACCTGCTTCCGGATTTTCCGGGTTATTTTCGCCTTCCATCATCTCGATCTTGTTTTCGGGGAAATCGGTGATGACCACCTTGAGTGGGTCAAGGACGGCCATAACGCGATTTGCTCGTTTGTTTAAGTCTTCCCGAAGGCAGTGTTCAAGCAAAGCCACATCCACGGTACTCCCACGCTTGGCAATGCCGATTCGGTCACAAAAATCTCGGATTGACTCAGGCGTATATCCCCGTCGCCTCAATCCGGAAATTGTTGGCATTCTGGGATCATCCCAACCATCTACAACTTTTTCCTCTACAAGTTGAAGGAGTTTTCGTTTGCTCATGATTGTGTAGCTTAAATTCAACCTGGCAAATTCGATTTGCTGAGGGCGGTAAGTCCCCAGTTCGATGAGGAACCAGTCGTATAGAGGGCGATGGTCCTCAAATTCCAAAGAACAGAGAGAATGGGTGATTCTTTCAATTGAGTCTTCCAATCCGTGAGCCCAATCATACATAGGATATACACACCACTTGTCTCCTGCTCGATGATGGTTTGCATGGAGAATCCTGTACATAACAGGGTCCCGCATATTGAGGTTGGGATGCGCCATGTCAATTTTTGCCCGAAGCGTCCGGGAGCCATCAGGAAATTCCCCGTCGCACATACGCTGGAACAGGTCCAGGTTTTCCTCTACTGACCGGTCCCGAAAAGGGCTGTTCCTGCCTGGTTCCGTCAATGTCCCACGATATTCGACAACCTCAGCAGCCGATAAATCGCAAACATAGGCTTTCCCTTTCTTTACCAGTTGAAAGGCGTATTCAAGCATCTGGTCAAAATAGTCAGAAGCATAATAGAGACGGTCCTCCCAATCAAAGCCAAGCCATGACACATCCTTGATAATGGACTTTACGTACTCGTCTTCCTCTTTTGCCGGATTGGTATCGTCAAAACGAAGGTTGCACTTTCCGCCTGGGTACTCATCTGCAATTCCAAAACTGAGACAGATGGCTTTTCCGTGACCAATGTGCAGATATCCATTGGGTTCTGGCGGGAAACGGGTATGAACGCGACCATCATATTTACCTGTTTCCAGGTCATGGTCTATGATACTGCGGATAAAATCTCTAGCTTTTGATGGTTCTTCTTGAGTGTTTTTTGTCATTCTGAACTCCTGTTTCATAGTGTACTCAATATCAGTTCGCTATTCTATCACAGGCAGACAATAAGCATGTGCCTGCTTTAATGCTAGACTGCAAATTTTTCGCCAAAACTCCTTGATTTTAGTTGGAGGGGTGGCTATAATGCATTGGACTGGTTGGGAGATCGTCTAATGGCAAGACGCCAGGCTCTGGATCTGGTTATCGGGGTTCGACTCCCTGTCTCCCAGCCATTTTTTTTCGGGGCATTCGTCTAGGGGTTAGGACGCCGGCCTCTCACGCCGGAAACAGGGGTTCAATTCCCCTATGCCCTACCAAACATTCTCCAGAGCAGGAAGAAAGTTTCTATCCCCCAAAATATAATCATTACACCACCTTGTTCGTACCAGATTTTCCGAGTTTTATACGTTTAACTTAATTCTGAAGGAAAAGAGTAAATTTAAGTGGAAAAAACCTGTGCGATTGCTATACTATAGATAACAGAAACAGGCAAGTGGGAGGAATGAAATGGATTTCGAAGCTTTGGGTAAATTGACGAACGATGTGAGTGCACTTCAAAAGCAACAAACCGTAATGCTGAACAGGCTTGAAAAACTGAATGAAAAATCGGACTCAATTTCAGAGGTCGTGTACGCAAGGATTCTAAAGGACTATCAACATAATCTGGAACAACTGAATATGGAGCTATCCCCGCTCTACGACCAGTTGAAATTGAGAAAGGCTGAGCTCATGGAATCAATTGATGAAGTTGAAGAAGAGCTGAAGGCATACATGGTCGAAAAGGAAGAGATTTCTGTCCGGGCAGAGTTAGGCGAATTTACTGAAAAGAAGGCAGCTTCTAAAATTGACGCACTGGAAAAAGAAAATGAAGACAAGTTTGACCGGTTGAACAAGTTGAAATCTGAACTGGAGAAAGTTGACGAGGTTCTGGCAGCTGAGGTTGGTTCTGGTGAAATGCCGATTTCTGTCTTGGAATCCGCCGAAGAGTTGGGAGAAGACATTCCTGAAGCAGTTGCTGATGATATTCAGGAGGATCTTGCAGGTGATGAGCCTTCTACATTGAGTGAGGAAATGCCCCAGGAGGACATGCTACCTCCGCCACCGCCCACAGATGGTCCCGTGGATGAAACGGAAAAGACGATTCTGGACCTGGGAGAGGAACTGCAGCAGGGAAGCACAGTACTTTACCGTCCCCCAACCTTGACTATTCTATCAGGAGAAAAGAAAGGGACTGAATTTCGCCTCAAAATGGGTGTAACGAATATCGGAAGTGGACAGGAGAATGACATTCGTATCGATGATCCTTCAATTGCTGAAAAACATGCTCAAATTACCTTTGGTCCGGACGGTTTCACAATTTATGATTACAATACACCCGGCGGAATTCAGGTGAACGGACAAAGAATTTCCGAGCATCTTGTTCAAAATGGAGATAAAATTCAGATCGGTGATGCTGAACTTCGTTTTGAAAACTGAAAAGGCGATAAATGAACAAAATCGGTAAATATGAAATCAGGTCTGAACTCGGAAGAGGTGCAATGGGTATCGTGTACCTCGGCTACGATCCTGTAATCGAACGTCCGGTTGCCATCAAAACCATGAATGCTGAAGCCTTTGAAGAAGAAGAGCAGAAGCAGCGTTTTCTCAGAGAAGCGCGATCAGCTGGTGCTATGCAACATCCCAACATTGTAACTATTTACGAGATGGGAATGGAGGGAAATACTCCCTACATTGCCATGGAATATGTTGAAGGACAGGATCTTACACAGTTGATAAAGAAGGGAGAACCAAGATCGCTAGAGGATAAGCTGGCTATTATGGCTCAACTCTGCGACGCATTGTATTTTGCACATAAGAAAGAAGTAATTCACAGAGATATAAAGCCGGGAAATATTCGGATTTTGACGGACGGAACCGTGAAAATCATGGATTTCGGCATTGCGAAAAAGCAGGACTCCGATTTCACCCGTACCGGACTTGTTGTCGGTACACTCTCTTATATGTCACCGGAGCAGGTACAGGGGAAACCTCTCGATCCAAGAAGTGATCAATTCTCCGCAGGGGTTGTGTTTTATCAGATGCTCACAGGTAAGAAACCTTTTGGAGGGGACAATCTGACAAATGTGATCTATCAGATTATATCATTCAATGTAAATACACTTGAACTTCCTGGAACCCCCACAGTGATGAAAAAAATAGTGCAGAAAATGATGAACCCCGATCCGGAAAAGCGATTCCGAACATGCGGTGAAGTGGCCACTCTCCTGAGACAGGAGCTCCAGTATTTACAAGGAGAAGGCGAGGCACCAACTGTGTTGCTCGACGCAGAAGATCAAAGTGTTCCACCGATTCCACCTCTTTTGGAGGGCTTGCCCACTGGGCAAGCACAGGTCCCACCGCTTCCAGGTCATGTGTCAACTGGGCAAGCACGGCCGATGGCCGCTCCCGAGCCTGTGAAAAAGAAGAACCCTTTGCCCATCGTCCTGGGTATATTGCTTTTTGTCGCCATTTTGGGTGTGGGAGGAGTGTTAGGCTACCGGAAATTTATTCAACCCCGACAAACCGCTCCGGTGACGGACAAATCAAAGTCGGAAGAAGAAAACCCGACAAATAAACTTGGAGAAGAAATGCCTTCCGGTGAAAAGCAAGTTTCTGAAGCTGAATCGGGCATTCAAACTGAAGAATCAAATCCCGCTAAATCTATTTCCGCCCAAACAAACGGAAAGTCGCAGAAGGATATGAAAAATATCCAGCCAGCAACTGTACAGACATCTCCCGAAACTCAGAAGCAAAATAGAGGTTCAAACTCTGCTATCCGGACAATGACAAAAACGAACAAGAATCCAACACCGGTTCAGACGAAAAAAGAGACGATTCCAAAACAGTTGATACCGACCCCAAATAAAACGAATGAAACTGAAACAGCCGGACCTGAAAAAGTGTTCAAGAAAGAAGGGCAGGGGCTCCAAATCCTGGCTCTGCATAAGGTTTTCGCAGAGTATCAGCCAAGAATAGAGAAGTTTAAGGCGCGAGTGCTGAACATGCCGCTGGGTCAGAGAAAGGCAATGTTTTCAAGAGAGATTAATATGGGTAGATTGTCGCTGGGAAATAACAACAAAATCCCTGCGGCCTTTCATTTTTACAAATCCGTCATCCTTCAGCCGAGAAATAGAGACGGCTATGCCTGGCTTGTTGCTACTCTAGTAGATGTGAAGGCATATGAAGACGCGAGAAGAGTAGTTAAGAAAGCGGCTGAGGAAGGGGTTTCTGTTTCAGAGATGAATACCAATATGCGCTTTAAGATTGCCTATCAGAAGCTGCAAATGCATTGAGGGATTTGACAAGATAAGAAGACAATCAAACTTGTGTCACAAATGGATGATAAGTTATTAAAAAACTGAGTTGTTATGTGATTCTTTCGTGAGTTGCTGCGTTGACCGGTTTCACACTTTCTGATATAGTTTGCCCCTGAAGACGGAGGAATGAATGCTAAATTCACATATACGAAACTTCTCAATAATTGCTCACATTGACCACGGAAAATCTACCCTTGCAGACCGGATTCTTGAAAAGACAGAGGCCATTGAACTTCGTGACATGAAAGCCCAGATTCTGGATGATATGGATCTTGAAAGAGAGCGTGGAATTACCATCAAGGCCCATTCAGTTACAGTTAAATACCACTCCAAGAAAGGAGATGATTACATTTTCAATTTGATTGACACACCGGGGCACGTGGATTTTTCCTATGAAGTTTCAAGAAGTCTGAAGGCATGCGAAGGTGCATTGCTGGTTGTTGATGCTTCCCAGGGAGTTGAAGCACAGACATTGGCCAATACATATATGGCAATCGAAAATGATCTCGAGATTCTTCCGGTACTCAACAAAATCGATCTTCCATCGGCTGAGCCAGAAAGGATTCTGAGACAGATTGAGCAGGTAATTGGACTGGAGACTGAGAATGCCTGTATGGTTTCGGCAAAAACGGGCGAGGGAATTGATAATGTACTGGAAAGTATTGTTTCGATATTCCCCGCACCGAAAGGTGACGTTGATGCCCCGCTCTCAGCATTGATTTTTGATTCCTGGTTCGATTCCTATCGGGGCGTTATTATTCTTGTCAGGGTATTTGAAGGTACTGTTTCAGCTAAGATGAAAATACGATTGATGGCCCGTGCGAAGACTTTCGATGTAGATGAGGTGGGCATTTTTTCACCCAAGATGACTCCCCAGAAGTCCTTGTCGGCCGGTGAAGTCGGATATATAATTGCCGGGATCAAAACAATTCAGGATTCAAAAATTGGTGATACGATTACGGAAGTTGGACGGGAAACAGCTCAGGCCCTTCCAGGGTTTCAAGAAATGAAACCCGTGGTCTTCTCCTCATTTTTCCCTACAGACAACGCTCAGTATGATGACTTGAGAGATGCTGTTGAAAAACTTCGGCTCAACGATTCTGCCTTTGTATATGAACCGGAAACATCTGATGCCCTTGGTTTTGGATTTCGTTGTGGATTCCTGGGCCTTCTTCATATGGAAATTACTCAGGAACGGCTGGAGCGGGAATATGGACTAGAATTGATTTCTACTGCTCCCGGAGTGGAATACAAACTGACACTAACGGATGGATCTGTTCAGTTCATCTCCAATCCCTCCAAAATACCGGAACCGCAGTATATTCGGCAGATTGAAGAACCAATTGTAACGGCAACTATTGTAACGCGTTCAGACTTTGTAGGAAACATTCTAAAGCTCTGTGAAGAGCGCAGAGGCATTCAAAAGCGACTTGAATATGTTTCTGAAGATAGAGTTCTCATTGAGTATGAATTGCCTTTGAACGAAATCGTGCTTGATTTCTACGACAAATTGAAATCTATGTCCAAGGGGTATGCGTCATTTGACTATGCAATCAGTGGAATCCGGGCGTCCAAACTGGTGAAACTGGACATTCTTGTTAATGGAGACCCGATTGATGCGCTTTCTGTCATTGTACATATGGAAAAGTCATTCACGCGAGCTCAAGCTCTGACGCGGAAGATGAAGGAACTCATTCCACGCCAGATGTATGAGGTGGCAATCCAGGCCGCAATAGGCAGACGAATTATTGCCCGTACGACAGTAAAGGCCATGCGAAAAAATGTGCTCGCAAAGTGTTATGGCGGGGATATTACGCGGAAACGAAAACTTCTGGAAAAGCAGAAGGCCGGAAAAAAGCGGATGAAATCGGTGGGAAAGGTACAGATTCCCCAGGATGCTTTTATGGCCATTCTGAAAATCAATGATGAGACGTAAAGGTATGTGCCAGGGAAATCAAGATTGAGGTTGGAAATAAGTGATGATTGATGTCTTTAGAAAAATACTCCAGAACCAGCCCTTGACAACCTGTTACATCAGCCAAAGGAGATTCTGAAAATATGAAAGTCCGTTTTTCTGCCTTTGCAACACTCCTGATTTGTCTCTTCATAATCACCGCTTTTGTGTTTGTGTTTGTTTTTTTCAAGGAATACACGGTTTCCGAAACAATACGGATACAAAGGGGTGAAAGCATTGGCCAGATAGCGGAAAATCTGTTCAAAAATAGAGTAATTGACAACCCGCTTACCTTCAAGCTCGGAACACGTGTTTTCCGGGTCGAACGAAAAATCAAGGCAGGCTTCTATCGTTTTGAGGGAAAAACAACTCTGTACAAGGTCATAATGGAACTGACTACGGGGAAAGACCGTCTCCTTAGACTCACTTTCCCGGAAGGTTTGACCTGTCAGGAGATGTTTGCCATTCTCACAGCGCATCATCTGGGAAGTGAAGAAAACTATATGCAGTTGTTTAATCATCCCGCTGGCCTGATACCTCCTGAATTTGGAGAAGCCCCGACATTGGAGGGTTTTCTGTTTCCCGACACCTACCTGTTTCCTGAAAGAGCCTCGGAACGGGAAGTTATTCAACAGATGATCCAGCAATTTCAGATACGTTTTCACTCTGCATCTGAAAATGCGTCTGTTTCTCAGCAACTGAGTCAATATCAGAGGTTGATTCTAGCGTCCCTTGTGGAGAAGGAAACAAGTAGGGAAGGGGAGAGAGATCTTGTAGCTTCTGTATTTCTGAACCGTCTCAGGATTCATATGAAGCTGGACTGTGATCCCACAATTATATATTCCCTGATGCGGAACGGCCGATGGGACGGGAACATCCGCAAAGCAGACATTTCCATGGAGGACCCCTACAACACCTACGTTCATGGCGGATTACCCCCCGGACCCATAGCAAATCCCGGCGCAGCAGCATTATACGCTGTGTTTCATCCGGTACGAAGTACCTACCTCTATTTCGTCTCCAGGAATGACGGAACCCATGTGTTTGCAAGTCATTACAGTCAGCACCTCGAGAACGTAAGACGCTATCAGATCCGATACTGGCGGAAAAAGAGATATCAGAAATGAAGATCCCGGAATTACTGGCACCGGCAGGAAACTTCGCAAAAATGAAAACGGCTCTTCATTTTGGTGCGGATGCTGTTTACCTGGGCCTGAAACAATTCTCTCTGCGCAGTTTTGCAGGAAATTTCACGATTGAAGAACTGGAAGAGGCCCTGAATTACGCTCACTCACTGGGGAAAAAGGTTTACGTAGCTTTGAACATGATACCGGTATCCGCTGATTTTAAAGATCTATCTGCTATTTTGCCGAAGTTGTACAATCTCAAACCCGATGGCGTCATTGTTTCAGATCCCGGTGTCATGTCCTTTCTGAGGCGAGAGGCTCCGGAACTCAGGCTCCATCTCAGTACCCAGGCAAATACCCTGAACAGCGAGTCTGTGGCTTTCTGGGGGAAGTCGGGTATACGGAGAATTGTACTGGCACGAGAACTGTCAATTGAGCAGATTCAAGAGATTGCCGCAAGCAGTGGGATAGAACTGGAAGTATTCACCCACGGTGCGCTTTGTATTTCTTACTCAGGGCGATGCTTCCTGTCATTATACATGTCCGGTCGGGATGCGAATCGGGGCGAATGTGCTCAGAGCTGCAGGTGGCAGTATCGTGTATTGGAAGAGACAGAAAGAGATGGAGAGTATTTCCCCATTGAAGAGGACTCCAGGGGAAGTTATATCTTTAATTCCAAAGATTTATGCGCGCTTCCTCTGTTGCCTGAACTGGTTTCCGCCGGGGTAAACTCGCTTAAGATTGAAGGCAGGATGAAATCAACTCATTACGTTGGCATTACTGTAGATGTATATAGAAGAGGCCTGGATATCCTGAAGGAAAGAGGAGACTCAGAATTTCGGGAGGTTGCTCCCGATTTGGTCGCGGAACTCGCCCGGGTGAGTAATCGGGGATTTACGACCAATTTTTTGAAAGGCACACCGGAACAGGATGAATATAGTTTTGAGAAATGCGAGGTATCGAATCCATATGCGTTTCTTGGAGAAGTAGTGGAGAAACATGACGAATACCTGGCTTTGAATCTGAAGAACCCGGTTCGTCAAGGCGATTCCATTGAATTATGTGACAGAGGATTCTTACGCGAAAAAGTAACAGTGAAACAGATACTGGATAATGCTGGTAATGCCTCGGATTTTGGTCGTTCAGGAGAGGTTATTCGATTGAATGGCCATTTTCAAACAGGCGTTGGCGGACTGGCCCGAAAATGACGGAAACCTCTTCTGTGGAACAATAAGCACTTTTGGCATAGGATCGAAAACTCGCGACAAGGCATCGTTTGCGGGTCTCGTTATCAAAGAAAACTATGTTAGAATCCAGATAAGATTGGCGGTAGGGACCGTTTTGGAACAAAATGATAGACTTTCGAAACAGGACGTTGATCAGCGTTGAACAAGAGGTTGATATGAACCCCAGAGGGATTGCCTGGTATATTTTGAAACAGGTTTTCAATGAACATAAGTTGATTACAGATATGTATCCATATATTTTTGAACATGTTTCAGATGAACGGGATCGACGTCTCGTTGTAGAAATCGTTTATGGAACCTGCCGTTTCAGGGGTAGGCTTGATTATATCCTGACCAGGTTTGCGAACCCGAAACGTACAGAACCGGAAATCTGGTTACTGCTTGCCAGTGCAGCTTATCAGATCCTCTTTCTAACAAGGACACCGGATTACGCCATTATAAACGACACGGTAACTGTTGCAAAAGAGGCTTTCAACGGAAATAAAAAGAAGAGTGGTTTTATCAATGCTGTTTTGAAGAAGGTGGCAAGAGAGAAAGATTCATTCACCTTCCCGACTTCCAAGAAACTACATGAATTCATTGAACATAATCTTTCCTTTCCATACTGGCTCGGGATGAAATGGATTTCTGATTATGGCATGGAAACGGCAGTTCAAATTATGAAATCCCTGAATCTTCGAAAACCGGTTGTTTTTCGCTGTTTTCAGGGGTTGGAATCATTCGGTCCTGAGAATCGATTTCATCCGACACCGTATGTTGAAGATTCTTTTGAAGCAAATGTCCCAATTTACCTGATGCGCGCTGGAAGTTGCTATGTAATGAATGAATCATCACAGCTCGTTGCGGAACTATTGCGAAAGTTCTCCGGGAAATGGGTATTGGATGCGGCGTCTTCTCCCGGAGGGAAGGGGTTCATTCTCACCACATTTGAAGGGATTGAAAAGGTTGTGTTTAATGATATTTCAGCCGTCAGAATTCAACGAGTCATTGAAAACAGCCAGGATCTTTCCATTGATATTTCTTCTCCTGTCTTGAGCGATTTTCTGAAACTCTCCTTCAGAAAATCCTCCATGGACGCGATTCTTCTGGATGCGCCCTGCACGGGTACCGGCACTATTTCCGGACACCCGGAACTTAAATGGATCAGAAAACCGGGAGAAATTAGGGAACGATCTATATTGCAGAATCATATGATAAGAAATGCCTTTTCTCTCCTGAAACCGAATGGCGTACTTGTTTATTCGGTTTGTTCGCTGGAAAAAGAGGAAGGAGAGGATGTCGTTTTGAACTTTGTGTCTGGAGAACAACAAGCTGAGTTGCTTCACCCATTCACTTTTGCTTCAGAACAGATAGCTGAGCGATTCGGGGGGTTCATGGAGAATGAATTATTTCTTCGAATACTCCCTGACAAATACCTGGACGGCTTTTTTGCCGCCATTATTCACAAAAAACCATGAAAAAGGACAATCTGAATATCTGCGTCAAATGCGGGACTTGCCGAACAGTGTGTCCGGTTTTTCAGGTCACCGGAGATGAAGGGGGCGTTGCGCGGGGCAAGATTTCAATTCTACAGGCTTTGTATCAGGGAAATACCCGCTTTTCCGAAGAAACACTGGACGTTTTGAACGAATGTGTAACGTGCGGAAGTTGTGAGTTCTCGTGCCCGAGGAATGTGCCGTTTCTTGAAATTATTGAAACAGCCCGGGCCCGGGCCGTGAAGGACGGTCAAATAAGAATTGCAAAAAAAGTAGCGCTGAAGCTTCTGTCAACAAACAAGGGAATATCTGGTTTAACTGTGATGGGCCGCCTTGTCCCGGGTGACAGTGGACTGCAATTCAAACTTCCTCTGATAAGCCGGCATATTCCAAAGCCCGGAAAACCATTGGATTCACTGGTTCAGGAATATTCTCCGCCAATAGGGAAGAGACTCTTTGATGTTCTATATTTTCCGGGCTGTTCCATGCGCTACCTGTATACAGAAACTGCGATTCGAGTCATAAAAGTTCTAAATTCTCTTGGGGTAGGGGTTTATCTGGATTTCAGTCAGAAATGCTGTGGTTTCCCCCACCTAACCGCCGGTGACGAAGACACATTTGACAAGTTATTCTCTCACAACACCAGCCGCTTTTCAGAATTTACCGGGAAAGTTGATTATCTTGTTACGGCATGCGCAACCTGTGGTTCTGCCTTGAAAAATAACTACCATCTTCCGATTACTGCGTTGGATATTAATGAGCTCCTGGTAGATGTGCTCGACCTGCATCCGGAAATCTCCAGTCATAAAAAACGGCCTTCAACTCGATTTCACCATCCCTGTCACCTGCTGAAACATCAGGATGTAAAAAGCCAACCGGAAAAGATCCTTGAAGAGCTAACTGATTTCAGGGAAATGGAAGGATCTGACTTCTGTTGCGGTTTTGGAGGGAGTTTTTCGATATTTGAAAGTGGACTCTCCCGTCATATCGGGGACAAAAAGGCTCGGATGGTTGAACAATCTTTCAAGAATGACGGTATAAAGGAGAAGGTTCTGGTAACCTCGTGTCCCGGTTGTATGCTTCAATTAACAGATAGTTTAATACGAAACGGAATTCATGTTCCGGTAAAACATATCATTGACATTATTTTTGAAAATATGGAGGAAACATATGATTAAACGGCTTTTGTTATTGCTCCTTTTACCAATCGGGACAATTCTATTCAGCCAGGGACTGACCAGTGGCCTGCCGTTCGGTGCATCGGATTTTAACCCGCGAACTGACATTACCGTGAAAGTCATTTCTGCTCCAAAGAATGCCAGAACAGGAGAGGAAATCAGCTTGAAACTGATGGTATCGGTTCCGGACCACTACCATATAACAAAAGACTTTTTTGAAGTGGGGCCGATCAAGGGAAACTTCACTGTTCAGAAAGTGGTTCTTCCTGAAGGGAAGAAAAACATCCTTGGAGAGATCCTTGGGGGAGATATTCCTGTTAAAGTCACGATCATTGCGAACCGAAACATGGAAACAATCCCCTTCACTGTGACTTACCAGGCATGTTCTGATGGGGAAAATGCGATGTGCTTTCCCCCTGTTACAGTTAAAAAAACACTTGATATTGCCGTAAATACCGGGAAGAAGACCCTTGAGCAGCGTCTCGCTGATGCCTTGAATTCCAGCATGCTGCTGGCACTGCTCATTATTTTTATCGGAGGTATCGGAGCAAGCCTTACACCTTGTGTGTATCCGGTAATTCCACTGACAGTTGCATTTATAGGGGCAAGATCCAATGACAAGAAAATGAAGGGTTTTGTTCTGTCCATATTTCTGGTCCTGGGTATTGCAACAACGTACTCAATTCTCGGAGTTTTGTCTGCTGAAAGCCATGTGGCATTCGGGTCTATTGTTCAAAAGCCAGCATTCATCATCCCCATTTCACTGGTCTTCATTGCCATGGGATTGTCCATGTTCGGCTACTATGAAATACAGCTTTCATCAAAACTCAACACAAAATTGCAGGTGAAGAAAAAGGGCCTGCTTGGAGCTTTTCTTGTCGGAATGGCAACAGGTGTGCTGGCGGCTCCCTGCGTAGGCCCCATTGTTGTTGTACTCCTTACATGGATTGCAAAAACTGGCTCTCCCTTTCTCGGTTTTCTCTACATGTTTGTATTCGCATTGGGAATGGGTGTTCTTTTTGTCCTCATCGGGACATTTACAGGACTCATGAGCGCGTTACCGAAATCGGGGAACTGGATGTTATGGGTTAAGGGAATATTTGGAATTACCTTCATTGCTGTTGCCCTGTGGTTCCTGAAACCCCTTCTTCAGGAAAAGACAATTTATATTGGTATTCTTGCGCTTTTACCCATTCTATTGATGATATTCCGAAAGAATTGGGTCAACGGAAAGACCGGACTCGCTTTTCTCATTATATTTCTTGTTGCGTTTATTGTTGGGGCACACTATCAGAAGAACGCAATTCCGGACTACAGAGCCCAGATTTCACAGAGCCTCTCCAAGGCAGGTGAAAGTAACCAGCTCGTAATATTGGATTTTTACGCCGACTGGTGCGCGGCCTGTAAGGAACTGGACGAAAACACATGGTCCAACCCGGAAGTGATAAAAGTATTGAAAGGAACCGCAATAATGGTGAAACTGGACTTCACACTGACATCGAAATCAGGCACTAATCTGCAACAGAAATATGGAGTGAGAGGACTTCCCACTGTTATCATCACAGATAAGAATGGGAAAGAGCTGAAAAGATTCTCAGGTTTCCTGAAACCGGCTTCCTTTCTGACCCTGTTTAACGAGGCGAAAAAAAATGCTGGAATTATTTGACAAAACATTTGATGAAACCGTTTCAAAAATAAATGGCCTGATATTAATTGATTGCTATTCTGAGGATTTTCCACCTTGCCGGGCATTGAAACCCATATTGGACAATTTGAGGATGGAGTTTTCAGGCAGGGTGACATTTTTCAAGCTGAATGTTGTGAAAAATCCGGATATGATGGGACGATTCAGTCTATTTTCGGTACCGACACTACTTTTCATTTATCAAGGGAAGCCGATCGCGGAAATTATCGGCGCATTTCCCGAAAAGACCATTCGTCTAAAGATCCAATCTCTACTGGAGGGCGTACCTGAGCAGCAAGTAGAATAAAAAAAGGAGGCAATTGCCTCCTTTCTTCAATCTATCAAGGGGTTGCGTATTATTCAGGACCGTGAATAGCAGCGGTGGGACACACTTCGACGCAGGAACCGCAATCTGTGCAGACATCCGGATCAATTACGTACTTCTCTTCACCTTCGCTAATTGCTTCAACTGGACATTCTGCTGCACATGCGCCGCAAGAGATGCATTCATCATCAATGAAATGAGCCATAGTTACCCTCCTAAATCAATTTCTCACCTAATATATGTCACTGGAATTGCTTTGTCAAACGGTTAATTCATCTCAATGCCGAGAACTTGACACCATGAGTTGTGCATCTATAATGGTAGAATTCTCTCAGTGCTGAAGATTCATCCGATCCGATTGGGGTAAACCAAAAAAAGGTGGTTAAGTGGACATAAGAACAGTTTCATGGCAGTCAGGCAGAACAATGTTCCATTCCGATGCAGGGATGAATGCCTTGAAGGCCCTCGCTAAGGGACGGCACCAGGTAATAATGATTGTGGATGAAAAAGTCCTTCAACTCCATGAACACCGCTTACCCCCTGTACAGGCCATTACAATTGACGCCAGTGAAGGAAAAAAAACATTGGAAACGGTCCGTGCGATTTACAGCCAATTAACAGAGATGAAAGCGGATCGGAATACATTGATCTGGTGTGTTGGCGGTGGGATAACGACGGATGTGGCCGGATTTGCGGCATCAACCTACATGAGGGGACTTCCTTTTATACTGGTGCCAACTACTCTGCTTGGTCAGGTTGACGCTTCCATCGGTGGAAAATGTGGCGTGAATTTCAACGGTTTCAAAAATCTGGTCGGCAGCTTTGCTCATCCAACAGACGTTGTGCTGGATCATAATTTTTTTCAGACATTGCCTGATGAAGAAATGCGGAACGGGATTGCCGAGATGATCAAGCACGCTTGTATAGTAGACCACAAGCTCTTCGAGAGGTTTGAGACACTTGATGACCTTTCGAGTCAACTGAAATCAGGACAAAAGGAAGCACTTTCCCTGATCGATCAGTCAATTTCAATTAAAATAAATATTGTAATCCAGGATGAAAGGGAAGGGGACAAGCGGAAACTCTTGAATTTTGGTCATACGTTCGGTCATGCGATCGAGGCCGCCACTGGAATATCTCACGGTTGCGCAATTTCAATCGGGATGGTGATGGCTGCACGGTTGTCTGAAGAACTTGGTTTGATGAAGTGCAGTGATGAGACTGACCGCTTGATTCGTTTGCTTACCCGTTACGGACTTCCAGGGACACTGCCGATTGAAATCGATAGGATTTCGGAAGTGTTGTGGCACGACAAGAAAAAGAACGATAACCAAATTGACATGGTTCTGTTGACCGAAATCGGGAAAGCACAAATGATCCCGCTTTCGATTCAACGACTCAGGGAGTTTCTCCATGATCTGCGTAAGTATAAGTAAAGTATCATACGACCTTGCGGCTGAATATGCCCGGAAATACCCATTTGTTGAGTTTCGTCTGGAGACATTACCAATTTCCCTGGAAGAGGCCGGAAATCTATTTTCAATTGCTGAAAGAAGTGTTTCGACTTGTCGTCCAATGTCCGGACAGGAGGAACGTCGAGAAAAGGTCCTGAAGATTGCAATAGAAAGTGGAACTGATTTTGTGGATCTTGAAATAGATGAAATAGAAGCAAACGAACAGACGTTGACAGATATAAGAGAAAGGGTCCAGCGCGCAGAAACAAAACTCATCATTTCATATCATAATTTCAAAAAAACACCCCAAAAATCTGAATTAGAAACTATATACGAGAAAGCGATTCAATACGGTGCTGATATTGTGAAAATTGCCTGCGCTGTTCATCGTCAGGAAGACAACCTCCGACTGCTTTCCCTTTGCTCTGAATATCAACCAGTGCTTGCAATTGGTATGGGGCCCATGGGAATATTTACCCGTGTACTGGGTCCATTCCTTGGAAATCCTTTCACTTTTGCACACCCGGATGATCAATCTCCTACTGCACCTGGCCAATTGTCTTACAGTAGAATGAAAACTCTGCAAACAGAGCTCAAGGAATTGTTCCATGGCAAAAGCTGAGCGTTTGGCAGTAATCGGACATCCTGTGTCACATTCGTTGAGCCCACAGTTATATCAGTTTATGATGACTGAATTAGGTATTGAAGGAAAGTGCTTCCGTGCGACCGGGCTCCAGCTTCCCAAGGTCTTGAAGATGTTGCATGAATTGAAAATCCAATACTTTAACGTCACCCATCCTTACAAGGAGAAGGTTCAAGAACACTTGACTTCAATGTCTCTGGAAGCCCAGAAAATCGGAGCCGTAAATTCAATAATTGAAGATACAGAAAGGGGATTGATTGGACATAATACAGACCATGCCGGAGTTCTTTTCTCTCTCTTAGCCCGATTTCAAATACTCAAAGGTAGTCGGGTCCTCATTGCAGGCGCAGGCGGCGCAGCCAAAGCAGCCGCTTTTTCTCTCTGTCGAGCCGGAGCCGAAATCTTCTTCACAAATCGAAATCCAGCAAGGGGTGAACAAATAGCAAAGGATTTCTTCTCCTGCTTCCATCCCTTGGGCAAGCTTACTTCACTGTTGTCCTCAATCGATATTGTCATATGGACAATTCCCGGCTACCCGCCATTTTTTGAGCTTCCTCTTCAGTCTAATCAGGTAGTTCTGGATGCAAACTACAAAGCTGAACCACCGCAAAACTACTTTGGAAAGGCGGAGCGATTGGATGGATTGAATTGGCTTATTCATCAAGGTTGGCAGTCTTTTTGCTCGTTTTTCGGACGAAACTTCGAAGTTGACAGTCAGTTTTTTAATAGATCTGCTTCTTTTCTTCAGGCGAACCGTGAGCTAAAGAGTCCCCGCCGTGTCATACTGCTAGGGTTTATGGGAGCCGGAAAGACAACTGTTGGCAGACAACTGAGTGCCCGAATGGAATGGGATTTCCTAGACGTAGATGACATGTGTGAAGAAGCTGCAGGAAAAAGTATTTCCGCAATTTTTCAGGACTACGGAGAAGAAGCTTTCCGACGACTTGAGAAAGAACAAATTGAAAAATCGCTTCATAGTAGGGACACAATTATTGCCCTTGGGGGAGGAGCGTTGATGACACCTGGAATATCACAGATGTTGAAAGACAATGCATTCACGATCTGGCTCTATCAACCACAAGAAACAATTAAAAAAAGGTGTGCTTTATCGTCCAAAAGACCTCTGTTCGACCTGGCTTCGTTTAAAACACGGATGGTTGAGAGAGAGCCTTTCTATTTGCTTGCATCTGATTTAATTATAGATTCTGAAGGTGGTTCAGTAGAGGAAACTGCTGATTTTCTGATTCCGGAATTTTCCTTTTTGGATTAAATCTCCTGCTCCGCAACCAAAGCAAAAACATATTAGAAAAAAACATGTTTATTCTTGCATTTTACAACTGAATCTGTAATACTTGCTTTATGAGAAAAGGATATTGTGACACAGCATTGACAGACAAGATTAAGGAGCTAAGGAAGTCCAAGGGATTGACACAAAGGGAATTCGCGGACATCCTGGGTATTAACATCAACACAATAGCGCAGGCGGAAAGCTACCGTCAAAATTACACGCTTCGTCTATTAAGGAGACTAAGCGAAACTTTCCAGATTCCCATGCGCTGGTTCTTTGATGAGCCCGGAGACCTCGATGATACCGGGATTTACAAGATCCTGGATCGGATTGATACCCCAAAGAAGATGAAAATCAAGCAGGTAGTCGCGCAACTTGACCTGGCAGAAAAGGATGACATTGAATTGGTGATCCAGTTACTGGATAAACTTACTGTAAGTATTAAGAGAAAGAAACCCGAATCGCCTGAGGATTGATATCCCTTGTCTTCTCTATCTCCGGATTTTCCGCTCCAGTTAACTGTCGTAGCACGGATTAAAAAAAGGGGAAGCTTCAGTTTTCTCTTACCCTTTTTCAACACTTTCGTGTATATTGGTGTAAAAGATATATGCAAGGAGTACGGTGATGGACCAAGCAAATCGCGATTATTTTGAAAATTATGAAATGCATCAGTTCTTTTACGATGTTTATTCCAATGCCAGAACGGGTGTACTGAAAGTCTATTTCCCTGATTCCGTGGTCAAGACCGTCTATTTCTCCGAAGGCAATATTGTCTATGCCTCTTCCAATGGTGAAAAAGACAAGCTCATCACAATTCTCATCAAGTACAAGAAATTGACGCAAGAGCAGTTGGATGCTGCACTTCGCCAGATGGACAAGAATATTTCCTTGGGCCGCAATCTAGTTAATATGGGATTTATTACTCACAAAGAACTAATCTGGGCTGTCAAAGTTCAGGTTATAAGTATTATCCACTCAATCATCGTTCTGAAACAGGGTGATTATCACTTCAGCGAAGGGCCTCTTCCTGATGGTGTGATAAATCTGCCCTTAAATACTATGAAGGTCATTTTTGACTCTATAATTATGTTTCAGGACAGGGAGTGGATTGCAGAAAAGATCCAGCAGCCTGATACCATTTACAAAAAGACACTTCTTTTTGAAGAAGGAAAGAATCGGCTGATCACAAATCCTGATCTTCTGGAAGTTGCTGAGGCAATTGATGGGAAACGCACTCTTGCTGATCTGACGGGAATGACCACTCTGGAAGATTTCAAGGTCTTTAAGCTTTTATATTCCTTGAAGTTCCTTACTTTGATTGAAGAAAGAATGCCTGAGGCAACTTTGCCATCAAGCGAAGACATCTTTGAAATTCAGGATGAACCTGAAGAGGATCTTGAGTTGGCAGAAGAAGCTTTCGTCCATCTCGGCGAATCCGCGGAAAAACCAGAACAGAAGGAAGAACCCACAGAAAGACTTGAAAAGGACCAGCTGCCTTTTCCTGCTCCAGAAATCGACCAGGAAGAGCCCACGGAAAAAATGGATATTTCAATTTCTGATCAGTTTGAACCGGAAGTTGAATTTTCAGAACCCGAAGCAGTATCAGATTCTGAAGAAAGCGACAAAGATATATTTGTTGAATTCAAGCTGAAGGAAGACGAACTCTCTTATGAAGAAGAATCAGTTGAAGACGAACTTCAATCTGGAAATCATCTTGAGTTTGAATCAGACGCTGATGAACTCGTAGACCAGCCGGATGCGACCTCACTTGAGGGCGATGAGAGGGGCTTTGCGCTTACAGAGCAGGATATAGACTCCGTTATCATGGACAATGATGAGCAGTCTCCAGAAATGGAAAAAGAAACGTATCGGCTGGAACGAACGGAGAGCCAGGAAATAGGTGATTTTGGTGTCGATGCTGATGCGACCCTTGTTGAATCAACTTTGCCGGACAGCGAATCCTTTGATGAAGAAATAATTGATGCAAGTGCTGGTGGGGACGGCGGGAAATGGTTACTGATTTCACTGATAGTAATATCAGTTATTCTCTTTGTCGGAACTATGTACTATTACCAGTTCTGGCTTCCCCAGCAACAAAATGCACCAACATTACCCTCAGAACAAACCCAGATTCAACAAGCCGCACCAAAGGAGGATGTCACTACCTCCTCCATTACCTCTCTAGATAAATCGGATGCCACATCGCCCTCTACCTCTGAATCTGAATTGCCTTTGGTAGGAAATGAATCTCCATCATCCGATGTTTCCAATGGAAAAGAGACTAATACAGCTGAAGAGAATGCCGCAAAGTCCATTTCTGAGAAAACTCCCAACAGTAAAATAAATTCAGAAGAATCGAAACAAACACCAACACCAAAGGTCGAACCCAGCCAGAAAAAGGAACCTTTGCAAAAGCAGAAAAATAAAGTCAAAGGTGTAACTGAAAATCAGGGACCATCCTCCGATACTCAAGGTAAGCCAGAGATATCATCGGTTCCTGACACAAATCAGACAAATCCATTGAAAACAAAACAAGTCCAAACCACAGTATCTCAGCAGCCAGACTCATCTGATACCGTAGATGCAATAGTCATAAAATACGCTTCCTATCTTGACAAGTCTGAGACTACTTTCAACAGTGCAAATGCCAAAGCGGTGACTTTGCAACTGGAAGTGGCGTGCAAAGCTGAAACCATTCAACAGGCCATCCGTCTTTTGAAGTCTCCCGAGGATATTTACCTGGTGCCCTTCAAATATGGGGGCTCTGATTGTGTGATTGTCTGTTTTGGTCTCTTTGATTCTAACCAGGAGGCGATGAAAGCGATGAACAGTCTACCTCAGGTTTTTTATGAAGATAACAATGAACCTTTTGTTGCCTCAATCAGCAGGCTGAAAAGACGTTTTCAATAGCAAGGAAGAGATCTTTATCCTGAATTTTCTGCCCCTAATTCTTAATACTTTGGGGCAGAGTCAGACGCCCAAATCCATTTCTCATCAAAGCATTATTGCGAACCCTGAAAGAACTATGGCAGCTATAACGAAAAAGACTGGCTGGAGATAGGGAAGGGTGCTTCCTGCAAGAATCACTAACTTCGTTACCTATGTTCCGTATAACCTCTTTCCGTTGCGTCTCTTATCTTGCTTTTCTTAAGTACTACCTTATATGTATGGCCTTATCCTAGTGTATACAATGTACTTAAATTTTGCTTATAAACACAAAGTATAATTTGCACACAAAATCATACATCTCGACCAAAAGGAATTTTGGATGTTCGCTTTCTGGCCGTCTCCGTTATATTTAACAAATCTACTTTAACCTGCACTACAACTTCTAGACTCACCGTAAGGACCAATAAAACCTTAAAATGTTCACTTTATGTATATATGGTAACTAATTCTTTAAAGGTATATTAAGTGTGCTTTAAATGGCAATTAGCGAAAAGCTCCATTGTTAATGGTTAATTTCAAAAGAGGAGGTAGTCTCATTCTTGACACAGCCCCCAAAGACCATCGTCTCGCAGGACTTAACCTCCTTTAAGAAAGACAAGACAGAGAGGGCAAAAGGCCAGATCATAACAGATATATGTACGTAGATTTAAGCTGAATACAAAGCACATAACGTTCTTGGTTGTGCCAGCATACTCGCAATTAGAACACTGGAACCATCCTCAATGACCATATGTAATAGAAAAAATTTGCAAGTCAAGTCTCTTAAAAGGCCTTAAAGGTTCCTTTATAGAACATCTTTCAATAACTTTAGCGTAATCCCTTGTGGCAATAGGGGGATTGAATGAGGACGTATTTACCCAATTGAGACTTCCGATAATATACATTATGTAAACATACATATAAGAACAAAAAATCCGACCACTACGACCCCTGAATCAATCTAAAATCGAGGAGCTCTCAATTCAGTTAGAGTACATATTGAAAACAGCTAAGGAAAAAATTGCTCTGATTCCCAATGCTTTTGCGTTACAATCTAGATGCAGGAATCTATTTGGCGACTACAAAAGTCAGGAGGTCTCAATGACACACCGCGTTTACAATTTCTTTGCAGGACCGGCCACTCTCCCATTCAGTGTGGTTCAAAAAGCCTCTCAGGCCGCATTGGACTTTAATGGATTGGGTTTGTCCATTCTCGAGATCAGTCACCGTGCGAAAGATTTCGATCATGTGATAAAGGAAGCACAAAAAGATCTGAAGGAGATTATGGGTTTGACGGATGATTACCACGTCTTGTTTCTTCAAGGCGGTGCCAGTCTTCAATTCCATATGGTTCCTCTAAACTTGATGCTAAAAGATAAGCCTGCTGATTACGTAAATACAGGTGCATGGTCAAAAAAGGCAATAAAGGAAGCAAAGCTTCTTGGAGAAACCCGTGTAGTGGCGACTTCTGAAGATAGTAATTTTTCCTATATACCGAAGACTCTACCGATCAATGATGATGCAAGCTATCTCCATATAACGACAAACAATACAATCTTTGGCACTCAATTCAATCATTTTCCGGAACACTCTGAAAATATTCCGTTGATCGCTGATATGTCATCAGATATGCTATGCAGAAGATTAAGGTTCACGGATTTTGATGTGATTTATGCAGGAGCACAGAAGAACATGGGGCCATCCGGTACTACAATTGTTGTTTTGAAGGATAAACTCCTGCAACGCGATAAAGAGTCAAACCCTACCCTTCTTCGGTATAAAACTCACACCGACAAGGATTCGCTATTCAACACACCGACTGTCTTTTCTATTTATGTAGTGCACCTTGTTCTTAAATGGATCATTGAGTCTGGCGGTCTGGATGGTATTGAGACAATAAATAGAAATAAGGCCGGCCTCTTGTATGGCGCTATCGATGAAATGAATGATTTTTATAAAGGAACGGTTACAGACAAGGATTCCAGGTCTCTAATGAATGTTACCTTTCGTCTTCCAAATGAAGAACTTGAAAAGAAATTTGTAAAGGAAGCGGAAACACAGAACATGCTCGGGTTGAAAGGCCACAGAAGTGTTGGCGGGATCCGCGCATCTATTTACAATGCCTTCCCTCTTGAAGGCGTAGAAAAGCTCGTGGATTTTATGAGGGCATTCAAAGCCAAAGCGTAAAAGCACAATTCTGATAGTAAAAGCAAACCAGGGGGGCATAAGCCCCCCTGGTTTTGCGTATTGGAAAAGAATCAGCGGTTTTTTCTCCTGGTACGTGTCTGCGCTTTGATCAGGAGAGGGCTTAGGATTTGTTCAAATCCGGAATCAATTCGGCGCCGGCCTGAGTGTTTGCTAAATAAATCTTCCTTCAGATAGATAGGACAGTGTCTCTTCAATGCCAGAGTGATGGCATCAGAGGGACGGGCATCCACTCTTTCAATGTTTCCACTATTGCTTTCAATTTGAACAGTAGCAAAGTAGGTATGTTCCATTTCTCTGACAATGTGAACCGCTTTCATGGTAGCACCGGCCTTTTCCAGCATGTCCAGGATCAAATCATGAGTCATGGGACGAGGTGGATGAACCCCTTCGCATTGATTAACAATGTTGTGAGCCTCCATAAACCCGACGTGAATAGTGCAACAACGATTGCCACTTCTCTCTTTCAGTACCAGAAAGGGCGATTCTGAAAGGGGTGTATCAAGTATATCTTCCAATTCCACTTCTACAAACACTCAAGACCTCCATCAACAATGCTCATCTAACAATATAACCCCTCTTTGACGAATGTCAAAAAACTTTCAGACATGGTGTCTATTTTCTAACTTCAGCACTTATACCAAACGCGCTTTTAAACTTGCCATCGTAACAGATTCGATTCGTACATCTACAATGGAACCTATAAGTTGCTCTGCCCTACCCGCTTCAAAATGAACCACATGATTGCCCTCAGTTCGGCCTGTGAGTCGCTTCGGATTTTTCTTACTGAAACTCTCGACCAGAACCGGATACACATGATTTATCATTTGAAGATGCTTGTTCAGCTGAATTTGTTCCTGTGTGTGTTGCAGAATGGAAAGACGGTTTGATGCGATGGAATCCGGAACCGGATCGTCTTTCAACTTGAGAGCGGCAGTACGAGGCCTGGGAGAATACTTGAATGAAAACAGGTTGTCATATTTCACAGACTGGATAACATTCATTGTATCCATGAAGTCTTTTTCGTCTTCCCCTGGAAATCCAACAATAAAATCCGAGGAAAGCCAGCACTCGGGAAGAATCTCACGAACCATTTCAATTTTTCTCAAGTAGTCGATCCGAGAATATTGCCGGCCCATTTTTTTCAAGATGCGGTCAGAACCAGATTGCATCGGCAGATGAATAGTCGGGCATACGTTATCATGTGCGGCAATCACTCGAACCAGGTTTTCATTGAAATCCTTGGGGTGGGATGTGAGAAAGCGGACCCGTTGGACATCCGGCTGTTCACTGACGGCTTGAAGTACATCAGCAAAGCACTTCCCTTCATAGTTGTAAGAATTTACATTCTGCCCCAGCAGTTCAATCTCATGAATGCCTTTCGTTTCGACCGCGTTTCTAACTTCATCAAGGATGACCGAGAGTGGACGGGAATGCTCATGGCCACGTGTGAACGGGACAACACAATAAGTACAGAAATTATCACAACCCTCTATGATCGAGACGTAGGCTTTCGTCTGGCCAACTCGCTCAGCAAACGTAATGGGTGCGTCCATCTCATCAGTATGGTCGTTTGTGTCAAGGAATTTGGCTCCATTCAGTGCACGATTCACCGCTTCTGTGATCAGATGTATACTCCTGGTACCCACTACAAACTTCAGGGATGGAATTTTCTCCAGTAATTCTTTGCCCTCATGGGAAGCCACGCAACCGCACACTCCAACAATTTTCCGGTTTCCATATCGCTTCTTCAACACACCTACACGGGAATGAATCTTGTGAACTGCTTTTTCCCGAACACTACACGTGTTTAGAATGAAGATCTCAGCCTCTTCTTCAGACTCAGTCTGAGTGAACCCATTTCTTTTCAGCAAACCGACCATTTTCTGGCTGTCATACTCGTTCATCTGGCAGCCCCATGTTTCTATCTTAAATCTTGGCATGCAACTTTTTCTCCTGATATGTTAAGTGAATTCTGAAGAACCCAGGGATAATGATAATCATAAGTTGTTTTCAAATTTTAGTGCCCACCCGGGTTTAGAGGAGACTCTTGAGAATCCGCCCAAATTCCGGGACAAATTTGCTGTTCATTTCTGCAATATAGGCCTCAATTGCCATTGATGTATCCATTTTCAATGTTTCAGCAGCAATCTTTCTACATGTATCTGTACTGACTGAAGACACGATCTTCTTAATCACAGGGATTG